>JAZRYT010000160.1:0-55884 GCA_045600905.1 Bacteroidales bacterium
TCTGCTGCAACAGCGACCGGTTGAGCACACAGGAAATTGACGACATCCATTTCTTTATGGCCGTGCGTTCCATCATCTTCAAACTCACGCGCGGCACTGCCGCCGTCACCGCCTCGGTGAACCGGCACGTGGCAGACCTCATCCGCGTTGCCCTCATTTCGGAACAGGTGGAGGAAATCACCAGAATCGGTGCCAAGGAAGAAGAACTTGACCTTTTCTCCGAGCAGTATATGGAACGGCTCAACCGTCTGAATTTGCCCAACACCAAAGTGAAGCTGATGGAAAAACTCCTTCGGCAGGTTATTGACAAATTGCAGAAAATCAACAAAGCCAAGGGCATTGACTTTTCGCAGCGATTGGAGGCCATCGTAAAGAGTTACAACGACCGCAGCGACAACACCACGTTAGCCAACGAAGTCATCGACGAAGTGGTATCTCAGATGACGGATTTGCTGGCCGAAATCAACAGTGAGAAAAAGCAGTCGGAAGCGATGGGCATCAGTTATGAAGAAAAATCGTTTTACGACATCTTGATGCTGGTGGCGAAAAAGTACAACTTTGAGTATCCGGAAGACAAGGCCATTGCCTTGGCCAAGGAAATCAAAGTCATTGTAGATGACAAGGCCAAATACACCGACTGGTCGCGGCGTGAAGACATCAAGGCCGAGCTGAAGATGAACCTGATTCTGCTATTGTCGGAATATGGTTATCCGCCGTTCGTCAATGACGAGGTTTTCAAGGAAATCCTGGAACAGGCGGAGAATTTCAAGAAGCACAATGGATGATTTGTAGAGACGGGGTGCACACCATCTCAAAAACACAAACAGTAGCGACGTTGCGCTGATAATAATATTGCCGTAATGGCGATAATTGATGCCTATTGTAGAGGCGTATCGCGATGGGGAAATACGATGGATACCATACTCATCAATTTGATAAGGATGTTCAAGGACGGACCGGATGTGTCTTTGAACGGGTTACCAACGGTGTCGCCAAAGACGGTAGCCTTGTGGCTGTCAGAACCCTTGCCACCGAAGTTGCCTTCTTCGATATACTTCTTGGCATTGTCCCAAGCACAACCGGAGTTGGCCATGAAGATAGCCAATACGAAACCGCAACCCTGACCGCCAACGAGCAGACCGAGAATACCAGCAACGCCGAAGATGACACCCGTCAAAATCGGAGCGAGGATTGAAGACCACATCGTAACTCTTACCGACACCGTGATGCGCATCATTCTGGAAGCGATGGGCATCCCGAAACTGTGGACCAAACCGACGGATGTGGAGGCCTTGCGCGGCAATCTCGACACGACGCTGCGTTTCTCTGGCATTCCGAAGCTGAAATAGAACAGCGATGCCATCGTGAGCGAACTTATCAAGTTGGCTAAGAGCAACGAGAGCGCACTAAGGAGGGGGGCGAAATAAATTTAACAAATGTCATAATAAATACTATTCATCCAAGCCGATTTGTATAAAAATAAGTGTGTTTTTGCATCGTGAATTTTTATAACATTCAATATATTATATGTTATTGAAATAGATACGTTTAGCAAAAGCAACCATTGTTTTAATTGTCTGGAGCAACAAAAAAAACATTAGCAGAGACGATTACAGTAGCACTTTTCAAGATATTGTGACGTTAGATGCATTGTTTGTAGAAATATGAAAATCGGTAGTTTGGACATAGCAATCCGTCGCTCGGCGCGCAAGAGAACTATTACGGTCAATGTTGAGCGCGATGGCAGTGTGATAACCGCAGCAAACAAACCTGAAACCTGAAACCAAAAGAGCGTCCCCCACAAATTGCAGAGGACGCTCTTTTTTGTTTATTATTCAATCAGTTCACTGTTTTCAGTTCACTGACCTCTATTCCTACAACAAGGAGAATGCTACGGTAAGACCAGCCATTACGATGGATACCATACTCATCAATTTGATAAGGATGTTCAAGGAAGGACCGGATGTGTCTTTGAACGGGTCACCAACGGTGTCGCCAACGACGGTAGCCTTGTGGTTGTCAGAACCCTTGCCACCGAAGTTGCCTTCTTCGACATACTTCTTAGCATTGTCCCAAGCACCACCGGAGTTGGCCATGAAGATAGCCAATACGAAACCACAACCCAGACCGCCAACAAGCAGACCGAGAACACCTGCCACGCCGAGGATGACACCCGTCAAAATCGGAGCGAGGATGGCGAGGATGGACGGCAACAACATTTCGTGTTGAGCACCCTTTGTGGAAATAGCCACGCAACGTGCGTAGTCAGGAGTACCTTCACCCGTGAGGATACCCTTGATTTCGCGGAATTGGCGACGAACTTCTTCCACCATCTTCTGTGCAGCACGACCTACAGCGTTCATCGTAAGACCGCAGAACAGGAAGGCCATCATAGAGCCAATGAATACGCCGACGAGCACTTTCGGGTTCATCAAGCTGACATTGTACCAGCTCATAAAGTCGATAAGAGTAGCGCTAGAAAGTTCTTCAGCCGTCTTTTCAACTCCTTCAGCAACGTATGCCAAACCGTCAGAAGCGCCATCAGCGATACGGATGAGGGCCATCTTGATTTCTTCTACGTAGGAAGCAAGCAATGCGAGAGCGGTCAAAGCAGCAGAACCGATAGCGAAACCTTTACCTGTAGCAGCGGTAGTGTTGCCAAGTGCGTCGAGAGCGTCGGTACGTTTACGTACTTCAGGTTCAAGACCGCTCATTTCAGCGTTACCACCGGCGTTGTCGGCGATAGGACCGTAAGCGTCCGTAGCCAATGTGATGCCGAGGGTGGAAAGCATACCTACAGCGGCAATACCGATACCGTACAAACCGAGAGAAAGGTTTTGAGCGGTGAAGGCGATTTGGAAACCGTTAGCGCACAAGAAAGCGAGGATGATTGCGATACCAATAGTGAGCACCGGAATCACGGTGGAAATCATACCCAAGCCAAGTCCGGAGATAATAACGGTAGCCGGACCAGTTTGAGAAGATTCAGCAACCTTTTGTGTCGGTTTGTAAGATTGGGAAGTGTAGTATTCTGTGGATTTACCAATAATCACACCAGCGAGAAGGCCGACTACGACAGAGAGGGAAACGTGCCACCACATAGGGTCTTCAGTACCGAAAACGAGTGCGAAAATCACGAATGTGGCGATTGCGATAAGGACAGCAGCAGTGTTTGTACCACGGCTGAGGGCCTTGAGCAATTGGGTCATGTTAGCTTCTTCTTTCGTACGAACGATGAAGATGCCGATGATGGAAAGGATGACGCCGACAGCGGCAATCATCATCGGAGCGAGGATGGATTTCATCTGCATTTCAACACCGATAGTGGCGAAAGCAGCAGCACCGAGAGCCATCGTGGAGAGGATGGAACCAGCGTAGGATTCGTAAAGGTCAGCGCCCATACCGGCAACGTCGCCTACGTTGTCACCAACGTTGTCAGCGATAGTAGCAGGGTTGCGTGGGTCATCTTCAGGAATGTTGAATTCCGTCTTACCAACGAGGTCGGCGCCCACGTCAGCAGCCTTGGTGTAGATACCGCCGCCGACACGTGCGAACAGAGCCTGTGTGGAAGCACCCATACCGAAGGTCAGCATCGTAGTGGTGATGATGACGAGATGGTTGGTTTCAGGAATGCAGGCGTTGAGGATGAGGAACCATGCGGAGACATCCAAAAGGGCGAGACCAACAACCGTGAGGCCCATGACAGCACCACTACGGAAAGCCACTTGCAAACCTTTGTTCAAGGATTGGCGAGCGCCGTTAGCGGTACGTGCAGATGCGTAGGTGGCGGTCTTCATACCGAGGAAGCCTGCCAAACCGGAGAAGAAACCGCCGGTGAGGAATGCGAACCATACCCAGCCGTTCTGCAAATCGAACAAGGACATTACAAAGAACAAAACAGCCAAGATGATGAACACGATGGTCACCACTTTGTACTGCTGTTTCAGATAGGCCATGGCGCCTTTGCGCACGTGAGCCGCGATTTCGCGCATAGTGGGCGTACCTTCATCTTCTTTCAGCATTCTGCGATAGAAGAAAAATGCAAAACCCAGCGCCACGATGGATGCGACGAACACAATCCATACATACTTTACAAGATTTTCCATAAATAAAATTGATTTAAAGTGTTAATAATTAGAATTTTATAAAAATTTTTCGTTAGAATTTTTCAAAACCGCAAAACTAAATAAAAAATCGCATAATAGAAAATTTAATTTGTAAAAAGAACCTCCCAGACTGCGATTTTTCCGCAGTAAATAAATAATTGTATCACCGCCCCAAAAATCAGATCACAGTTCACAGATCACTGCTCACTACTACAAAAAGAACCTCCTTAACTGTAGCTTTATACACCTTTTCCAAAAAACACTGTCGTCTGATTCTCGAAAAATCAGATCACAGATCACTGCTCACAGTTCACTATTTCGTGTTTCCGATTAGGATGCCGGAAACGCTCCAGGAGCTGAAGCTGCTGCCTTCGGGTTCGCCTTGTGGAATGGCAATGGTCATCGTGTGTCTGCCTGGCTGGAGTCCGGACAAATCGAAATATACGGGTTGTGTGGCTGTGCCCGGGCACCATCCGCTGCGCGAGTAGTCGGAGGAGGACATCCCGTTCCAGAAGTTTCCGGACGCGGGATTGAAAGTCCGAAACGTTCCGCAGTCGCAGCGCCACGGCGTATAGATAAAGCGGGGCTCGCCGTCAATGAGTATGGTGTTGGCCTTGGGCACGAACTCGTCGCCGGTGTCCCATCCGCCGTGCCCGGTGGTGATGTAGCGAAGACGCAGGTTTTCAACGTTTTCGGGCACTTCAAACGTGACGTTTAGCGAGTCGGTGCGGAAAAGGCGGCCGTAGTTTTGTCCGGCCATCTCCATCACGTTGCAGGTGTTGAACAATGGAATGGCGAATTGCTTGCCGAGGCCCGTGGTGTCCCAGCTCTCTCCTTCGGGATAAGCCTTGATGGTAAGGGATAGCTTGTGCCCGCCGCCATCGTAATTGCCGATGAAAGCGCCGATGATGACCTCATCCCCAAACGCGGCGCGCAGGTCGCTGATGTCCTGTTTGTAAAGCGTGGCATCTTCCCATTCGCGGTCATCCAAAGAACGGTACTGGTTGTAATGACGGATGCCGAATGGCGTGAAGAAACGGATTAATTCCACAACGGGCAGGTAGTCGTCTGTTTTGACCATGCCCTGGTATTTGCCGCCGTCCTTGTCGGTGAAGTAGGGGAGAGCGTCCGTCCCGTTGGCTTTCAGCCCATCTAACAGACTCTGTTTTTTCGAGGTGGGAATGAGAAAGATGGAACCTGTCCGGTCGTAGGCATCCCCATTGGAATATTGCGTGACTTCGGCAAACAGTTGGTAGTGGGTAGGCAATGCGTCCCATCTGATTTTCTTCAAGATAACGGTGCCGTTGGCGAATGTGAGCGTCGTGTCAAAGCCGACTTCCGTGGGCACAGGGATTTTGGGATTGAAGCAGATTTGGTCCTCTTTGAAAACAGGTATGGTAATGACTAATTTGTCCTTTTCCAGTTGGTTGAGTTGTGCGGCGGTTTTCGTTGTGCCGAAGTCTTGCGGAAAGATATTGCTGAGCTTTTTGTCTTTGGTGACTTTCGCCAACTGGGTGACGGCGTTCCCGTTGCGGCAGTATTTGACTAATACGCCGGGTAAATTGCCGAAGCTGGCCGACGGTGTGGCGCGGAAATTCAAGTCCTGCGTGAACCATAGCTCTATCTTGTTGGAAAATAGGACGATGGAGTATTTTGTGCAGTTGTATCCATTGATTTTTTCAGTGCCTTCTTCTTTGTATTCGTTGTCGTTCTTCAACGAGCGTCCGGTACAATATTGCTCCTTGTCGCTGTAGAAAAGTTGGCTGATGACTGTGTCGTTGGCATAATCGACGTAGGTGAAATGTTGGGCCATTCCTGGAATGGGATGCTCAATGGGCTTGTCTCCGGATTGGATACGGATGCGGTCGCCTACGCGTAGCACTTCTGTCTTGGAAGTGTCGTTCCCGCCCAAGCTAAAACTCTCATACATCAAATGTTGCTGTGCGTTTGCTGATAAAAGAAAGGAACTGATAATAATAAAGGAGGTAAGTATTTTTTTATTCATATTAGAAGGTTTTAAATTGCGCCGCAAAGGTAGAAAATAATGCGATATTGCGATAATGCGATATTGCGATAATGAGATATTGCGATAATGAGATAATGCGGGAATGCGATAAAAGGGTTAATGGTTAAAGGTTAAGGGGGAATGGTGAGTGGTGAATGGTGAATGGTTGGGCTTCCTTATGGACAATCTTTATAATTCATTCTGAATCATTGATACTTTTTGAAGTGGATTTTAAAATAGATTTTCCATTGGATTTTAAGGAGTCTGAAAGACGACGACCTGAAAGAAGCCGGTTCGTCCGGCTATTTTTTTGTGGATTTTCATTGTGATTTTAAAACACGCATAAGCGACATAGTGCTATACCGAAGGCCGTAACCATATTCATTGTTCATTATTTATTGTTCCTGCGCATTTTTTGAAAAGCTTCTAGCTAACCTCCGTTGGGACGATATACAGTTCAACACTGTCGTTAGTTTCACGCCGTTCTGTGGCGGCCCGATATCACATCTTGTACACTGAGTAATAACGCTGTGGATCGTCTAAAAACAGTTAGGATTCCATTTGCCCTTTCACACTCGAAAATGTGTTGCGAAAGCACTGATTTTTTATGCTGAACAACAAAAAACATTTTTTGTATCTTTGCCCGCCCTAAAATGAGCAACTTATTTGAATAGTATAAACTTAAAATATTTAGTTATGGATAAAGCTCAAATACGCGAAACTATCGCTAAAAGAGTCGCTAAAGAACTCAATGACGGCGATGTAGTCAATCTGGGTATCGGTCTGCCGACCATGGTTCCCAACTATTTACCGAACGATGTACACGTGATTTTGCAAACCGAAAACGGTATGCTCGGAATGGGTCCCACACCCGAAGAAGGCAAGGAAGACACGAATCTCATCAATTCCGGTGGCGGATTCATCACCGCACAACCGGGCGCTGTATCTTTCAGCTCCGCCGACTCTTTCTGTATGGTAAGAGGCGGTCACGTCGATAAAACCATCCTCGGTGCTATGCAGGTCGCTGAAAACGGCGACATCGCAAACTGGATGGTCCCTGGCAAAATGGTAGCCGGTATGGGCGGCGCTATGGACCTGATGCAGGCCAAAACCGTCATCGTGGCTATGGAACACACCCAAAAGGGCAATCCTAAAATCTTACACACCTGTAACCTCCCGCTTACAGCTAAAAACGCTGTCAGCCTCATCGTTACCGAAATGGGTGTCATCAAAGTTACTGAAAACGGCCTCGTCCTCACCGAACTCAACCCCGAGTTCACTTTGGATGATGTGAAAGCCGCTACAGAAGCTGACTTCACGGTTGCTCCCGACCTCAAACCGATGCAACTAGACTAAGCCGTTAAATTTCGGGAATATTCCTGATTTTTAGTTTGAACAAAGTTGAATACAATTATTTACTTAACCCAAATATCTAAAAATGGATTTTAGCTTAAACAAAAGAGAAGAACTTTTCCTGCAGATGATTCGCGAGTTTGCTGAAAACGAAGTCAAACCGTTGGCAGCCGAAATCGACGAACAAGAACGTTTCCCTATGGAGACGGTGGAAAAAATGGCCAAGATAGGCATTATGGGTATTCCTATTCCCGTAGAATACGGCGGACAAGGCGGTACCAATCAAATGTATATAATGGCAGTTGAAGAACTGTCACGCGTATGCGCTACCACAGGCGTTGTGGTTTCCGCACACACCTCCCTTTGTATGAACCCTATTCTGGAATTCGGTACAGAAGAACAGAAAAAGAAATATTTGCCGAAACTCGCTTCCGGCGAATGGATTGGCGCTTTCGGTCTGACCGAACCTAACGCCGGTACGGATGCCGCTATGCAGCAGACTACCGCCGTTCTCGATGGTGACGAATGGGTGCTCAACGGCAGCAAAATCTTCATCACCAACGCCGGCTACGCACACGTTTATGTCATTATGGCAATGACTGACAAATCCCTCGGAACCAAGGGCATCAGCGCATTCATCGTTGAAAAGGACACTCCGGGATTCTCCATCGGTAAGAAGGAAAAGAAACTCGGTATCCGCGGTTCTGCCACCTGCGAACTTATTTTCGAAAACTGCCGCATCCCGAAAGACAACCTCCTCGGCGAACTCGGCAAGGGCTTCAAAATCGCTATGATGACCCTCGGCGGCGGCCGTATCGGTATCGCTTCCCAAGCCCTCGGTATCGCTCAAGGCGCTATGGATGTGACCGTTAAATACACGAAAGAACGCAAACAGTTCGGCAAGGCTATCGCCCAATTCCAGAACACTCAATTCCAAATGGCTAACCTCGAAACAAGAGTCCAGGCCGCTCGTCTGCTCGTCCGTCAGGCTGCCTATAAGAAGGATATGCACCTCCCGTATTCTGTAGATGCCGCTATGGCTAAACTTTTTGCCGCTGAAACGGCTATGGAAGTCACCACAAAGTGCCTCCAATTCCACGGCGGTTATGGTTACACCAGAGAATACGAAATCGAAAGAATGATGCGCGACGCTAAGATTACCGAAATCTACGAAGGTACCTCCGAAGTTCAAAGAATGGTCATCTCTGGCAAACTGTTCAAATAATTATTAAATTATTAAGATGATAAATTATGAAGGTAAGTTGCCTGTCGTGTAATGTCTTTTATAACTTAATGTCTTAATATCTAATATCTTAATAACTTAATAGAAAAAATTTCACTATGAATATTATAGTTTGTATAAAACAAGTTCCGAACACGAATGTGATCAAAATCAACCCGACGACGGGTACTTTGATTCGTGACGGTGTTCCTTCCATCATGAACCCCGATGATAAGGGTGGTTTGGAAATGGCTCTCCGTTTGAAAGACCAATTAGGTGCGCACGTGACCGTTATCACGATGGGACCTCCCCAAGCAGATGCCATCCTCCGTGAGGCATTCGCAATGGGTGCCGACCGTGCCATCCTCCTCAGCGACAGACGTTTCGCTGGTGCCGACACACTGGCTACCTCTTACGCATTGTCTGGCGCCCTCAAAACCCTCGACTACGATATGATCATCTGTGGCCGTCAGGCTATCGATGGCGATACCGCTCAAGTTCCCGTTTCTTTGGCTCAACATCTTGACCTGCCGCAAGTAACATACGTTACCGACCTCGAAGTCAACGGCAATGTCTGCACCGTCACCAAAGAAACAGAAGAAGGTTATCAGATTCTCGAAGTTCCCACACCTTGCGTCCTTACCGTTTTGGCTTCCGCCAACCAACCCCGCTATATGAGCGTGAAGGGCATTATGGAAGCTTTCGACAAGGAAGTCGAAATCTGGAATGCCGACCAAATCGACGTTGACCAAGCTCGTTTGGGCCTCTCCGGTTCTCCTACACGTGTGAAGAAATCCTTCACCAAACCGCAGAAAACTCCCGGACAACTTTACGAAGTTGACGCTGAAGAAGCTGTCGAGCTCATCGTTAGCAAACTGAAAGAAAAATTTATCATTTAATCGAAAGAAAGCTACTATGGAAAAATCTGACTATAAAAATATATATGTATTTGCAGAACAACGCGAAGGCGTTATTCAATCCGTTGCTTTGGAATTACTCGGCAAAGCACACGAATTAGCTGCAATATTGAATGAAAAGGTAGTTGCCATTCTTTGCGGTCATCAGATTAAGAGCCAGGCTCAAATGCTGATCGAATACGGTGCTGACGAAGTTCTCTGCATTGACGAACCCGAAATGAAGGACTATCTGACCGAACAATACTCACAGGCTATCCACCAAGTGGTTATGAAGTTCAATCCCAGCATTTTGATGATTGGCGCTACCACCATCGGCCGCGACCTTGCTCCGAGATTGGCTTGCCACCTCAATACCGGTCTGACAGCTGACTGTACCCGTCTGGAAATTTCCGAAGAGGGTGAACTGATGATGACCCGTCCGGCATTCGGCGGTAACTTGATGGCTACCATTATGTGTACCAACCATCGCCCGCAAATGAGTACCGTCCGCCCTGGCGTAATGCAAAGAATCCAACGCGATGCTTCCCGCAAAGGCGAAGTTATCGAATTCAAACCCACATTCGATGCTTCCAAGTTCAAAGTTCGCTTGGTGAAGAATGTTAAGGAAGATAAAGGCAAAGTTGATATTACAGAAGCCAAAGTTCTGGTATCCGGTGGACGTGGCGTAGGTTGCAAAGAAGGTTTTGACAAACTTCAAAGCTTGGCTGAAACATTCCCGAATGCAGAAGTGTCTTCCTCTCGTGCAATGGTTGACGCTGGTGTTATCGACCACGACCGTCAAGTCGGCCAAACCGGTAAGACCGTACGTCCAGACCTCTATCTTGCTCTCGGTATCTCCGGCGCTATCCAGCACTTGGCAGGTATGGAGGAATCAGACCTCATCATTGCTGTAAATAAAGATAAATACGCTCCCATCTTCGGCGTCGCCGATTTAGGCATTGTCTGCGACCTCAACAAGGTTGTTCCATTGCTGACCGCTCGTCTCGCCAAAGAAATCAAAAAATAATGATTGAAATTCGCAACGTCGAGAAAAGCTACGGCACCTTGCACGTGCTGAAGCAAATCAATCTTACGATAGAAAACTCCAAGGTGGTTACGATTGTCGGCCCTTCCGGGGCCGGCAAGTCCACCTTGTTGCATTTAATCGGTACGCTGGATAGACCCGACAGTGGCGAAGTCGTCATCGACGGCACTTCTTTAAGGTCTCTTAATGACAACCAACTGTCAGAGTTTCGCAACCAACATATCGGTTTTGTCTATCAGTTCCATCATCTGCTTCCCGAATTTACCGCAGTTGAGAATGTGGCGCTGCCCGCTATGATTGCTGGAAAATCTAAAAGAGAAGCTTTAGTTAGAGCTACAGAACTTCTTGATTTTCTGAAATTAAAGAATAGGGTAGAGCATAAACCGTCTGAACTATCCGGCGGTGAACAACAGCGTGTGGCAGTGGCTCGCGCCCTGATGAACAATCCAGAACTCATCCTCGCGGACGAACCTTCTGGCAACCTCGATACGGAAAACGCCAAGAAACTCCATCAGCTCTTCTTCGATTTGCGCGACCAATTTCACCAAACGTTTATTATCGTGACGCACAATGAGGAATTGGCAACACTTTCCGATCGGAAAATTGTTTTGCAAGACGGACAAGTTATTAAATGATTTTTTATCGAAGGATATTAACCAAACAAGAAAAAATGAAAACTATTAAGAAAACCCTTATCGTTGTGACCATAGTGTGTCTGACGTTCCTGGCTGGATGCAGCAGCTTGATTCAGGTCGCCAACCTCATAAATTGCAAATTCAGCATGGCCAACGTGTCTGATATCACGTGGGCAGACATTAATTTGAGCAATATCCGCAGCGTCTCCGACCTGTCGTTCTCAATGTTGCAGAAGGCTGCAACGGCTATAAAAAACAAGGATTTCGGTGTCTCTGCCAATGTTAATGTCAACGTTAAAAACGAATCGCAAAAACCAGCCAAGATTTTCGCATTCGATTATGAACTCCTGTTGGAGAACTCTCCTCTGGCATCCGGTAGCAATAAGAATTTCTCGTATGCCATCAATCCCCAAACAACAACCGTTGTCCCCGTGCCGGTAAAGGCTGACTTAGTTAAGATTATCAAAAACGGCCAGGTCGGTGATGTCGTGAACTTCGCACGCAATCTGATGGATTATGGCAACGGCCAGGAATCCAACGTCAAAATAAAATTAACACCGTACGCAGGAACTAACGAGAAAAGTACCAAACTACCGACGCTGACGCTGAATAAGACGTTTCAGTAGAGGTTCTGGTATAAAGTTTAAGGTTTAAAGTTTAAAGTTTAAGGGTAATTACCTTATTATTGCATTATCGTATTAACACATTAATTTCATGATTCAAAGAATACAATCACTTTTTTTATTAATAGCCGCTATTATCCCTATCGTGTTGTTGTTTCTTCCCATCGGCTATGTGAACACACAGGACACGCAATACTTGTTTAATTCCATCGTGTTGAAAATCAACGTTCCGGATGGTCACGCAGTAATACGTCTGTATTACGTGGCATTGTGTCTGGTCATCTGTTCGGCTTTGTCCTTAATAGCATTGCTTAGTTACAAAAACCGCGTTCGTCAAACCCAAATCGTCTCTATCAATATGATTGTCTATTTGGTGACGTTGATGGTTATGTTGTGGATTTGTCCGGACCTTGTATTCAAGAAATATTTCACCATCATCAATATGGATTATGATTTTCAGTTCGCGCACAAAGCCGTTCTGCTGATTCTCATTTTTGTGGAGGCCATTTGTTTGTTCTTGGCAAACAAATTCATCAAGAAGGATGAGGCTCTTGTACGCGCAGCTGACCGTTTGCGCTAATTATTTAATGTCGGAGGCATTACCTCTTTATCCCAGTGCCGGAGAAGCCTACACGGGTATTATGAATGACGATTACCAATGGAACGAACTAACGTGATGCGCATATTGACCCAACAGGGTGTGCCGTTCACCCCGCACGATTATGACAGTAGCATAACCGACGGAGAAACTATTGCCAAATTGTTAGGCGAAGACCCGGCAAGCGTCTTCAAAACCTTAGTGACAGTGGGCAATAACAACGAACATTTTGTTTTCGTCATTCCGGTGTGCGCAACCCTGGATTTGAAGAAGGCTGCCATTGCCGCCGGCGTGAAAAGCATACAGATGATTAAACAAAAAGAGTTGCTTCCGCTGACAGGCTATATTCACGGCGGATGCTCGCCTGTGGGAATGAAAAAGCCGTTTCCGACTTTTATCGAGGAAACTGCCACACTTTGCGAAACTATCTGCTGCAGTGCCGGCAAAGTCGGCTTCCAAGTACAACTGGCCCCTGACGCACTACAGCAACTTGTCGGCGCAACCTACGCGGACTTGATATAGAGTTACAAAATTTAGGGACGCAATTCATTGCGTCCGCTCAAAGTTTCAAGTATAATAGCGCATCCTTTATCATAAATCATTAACCATTAACCATTTCACGCATTATCGCATTATCGCATTAACTCATGCTTTGGATATTTGTAATAACTTTCATCGTGGTTTTCTTTGTCGGTTCCGTATGGGCGTACTATAAGTATTTGCGGGAACTGACGATGACAGGGAAACCATATAAAATCGGTGGCAACACCCTGACTTTCGTCTTTACGCTGCCGCTTTCGTTTATAGTCGCGGAAGTGATAAAGGACAAACTGCTGACGGCTGTAATGCCCGACGGCTTCGGCCTGCAGATGATATTCATTCTGTTGATTGTGCTCGCCAACTATCTGATTTGCATCCTTTCAACAGCTATTGCCAAGAAAATCATTAAGAATAAAAATACATTATAAATAAAGCAACTATAATGGAAGAAAACACACTACAACAGGAAATGCCGCATTTGGGCAAATATGATTTAATCACGGAACTTTCCAAATATTTCCCCAAAGCCAATTCTTCAACTTTGGTTGGTATAGGCGATGACGCGTCTGCCATCGCTCCCACTAACGAGAACGTGGTTGCCACAACGAAAGTTTTTTTGGAAAATGTGCATTTCGATTTGACGTACGTTCCTCTTTTGCATTTGGGTTATAAAGTGGTGACCGTGGCGATTTCCGATTTGTTGGGAATGAATGCCGTACCCACGCAGCTGATGCTGAATGTGTGCATATCCAATCGTTTTGACTTGAAAGCCGTCAACGAGCTTTTGGAGGGTGTGCAGGCTTGCTGCGAAAACGCGCACGTGGATGTCGTCGGACTGGATTTGTCAACATCCCGCAAAGACCTTATCATATCAGTGACTGCTATTGGCGAGTGTGAGCCAGCACGAATGCTTACGAGAAAAGGTGCCAAGGAAAACGAACTCATCTGTGTCTCCGGTGACTTCGCGGCCGCCTATACGGGGCTGCTGTTGTTGGAACGCGAAAAGAAGGTCTTTGAAACCAATCCCTCCGTGCAGCCGGATTTTTCCGGCAAGGACTATCTGCTGCGCCGACAATTGAAACCAGAGCCCAGATTGGATATTGTTGAGGCTCTCCGCCGCGAGGATATACTGCCGACAACGATGACGAATGTATCCGATGGCATTGCAGCTGCTATAATGCAGATTTGTCGCGCTTCCAACGTAGGCTGTGATCTTTTTGAGGAAAAACTGCCGATGACGGAACTCACCTTCGTGACGTTGAAGGATTTGGATATCGTACATACTGTCGCTGCTCTCAACGGCGGCGATGACTACGAACTGATGTTTACCATCAAACAGGCTGATTTTGAAAAGATTAAGAATGTTGAGAATGTGTCTATTATAGGCTATATCAAAGAAGAATCAGCCGGATATCATATCGTTACCGGCGATAATCACAAAGTCGAACTCCAAGCGCAAGGGTTTAAGCATTGAAGAATGAATAATGAATAATGAACAATGAATAATTAGCTTGAAGTTTAAGGTTTGAAGTTTAAGGTTTAAAGAATAGGTAATCGCATATCTGCTCTTCTACTTATCTACATTTATACGCATTATCGCATTATCGCATTATCACATTATCACATTACCGCATTAATACATCGTGTTTAGCAAAACAGAATTCAATATAGGAAACATACAGATTGGCGGGGCTGCGCCAGTGGTGGTGCAGTCAATGACCAACACGGATACCAATGACGTGGTTGCATCGGTGGCACAATGTCGTCGGATGATAGAGGCCGGCGCGGAGATGGTACGTTTGACGGTCCCGTCGCTCAAGGAAGTGGAGGCTATGCGTGCCATTAAAGCGCAGCTACGCGCGGAAGGCATTATGACGCCTTTGGTGGCAGATGTGCATTTCAATCCCAAAGTGGCAGAGGCAATGGCCTCGATTGTGGAAAAGGTGCGCATCAATCCCGGAAACTATGTCGATAAGCG
The DNA here is from genome assembly GCA_045600905.1 of Bacteroidales bacterium. Taxonomy (GTDB): domain Bacteria; phylum Bacteroidota; class Bacteroidia; order Bacteroidales; family WCHB1-69; genus F23-D06. The sequence continues at coordinate 15,002 of JAZRYT010000160.1, forward strand.
GAATTTTTCGCAATTGAATCTATCCGACAGCGAATATGAAGCTGCCGTACAGCGTATGGCCAAGCGCGCGGAACCGCTCTTCAACATCTGCAAAGAATATGGAACAGCCATTCGACTGGGTATTAACCACGGTTCCTTATGTGACAGAATTGTAAGTCGTTATGGCAATACGCCAGATGCGATGGTTCAATCTGCGTTGGAATGGTTGGATATTTGTGAACAGTACGATTTCCATAAGGTGGTGGTGTCGATGAAATCATCGAATGTGCATACGATGATGGAAGCCACAATTTCCCTGCATCAGGAAATGCAGAAGCGAGGAATAACCTATCCGCTCCATATCGGCGTCACGGAGGCCGGCAATGGGGTAGAGGGGCGTGTGAAGTCGGCGGCAGGCATTGGCGCTCTGCTGTTGATGAATGTCGGTGATACCGTGCGCGTTTCTTTAACGGAGGCTCCCGAAAATGAAACCCCGTTCGCACACAAACTTTTGAAAGCCGTGTCTGAAATTAATGAGCGGTCGTTTGTCTTGCAAAATAATTCGATGTGCTATCGTTGCGAGGATACGGATTACGAAATGTGGCTGGCAAAATCTTCCGCTTTGTCGGGCTATGCTTATTACCATCATCATATTAAAGATGTGAAGTTGGAAAATCCGCATTTCAGCAAGCAGCATTGTGCCGATTTGGAAGCGACCATTTTGCAGGCTTGCCGTATAAAGATGAGTAAGACGGAGTTTATATCCTGTCCTTCTTGCGGTCGAACACAATACGATATTCAATCCGTCCTTTCTTTGGTGAAAGAACGCCTCTCAAACTATCCAGGTGTCAAAATCGGAGTGATGGGCTGTATTGTGAACGGTCCGGGAGAAATGGCCGATGCCGATTACGGCATTGTGGGGGCTTCCCATGGCTTAGTGTGTGTGTATCAGGGAAAACAACGTCTTACGGAAGCCATTTCCATTGACGACGCATTGGCTAAATTGCAAGAGTTGGTTAGAAAAACTTGATGCTGGGGGGGTAACTGTTTTCTTTTGTATATTTGCCGCTTGAAATTTTTGAAAAAAATAAATACTAAAATAGTAATATTAATAATAAGAAAAAAAAATAACATATTGACATTGTAAGCATTACGATTTTGTCTGACCATCTGAAATCTGGAAAATTTTTGACTAAGACAAGAGAGTATGCTCACGGTTACGTGAGCCCTCTTTGTTTGGTCACAGGCCTTTTCCAGATGCCTAGATGGCAAATAAAAGCGTGGCTCACGTTTTTAAGTACGAATGCTATGAATAAACTTGAGAAACAAATTGAACAAAAGAAAGCTGATTTGGAATTGATGCATAAAATGATTGAGGATTTGCATAATACCAACCAACCTGTAAGTAAGGAACTGCTCCTCAGAGTGGAGAATTTGGAAAAAGAGATTAAGGCGTTGGAAAATTAGCTTTATTTTAAGGCTGACGCGATTTTAAAGAAGAGATCAGTGAAAATCAAAGAGGAATTACCATTTCTTCCGATGTGGTAAAGTGCTTTGTTGCATTCTTCCGTTATCAGGCTGATATGCTTTAGATTGAAGATCCCTTTGAGAGAATTGATAACAGTGAGTTCGCTCTCCGTTGCTTTGACTACAGATAGGTGACCTTGATTGGCCATCAATATGTTGCGAAGCATACGTAGCGTGAAGAGGAGGAATTGTTTTTGATATTCGCGTCCCTGCTTGCTGATTTCGTCAAAACAATTTTGAACTTCGTCATATTTTACGGAGTTTAGCGGCTGACTTTTGGCAAAAGCCACCACACTGCCCATCATTAAGGAAAAGGCATCAAGCATTGCTTTCAAATCGGAGTTGTCTGCGTGGATTTTGAGGGCCTTGTTATAATCACCTTCCGACAGAATGGCAATATCTATGGCGCGTGATTCGTCCAATTCGGGGAATTGCTTTAGCATTTCTGCGGCAATCTGCTCGTTGGTTAGTCTCGGAATCTTCACCAGTTGGGTTCGCGATAGGATAGTGCTGAGAATCTTATCCGGTTTTTCGGAAATGAGGATGAATAACGAGTTGCTTTCAGGTTCCTCAAGGGTTTTAAGCAGTTTTGGCGCTGCTGCGTGATAAAGCCTATCTACATTCCATAAGATGTATGTTTTGTAACCGCCCGCGTAGGAGCGAATACTGTTCTGATTGATGATGTGGGAACAGTCGCGGATGTTGATGGTTGCTTGTTTGTTCTCGCCATCAAGTTCCTTCAGCCAGTCCTGAATGTCGATATGGTAATTGTTTTGGAACACGAAGTCGCGGAATTGTTGGGCTAGAAGCTGCGATTCCGGGTCTTTCTTGACGTTTTTGGTGATGCAATTGGGAAAGTAGATGTGCAAGTCGGGATGGGCGAGTTTCTCGAATTGCAGGCAGGATGGGCAGCTGCCGCAGGAATCCTCCTCGGAAGGATGCTCGCAGGAAAGATATTGGGCCATTGCGACGGCAAGCGCAAAAGCGTGGCTTCCTGATTGGGCGAGGAAGAATTGTGCGTGACTGATACGGTGTTCGTGTACCTGTTTTAAAATCTGCTTCTTGAGCTGCGGGTCAACTAATACGTCTTTAAATAACATAAGGTTCCTGTTTTTATGGGTAAGAGGTCGCAAAAGTACAAAAAAATTAATGCTTCAAGCCTGTTTGAATTTGTAAAAAAACAGACGTTTACAGACTGAACTTGTGAACAGTATTCTGTTCGTGGATGGTGACCCAGAGCTTTTTGTCTCTGATGTTGTAAATTGAATTATGCGCGGTATCCCACCATTCCGTTTCTTCGCGCAAACCGTTTTGTTCAACATAGGCTTTCTCAACCATCCATTCTTCCTCCTGTGAAATAAGATAACCGTCTGAACTGGATTGATAAGAAGAAATTTCAGAATAGGGAATGCCGAATAGTGGTGCGATTTCTGAGTACCATTTGTTTTCCGCCAAGTATGAATTGGTGTATCTAACACGTTTCATAAGGCTCCACATACTCTCCATATTTACGCCTCCTTCGGCATAATGTTCTTTGAGGATATTGTATCGTTCTACTCCCATAGCATAATCAGGGATTTCATCCATATACAAATGGTAATTGGTCATAATGTTTTGAGGTTTTGCCACAATCTGGTTGTTTATGATTTCGACGACGTACGTTTCCTTCGGGTCAGATACCATAAGATGAAGGTTCGTTTTTTCAGATCCAAATGGGGTGATGATATGGCTTTCTAAATAGTCTATGGCTTCTTGCACAGAAGCGCAATTATCTATCAATGCACGTATGGCAGAATGGATGTTCAATTCAGGAGCGCCCGGGTTGGTACCCGTATGAGGAATAGATCCCGCGTCAGACTTGGCTACCACGTTGGCAGTAACAACAAGTCCTTTCTCGTTCATACCATCAACCAAAGCCCAAGGCAGAATCTTGATTTGTCGATCTATCAACCCGGCATCTATCATAGCATTGTTGACTTTGGACAGACGTGCGACACCAATGGTCGCATAACGGCCTCTCTTGGCGGTAGTGTGAACCACGAATATGGCTGATTTATTCATATAATAGTCGAAATTTCGTCCAACATAATCACCGTTTCGAACACAGGAGCACGCCATTTCTCCACTAAATTCCTGATATGTGCCGACAGGTTCTTCACTATAGGTGTCGTAGCTCACCTCATAGAGCATATCCGCTATTTTAGTGAAATTTACTGTTTTTTCTTTGTCGCAACTTGTAAAGATTAAAGCGCAGATGCCTAATATCAAAAATATCTTTTTCATAGATGAATCGTGAAATTTTGTTCAAATAAACTTTTTCAACTACCAGAGAATGTAATCCTGACGGATATTTTAAAAAGAGACCGCCCATCAGGACGGTCTCTTTTTATATAATAATATCAACTATATTATAAAGTGTGATACGGTTTGAGAATGCCTTTACCGATTTCAACAGCTTCCTCGTTCTTAGGAATGAGGTGGTGGTGACGTTCGGGAAGGGATTTTTCAAGACCTTTGTGCAACATTTCAGGTGTTACGAGGGGTTTCACAGCGAGGAAACCGCCGAGCACGATCATATTGAACAATTTGGCGATACCGAGTTCGTTGGCTTTGTCAGCGGCAGCAACTTGATAGATGTTGATGTCTTTACGAGTCGGGTGATTGCTGATGCCGTTCGGGTCGTAAATCAAAAGACCGCCGGGTTTTACGGAATTCTCGAACTTGTCCATAGACTGTTGATTCAGAATGATGGCAGTGTCGAATTGGTTAAGATAAGGAGAGCAGATGCGCTCGTCGCTCAAGATAACGGTGACGTTAGAAGTACCACCACGCATTTCAGGACCGTAGGAAGGCAACCAGCTAACTTCTTTATCTTGCATAATGCCGGCGTAAGCCAAAATCTTACCCATAGAGAGCACACCTTGACCGCCGAAGCCTGCTATAATTATTTCTTCTGTCATTTCTTTGTGAATTTTAAATTAACTATTTTTTTCTCAATGAGTAGATTGTTTCATTGGGTTGGTCGAATGTGCCGACGCGTTCGATGAATTTAGGATCGAATTTGCCATCAACCTTCATATCGCCCAGCGGGAAGAATTTCAATGTGTTTTCTTCCATCCACTTGTTAGCTTGAATAGGGGTCATTTTCCAACCGGAGTTGCAGTTGGAGGTTACTTCTACGAAGGAAACGCCCTTGTTGAGTTTCTGGTTTTCGAAAGCCTGACGGATGGCTTTTTTACATTTGCGAGCCAATGCCGGGGTATATACAGCCTGACGGGTTACATAGTATGTGCCAGGAAGTTGAGCCAGCATTTCGGTCATTCTCATCGTGTGGCCCATGATTTCGGGATCACGACCGTAAGGGCAGGTGACGGTTTCCATACCTTCGAGGGTGGTGGGAGCCATTTGACCGCCGGTCATGCCGTAGATACCGTTGTTGATGAAAATCATAGTGATGTTTTCGCCACGGTTGCAAGCATGAAGGACTTCAGCAGCACCGATGGAAGCCAAGTCGCCATCACCTTGATAGGAGAAAACGAAGGTTTCGGGGCGGAGACGTTTGATAGCGGAAGCGCAGGCAGGAGCACGGCCGTGAGCTGCTTCTACGAAGTCAACGTCAAAATAGTTGTATGCCAATACAGAACAGCCGACCGGGGAAATACCGATGACATTGTCCTGGATGCCCATTTCTTCGATAACTTCGGCGATGATTCTGTGAACGACGCCGTGACCGCAACCTGGGCAATAGTGCATTACGTTGTCGGTGAGGACCGGCGTACGTCTGTACACTAAGTTTTCGGGTTTAATTATATCTTCTCTTGTCATAATTTCTAAACATTAAATTATTTAACCATTTTTTTCAAAGCATCGAGAATTTCGATAGGAGTCGGGATGACACCACCGTAACGGCCATAATGTTCAACAGGAACCTTGCAGTCAACTGCGAGTTTCACGTCTTCCATCATTTGACCGGCATTCATTTCGACGCTTAAGATCTTCTTCATGCGGCCACCGATTTCCTTGACGGCTTTGGTCGGGAACGGCCACAATGTGATCGGGCGAATCAAACCGACCTTGGTGCCTTCGGCGCGAGCGAGTTCCATAGACTTCATACAGATACGGGCTGCGGAGCCGTATGCTACGAACAGATATTCGGCGTCGTCGCAGTTGATAGCTTCGTAACGAGCGTCTTCTTCTTCGCATTTTCTGTATTTGGCTTGGATTCTTTCGTTGATAGCTTCCTGTTTGAGGGCTTCCAATTCAAGAGAAGTAACGATTCTGTGTTTGCCGGTGGAACGGTGACCCGTTGCAGCCCACGGACAGTTTTGTTCGATATATTCGTTGGTCCAACGAGGTTGGTAGTCGTCAACCATGACTTTTTCCATAACCTGACCGATGACACCATCAGAAAGGATGGCAACGGGGTTTCTGTATTTGAAGGCCAAGTCGAAGCCGAGTCCTACAAAGTCATACATTTCCTGTACGGAAGCGGGAGCGAGGGTGATGAGTCTGTAGTCACCGTGGCCGCCGCCCTTGGTTGTCTGGAAATAGTCGGATTGAGAAGGTTGGATGGTACCGAGGCCTGGACCGCCACGTACGACGTTCACGCACAAAGCAGGAAGTTCAGCACCTGCAATGTAGGAAAGACCTTCCTGCATCAGGGAGAAACCAGGAGAAGAGGAAGATGTCATAACGCGTTTGCCTGCAGCTGCGCCAGCATATACCATATTGATAGATGCGAGTTCGCTTTCGGCTTGAAGTACAACCATACCGGTTGTCAAATATGGTCTTTCAGCCATCAAATGCTCGAGAACCTCACTCTGCGGGGTGATAGGATATCCGAAATAACCGTCGGCACCGCAACGAATGGCAGCCTCAGCAATGGCTTGATTACCCTTCATCAATTTTAATTCTTTTGCCATTTTACTAAGTTGTTTGGTTTGTTAATTGTTGTTTTTAATTCTGATTTTGAAAGCTCGGGATTATTCAGCCTTAGCGCGATAGACCTCGATAACGCCGTCTGGGCAGATAACTGCACAGCTTGCGCAACCTACGCAGGCGTCTTCGTTTACCATCTCAAGGTAATTGTAACCCTTTGCATTTACGTGTTTGGAAAGTGCGATGCACTGGTTCGGGCATCCTGTGATGCAGACGCCGCAACCTTTACACTTCTCAGTGTCAATGATTAAAGCTCCTTTAAATGCCATAATTTTTTAATTTAACTGGTTATTAATTTGGTTGTTAGATAAATTTTCTACTAGAAAAAAGCGACTGCAAAGATAGTAATTTTTTCTCTCTCTGCAAATACTTATTTCAAATCAAACTCGAAAGTGTCGCCGGGAGCTTTTTCCGTAGGCTCTTGGCCGAAGCGGAGCACAATCATCTTGCGGGTGCCGCGAAGCGTGATTCTCTCGTGATCCACCCAGAGGGCTGTGCCTTCGCGCAAGCCGGCAACAGCCTTCTCCTGGTTGACGGCCAGATATTCGTTAATGCGGATTTGACGCGTTTCCCCACCGTGACGGATGGCATCGTTGATTTCCTCTGGATACGGGTCAATGTAGTGTGGATTGATTTGGAAGGGAACCAAATCTAGACATTTGAAACTTTCGGGCATTACGATGGGCATATCGTTGGTGGTGCACAATGTGGGGCAAGCCACGTTGGAGCCTGCGCTCCAGCCGATGTAGGGCGTGCCTTCCATCACTTTGCGGCGAATGGCCTCGATGAGCTTGTTGCGGTGCAACTCGGCGACCAAGTGGAATGTGTTGCCGCCACCCACCATGATGATGTCCGCATTATTGATGACTTCCACCGGATTCTCAGATGAATGGGTGGAGATGATTTTCTTGCCGAATTTGTCGAAGACCTTTTGAACACGCTCTGTATAAGCATCGTAGCTGGCTGGATAGACTTTTCCCGCCACATCTACGCCGGCGTAGGGGACAAATGCGATGTTCTTGGCTGTGCCCTGCAGGAATTCTTCGATGAGCGGTTGGCACCAACCTAAATACGGTTCTTTGTAATTTGTTGAATTGCTGATTAATAACAGTTTCATAATCGTATTGTTTATAGGGTTAGTATTCTAGTTTGCGAAGACGTTCAACCACGTCGGGACGGTCTTCCTTGTATGTCACACCGAACCATTCGGCTTCGCTGTGCAGCACTTTTACTTGTGCCATGTTGTTCTGCATCAGATAGGCAATCACGTTGGGTATGGGGAACTCCGCCGTGACATTGTTATGGTTTGCTTGCAGAAATTCGACGAAAAGGCCGTTCAGACAATTGAAGAACTCCGGTGTGAAGCCCCAGAAATTCATAGAAACGGGTTCCGTGCCAGTGAATTTGCCGTAGAGGCCGTCTTCGATGTTCTCAATGCCGTTTTCCGTGTAGCCGAGTTTGCGGTTCTCGACAATCGTTTTGAGCAGCCCGTTTTCATCGGTGCTGCACACGCCGCGCGATACGGTGCCGTTTTTGGATAAGGTCTTATCCAGACGGTATCCGACCATCGCGTAGGTCGGCGGGGTGGTCTGTTCGCCGTTCATCAGAAAGTCGGCCATCACTTGGAAGGCTTCTTTTCCGTAGAAATCGTCCGCATTGATAACGGTGAAAGGCTCTTTGACGGCATCTTTGGCCACCAGGATGGCGTGTGCGGTACCGTAGGGCTTTTTACGCTCCGGGTTGACTGAGTATCCATCTGGCAGCATATCCAACTCCTGGAAAACATATTGCACGGGGATTTTGTCCGCGTAGCGCGGCAAAACGTATTTCTTGAAATCTTCCTCCATCGTGCGACGGATGACGAAAACGACTTTCCCGTAACCGCTTTCCAAAGCGTAACGAACGGAATAGTCCATAATGGTCTCACCGTTGGGACCCATTTGGTCCAACTGCTTGAGTCCACCGTAACGGCTGCCCATTCCGGCAGCAAGAATCAATAGTGTTGGGGTCATTATGTTAAGGGGTTAAGGGGTTAATGGGTTAATGCGATATTGTGTGAAATGGTTAATGATTAATGGTGACGCGCTATTATACTTGAAACCTGAAACTTGAAATCTGAAACCTACTAAGGCGCCATATTCAGGTATTCATCGTACATTGAGTCTTCGATTTGGGCGAGTTGTTCGTTGATGTAGTGCTTGATGAGATATTTGTCGGAGCGGCTTTCGCAAATCATACGGAGCGCCTGGTTGACTTCGTGGATGGTTCCCACGCATTCAAAGGGTTTGTATTTGGAAATGCCGCTAAGCTCATCAAAGTATTGCTCGAGTTCCTTTTTGTTAAGGAGGTCTTCGCCGAAAATCTCAATCATCGTTTGGTCGTCAATGAAAGGTGAAAGGATGATGTAGGCGAAGAGGCATTTCGGACAGTTGCAGCACCATTTGTTCTCTTTGCTTCCGGCATTGCAGCTTTTGAATACGGGGAAATATTGCGGATGGGTGGCGAATTTTTCAGCAATCTGTAATTCAGTGAGTTGTCGAAGATGACTGTAGTAATGGTTGCAGCTGTTCATATATTCATCCACGTAGTTTCTGAAATCTACTTCGAATTCCAGCGATTTGGAATATTGGTGGTTGATGTACGTACCGGGGATGGTCGGTTCGTTGGCTGAGGACTCGTTGGAAAGGGCGACATCGCGGATGCCGGTCACGGCGCTCAGCAAGGTGGAGTAAAAGGCCAACATTGCGGAAAACGGTGTGTGTCCGTTCAAATAGCCCTGTTTGTTGAGTTCGAGCAGTTGGGGTGCGATTTCGCGATGAAGGATGATGATTTGGTCTTCATCGCCGAATCCTGCGATACGGGCACAATCCAAGGTGGCTCCGCGCGGATTGATGATGAAAGGCACGACCTCGCGTTTGGTACGCAGATCCTCCAACGTGACAACGGAATCCTTGCCTCCGCCGATAGGCACGATCACGCGGTCCCCGTCAGCTGTCGTGGAGAAGTCGATGCTCTCGTATGATTTTGCATCGTCTTCGAAGGAGAAGTTTATAAAATCTTGAAATTCAACATGTATGTTGTTCTTGTAGGAAAATTCCCCAAGACCTTTCCAATAGAGCTTTGCCCACCATAGTTGCTGTTCGTCGTTTAAAACGTAAGGCTTGATATGGATGATGGGGCTGCAGGTGCATTTCCAATAGCTGATTAATTCTATCATTCCGATATTGAAAATGATACCGTCCAAAATCTTTGGATCTGCAGGCCATTGCGCGTGGCAACCCGGGTGGAGCACCATCTTGGGCTTGAAGACGATATCTTTGCCGATACTGAAATGGAACTCTAGATGTAAAGCGTTGTTCTCTATCCTATAATGGTATCCTTCGTAAGTGAACGTAGGATATTGCTTACGTAATTTTTCAAAATTCATAGGCGTCTAAAAATGCAGGTGAAAATCAATAAGGTGAAATATTCAAATCCTCCTTGATTATTTCACCTTTATTTGTTATTCGTTATTTTTGTACCCTTACTTTGGATTCTCTGGTCCAATCAACGGTCATGCCGAAAAGAGATACGCCGAGGTAGCCTCTCATTTTCAATGTTTTCTTGTCGTTGACCATTTTGATGTAGGTTTTGTATGTGCCTTTTTTACCGGGATATTTTAATTTTCCGTTTTGGTATTCGTTTTCTTTGGCATTATAGGTGAGTCCGGTCATAAACACCAAACCGAGTTGGTTTTTCTTTTTAGGATTCTCAACCCAAACTACCTTTGCTTCGTAGGTGCCGTCCGCAGCTTTGTATATCTGGCATTGCGAACCTTCTTTGGAAAAAGGATCCACTGAATGGAAAATACCGCAGATATCATCGGCCTTTTGAGCGAATAAAGCAGTACCAAGTAGAATGACGAATAGTGTTAAGATGCTCTTTTTCATTATATTGTTTGTTTAGTTGTTAGGATATCAATGTTTTAAAAATCGATGTTGGGTTTAAAGCGGCCATGCTGAAACCGAGCGGCAAAAATAATACAATTATCTATAAAATGGACTAACAATGTTGTAGTTTCTCCATCCTTCAGCACATAATACAAATGCATAACCTTTTGGCACGTGTCGCGACCAACTTTCATTCCATAATCTTTGGCATGTCCCCATAATTTTGAAATTTCAGACTTCCAATCCACAGCTTCATGTTCTTCCGTCAACAGGTTGATGTCCTTGCCCATAATCACATAGGCCAACAATGTGATAACAGATAATAACAAGCATAATTTTTGAATTTAAGATTGATAACTGTTTCTAGAGAGAGTGTGGAGTTCGGGATAATCTATCGGTGACAGCAATTTTTTTCTGAATTATCCCTTTTAAGTTTGAAGGTTATTAAGGGACATGGTTCAAAAGATTTATGCTTCAAATAAAGATTCAATAGAAAGTTCGTTCTGGATCATATTAGATGAATGTTCGTTGTGTTTTAGCCCATTAGAGGTAATCATTGTCACAAGTATAGAAAGGTTGGGCAGTTTCTCGTGAAGTGATGCTATGCGGTTTTGAAGTTTAGAACATTCTGATTTGGTGAGTTGGTAAGGTAAAGTGCTGAACTTTATCTCACAGAGATTGGCGAAGCGGTCGGCACGTTCTATGACCATACCTATCTGTGCGCCATCGGCGGAGAAGGCATACATCTTTGTTCCGATGCCGGAAATACCTAAGGCCCTTTTGACTTCCAAGGCGTGGGCGAAGCATAACCTCTCGAACGACAGCCCGAGCCATGTATTATGATGTGGTTCACCGTGAAGATGCATCCAGGTGTCCTCATCATATTTCTTGCCACTATTAAGGAACTGATAATAGAATAATGTATAGAAGTCCGTGAGCTGGTAGATGGTTTTGGTAAAGCCCAACGATTCGTATTTACGGATAAATCCGCACTGTTGCAGTTCCTCTAATTTGCGTGTCAGACCACCTCCATTAGTGATTCTTGTGGCTGCAACGATTTCGTCGCGTGTCAATCCACGCTTCTTTTGTGCTAACGTACGTACAATCTTTATGTAGTCTTCGCTATGTGTGAAAAGGGAATCGTACAAGTTATTGAATTCGTCTTCCAACAAAGCAGATTCGTTGAAGAACAGGCGGTCAATGTTTTGTGCGAGACTCATGGACTTGTCAAGATGCTGCAGGTAGAACGGGATCCCCCCCATAATCATATAACATTCCGCAATGGTCTGTTTGCTCCATCGGATGCCCTTTGACCTTAGGAAATCTGCCGTCTCGGACAGTGTGAATGGCTGTAGATGCAGCTTGCAGGTTATTCGATTGTGGAGACCGCCTTTGTTGCGTATAATGTTCTTTACCATCCACGATGCAGCGGAGCCGCACACAATCAACATTATGTCTGAGCGTGATGTACACCACTTATTCCAAAACAGATCCAAAGCCTGCACGAATTTTGACTTTTGGGTGTCCATCCATGGCAGTTCATCCAAAAATATCACTTTCCTTTTTTTTCTGGACTTCGCGATAATAGTCTTAAGTCTTTCGAATGCCTCAAACCAATCTTGGGGCACTTTTTCTATTCCATTATAGCCATATTCCACTAAAGCATCTTGAAAGCATTTCAATTGGGTGATTCGATCTCCACGACAGACGCCTGACGCATAGAAAGTGAACTGCTGCTTGTAGAATTCCTTCACCAAGAACGTCTTTCCCACACGCCTACGACCATAGATGGCTATAAACTCCGAATTATCTGATTCCGTAAGTCTCAGAAGTTCTCTACACTCTTTAATTCGTCCTATGATTGCCATATCGTGCTGTTATTTTTGGCTGCAAAAATACAAAAAGATTCTGTTTCAGCCAAAAATAATGAGATTTTCTTTGCTTTTTTGCTATAAACTTTTGTTGAAATTGAATGAATCTGCATGGTGCCGTTTTCTGCAAAAAGAGAATTTGCAGGTGGCGGAACTGGATTCAAAAAGGGCTGTTTCCTTAGCTTAGGATTACAGCCCTCAAGATTAATCCAATATGTAGGATACCCTTGCCGCCATCCATCACGCTATGGGGATGGAACAGGTGGCGCGTAAAGAATACCAAAAGTTTTTGGATGCTTATCACCGTTTGGATGAAGAGAATCCCGGTGCCTATGTCATTCAGATTCGGGAGACAGAAGAGAAATTGAAGGAATTTCACTCTGTGTAGATGTCACATTACTCTTCTGGGGCGAATAACGGGTCCCAAGCGGGAAGCATAATGGGCTTCTGGTCAAAGAGTTTGAGGGTGGCGGCGGGAATGTATTTGGATTCGACCACGAGGCGGAACATATATTCGTTGAACCATTCGTTGGTCATAATGAGGAATCCGTTGTGACCGTATTTGCTGCCCCAACTGTTTTCAACCATCCATTTGAGAGGCTTTCCGTCTTTGTCAAGGTCAACGGCGCAGAGCGTCATAGCGTGTGTGGAACCGCTGGCGAAAGTGGCAATACGCTGTTTCTTGTCCATATTGAATGTGGTGCCGAAAAGGGAGCCGTAGTCGAAGTTGTTGATGTCCATATAGCCGGTTTCGCGGTCGAGGAACTTGCCCACGTCGCAGGAAAAATACATATTGGTGCTGTCCTTGATGGAGGCAATGGCCATATCGGCGATTTCGTTCATCGGCAGATTGAGGAAGCGCCAGTTCTGACCGTCATAGACGTGTCTGTCGTATTCGATTTCATATACCTTGTAGTATTCGCGGGTCGGGTCATTCATCACCATATAGTAGGTGCTGAAATCCTCATTGGCGAATTTCTCGGCGAAGGACTTCGGCGTGTATTTGTCGGTGCTGACGATTTCCCCTTTGGCATTGCGCTGTGTCCAGGTGAATTCGGCAGGCGGTTCGCCTAATGTATAGACAAGCATTCTGTAAACGGTTTGCAGCATTTCCATCTTCTTGTCTTGCAACTGCTTGTCGGTGACGCCTTTGTTGTTGGCCATTGTGCGCAATTCCAATCCGTATTCGCGGAGTTTCAATTTGATGAGGGAAGCCATTTGGGAGGTGTGGTTACTGCTGTAGGTCTCTGGCATAGCGTCCTTTGGCATGATGCCGTATTTGTCAATCAGGTTGGCGACACCTGTGAATTGGCCGCCATCGCTGAGGGGATTTTGGAATAACCATTTGACGGTTTCATCTTCCATTGATTTGGCACGTGTGTCTAAGATGGACTGTAGGAAAAGGTTGGATTTCTCCAATTGGTCCCAGAAGAATGTGTAGCATTGGGAGAATTGGAAATCAGAAGGAAGGTCGTATTTCTTGATGGCTTTGGCGCGGAGCACGTTCATACCGGTAAACATCCAGCAGCGTCCGGAAGATTCTTGATCGGTGATGGCCTTGGATGGTACCTGGTTGGAGAAATGCGCGTCAAAGGCGGTGTTGTTCTCGTAGTTCTTCGCCAGTTTGTTGATGTCGTTGGAAACAACGGCATTGCGGAGCGCCTTGTCTGCGCCCGTGGCTTTGTAGGAGTTCTGTAACGTCTTGACTTGGTCTGCATTGAGACCGCCACCTTTTGTGAGATTCTGTGCGTTCGCAAAAGCTACGAAGCTGAATGCAAGTGTGATGAGAAAAAGTTTTTTCATATTTAAATATTGTTTAAAATATAATATGTTAGCTAGAGTTTTATGAAAAAAAACGGCTGCAAAGATAATATTTATTTTGTATTTTTGCCGCCCTAATTTTTTAAAGTAAATACTATGAATTTTATTGAGCAAATAATCGAAGAAGACATCCAACAAGGTAAAAATGATGCGAAAGTCCACACCAGATTTCCGCCGGAGCCTAACGGATATCTGCATATCGGTCATGCCAAATCCATCTGCTTGAATTTTGGTATGGCTAAAAAGTATGGCGGTCTTACGAATCTTCGTTTTGACGATACCAACCCGGTGAAGGAAGATACAGAATACGTGGATTCTATTCGCGAAGATATCAAATGGTTAGGGTTCGAGTGGGCTGAAGAACATTATGCTTCTGATTATTTTGACCAACTCTATATGTGGGCCGAACAACTGATACAGGAAGGTTTGGCCTACGTGGATGACCAGACGCAGGAGGAAATCAGCAAGGGTAGGGGCGTGCCTACCGCTCCGGGAGTGGAAAGTCCGTATCGCAACCGTACGGTGGAAGAGAACTTAGACCTGTTCCGCCGGATGCGTGATGGCGAATTCCCGGATGGCAGCAGAGTGCTTCGCGCCAAAATCGACATGGCCTCTCCGAATATGCACTTCCGCGACCCGATCATGTACCGTATCCTCCATTCCCATCATCACCGTACAGGTGACAAATGGTGCATCTATCCGATGTACGATTTCGCTCACGGTCAAAGCGACTCCATCGAAGGCATCACTCATTCAATCTGCACGTTGGAATTCGAAGTCCATCGCCCGTTGTACGACTGGTTCTGCGAGGCTCTCCGCATCCATCATCCCCAACAGATTGAGTTCGCCCGTTTGAATATGACCTATACGATTATGAGCAAACGTAAATTGCTCCAACTCGTGAAGGAAAACTATGTCAACGGTTGGGACGACCCTCGAATGCCGACTATCTGCGGTCTGCGCCGCCGTGGCTACACGCCCGCCTCCATTCGCAATTTTGCGGAAACCGTCGGTGTCGCCAAACGTGACAATATCATCGACGTCTCCCTGCTCGAATTCTGCGCACGCGAAGACCTCAACAAGACAGCTATCCGTACAATGGCCGTCCTCGACCCTGTAAAACTCATCATCGACAACTATCCTGAAGATATGGTGGAGGAAATGGACGCTGTGAACAATCCCGAAGATCCGAAAGCTGGCACGCGCAAAGTGCCGTTCTCCAAAGAACTCTGGATTGAACGCGCCGACTTCCGCGAGAATGCCGACAAGAAGTTCTACCGTCTCTCCATCGACCGTGAAGTCCGCTTGAAATACGCCTATATTATTAAATGTACGCATATCGTCAAAGATGACGAGGGCAATATTACCGAAATCCACTGTACGTATGATCCCAATACGAGAAGTGGTATGCCCGACAGCAACCGCAAAGTAAAGGCTACCATCCATTGGGCTTCCGTCCAACACGCTCAGAAAGCTGAAGTCCGTTTGTTTGACAGACTGTTCAGTGTCCCTGATCCCGACAATTGCGAAGAAGGCCAAACATTCCTCGACCATCTCAATCCTAATTCTCTGGTTGTCCAAGACGGCTGGATTGAACCTTCTCTGACGTTGGAAAAGGCAATGCAGATCAAGAATTTCCAATTTGAACGTTTGGGCTATTTCTATGCTGATCCCGATTCCCAAGAGGGCAAATTGGTGTTCAACAAAACCGTGAGCCTGAAACAATAATTACTATGCATTGTCTGACGGATTATGATCCTAAGATTCTGATTGCCTTCAACCAGAGTCTTCAGGGAGATAAGAAATTCAGTGATTTTTTAATGCAGAATGGCTTTCCCGAGCTTGAAGCGCTCGCGGAGGCCATTCATTCCAATGTGGCCGCCGTACAGTGGCTTTTGGATAACGGTTACCCTGAATTCGCCGTGCTCAGCAATGCCATAGATGATGAAGCGGAGGCCATCCAGTGGCTGATTCGCTATAAATGCGACTTCCTGTCTATGTTTGCGGCCGCCTGCCGGAAAGATCCGCGCGCGATGAAGTGGTTCGCAGATAGAGACCTCAAGCTGTTCGTCATTATGATCAGCAATATCCAGAACATTCTGATGTTCCAATCTTGGGATTCCTCTGATATTCATAAGTTTCGTAGAAGTTAAGAATGACTATTGGCTACGGAAAGATATTGCTTTGGGTCGCGATAGGTTTCATTTTGCCTCGAATTCCCGTTGTCGGGAAGTTCTTCAATATTATAAATACCGCCTTGCACGAGTTCGGCCACGCGCTAATGGCGCTGCTGACCAATGGAACCGTTGAAAAAATCCAATTGTTCAAAGACACATCCGGAACTACCGTGACGCGCTCCGGCAACAAATTTGCCTCCGTACTTGTTTCATTGGCTGGTTATCCTTTTGCCGCATCTGTGGCCTGGCTGTCCTTTTATTTGATAATGCAAGGTGTCGTCTTGGAATTCATAGTGGCTTTATCTGTGTTGTTTTTGATTATGCTCCTTTTCTGGATTCGGAATTGGTACGGGGGCTTGTGGGTGATTCTTTTTTGTACGGCCAATACTTTGTTGCTTGTTTATGGAAAGGAAACGCAGATTTCAGATGTGGCTCTGTTTTATGCCGTTATGATTTTGACCGAGTCCGTGATCTCTTCTTTTGTGTTGTTGGTCATAACGTTGCGGGACTCCAATCGGGCCGGAGATGCGACCAATTTGGCCCGTGTGACGCACGTCCCCGCGTTGTTGTGGAGCCTGATGTTTTTAGCCTACTCGCTGTGGATAACCTATAGGGTGGTGTTGATGCTATTTTATTGATTAATTGATAAATAAATATGGAAAATAATAAATCTTACGCATTAGTGACCGGTGCCAGCTCCGGAATCGGCTATCAGTATGCCAGACAGCTGGCGGAAAAGGGATATAACCTGATAATCGTCAGCAATGAGGCCGAAGTCATTGTTGAAAAGGCTGAAAAATTAAAAAACGATTATCCTGTGGAAGTGGTTCCCCTTATGCGAGATTTGGGCAAACAGGATGCAGCCAAGGATTTGTATGACTATTGTAAAGGTCAGAATCTGGAAGTCGAAGTGCTCATCAATAATGCGGGCGTATATCACGACCGCGATTTTTTGGCGGACACTGCTGCCTTTAACGAATTGATTCTGAATTTGCACGTGCATACTCCGGCTATGCTGATGTATTACTTCTGCCAGGATATGGTATCCCGGAACAAAGGTTACGTGTTGAATATGAGCTCGATCACATCCGAGATCGCTGTGCAGCGTTTGGCCACATACAGCGCTACCAAATCATTCCTGAAGAATTTTTCTCGTTCTACGCATGTGGAACTTTATCATAAAGGCGTATATGTGACGGCCGTTCGTCCCGGTGCTGTGGATACAGGATTGTACAACATCAGCCGTACGGCCACCAAGATAGGAATGATTGTCGGCTATATTGTCACACCTGAGAAATTGGCCCGTCAGGGATTACGTGCGATGTTTCACAAAAGAGCAAGGGTGACTCCCGGATTTTTGAATCACGTACTGCTGTTCCTCGTGGCGTTGCTGCCCACTTGTTTGCTTCGTCTGATTCGCAAATGGAATATATTCTAAAACACTGACTGAATTTGAAATTCAATTTTTATCCAACGGGCGTGCTCCGTAAAGGGATTTTACTGATATTTGCGCCCCAAATTATAATGCTATGTCACAATATTTATCAAGTAATGTTAACAAAATAACAACCAACACGTTACAGCGTATGCGCAATGAAGGAGAGCGTATCGCGATGTTGACGGCTTACGATTATTCTATTGCCACTTTGTTGGATATGGCCAAAATCGATGTGATATTGGTTGGCGATTCCGCGGCGAATGTGATGGATGGCTATAAGACGACCCTGCCCATCACATTGGACGAGATGATATACCACGCATCGTCCGTAGTACGTGCTGTGAAACGTGCCCTTGTAGTGGTGGATTTGCCGTTTGGAACCTATCAGGGAAATTCCAAAATGGCGCTCAACTCCGCCATCCGTATTATGAAAGAATCAGGAGCCGATGCCATCAAGATGGAAGGCGGAGCCGAAATCATAGAGTCTGTTGACAGAATCTTGAGTGCCGGCATTCCCGTGATGGGACATCTCGGCCTAACGCCACAGTCCATCAACAAGTTCGGGACGTATGCGGTTCGTGCTACCACGGAAGAAGAAGCTACCATCCTGCTCGAAAATGCCAAGCTGCTGGAAGAACACGGATGTTTCGGTCTTGTTCTGGAAAAAATCCCCGCCGTTTTGGCTAAGAAAGTGACGGAGTCCATCCATATTCCCACAATCGGTATCGGTGCCGGTGGATCTACCAGCGGTCAGGTCCTCGTATTCCACGATATGATGGGTATCACCCAGCAGTTCTCTCCCAGATTCTTGCGCCGTTACTTGAACTTGAGCGAGGAAATCGTCGGAGCTATCGAACATTACATTGATGATGTGAAAAACTGCGATTTCCCCAATGAATCAGAACAATACTAGTGATTCTCTTGCGCTGCGGGAACGCATTCTTTACGAAGACAACCACCTGCTTATTCTGAATAAGAAGGCTGGAGAAATTGTGCAAGGCGACAATACCGGTGACAAACCTCTGCTGGAATGTGCGCGCGACTATCTGCGTGTGGCCGGCAACAAGCCCGGCAATGTGTTCTGTGGCTTGGTGAACAGAATTGACAGGCCTGTGAGCGGGGCAGTGGTGTATGCCAAAACGTCCAAAGGTTTGTCCCGAATGAATGATTTGGTGAAAAACCGCCATGTCGATAAGTATTATTGGGCCATTGTGGAAGGACGACCGAAAATCCAAGAGGGGCGATTGGTTCATTATCTCCAGAAAAACGAAAAGAATAATAAGACATACGTATCTGAAAAAGAGAAAACAGGCTATCAGAAGGCTGAGCTCGAATATGAAGTCCTAGTTTCATCAGAACGATATAGCGTTCTTGAAATCAAATTGTTGACAGGCAGACATCATCAGATACGAGCGCAACTGTCAGCTATTGGCTGTCCGATAAAAGGGGATTTGAAATACGGTGCCCGCCGTTCCAACGAAGACGGCTCAATCTGTCTGCATGCTCGGCGAGTGTGTTTTGAACATCCTGTTTCCCACTTGATGGTGGATGTCCAAGCCGAACCGTTCAACCCATTGTTCCGAAAAATATTGGAAGAAAGCTGATTTAATTCCTATCTACATAGAAATGAGGTACTTGTTGCTTGTCTCTTTTGACAAGCCATGAGTTGAGAAAATTTTTTAAAAAAAACGTCGGTTTTAGAATTATTGTGTATTTTTGCGGCGTTTTAAAAAAAGATAGTTATGAAAAAGATATTTGCTCTGTTTGTTGCATTTGCAGCGTTATCATTATCAGCACAATCAATAAAAGTGAATTACGGAGGCAGTTATCTGAATGCAAACGATACTGTTACTATTACATTTACCTCTGATGATCTTGGCGAGACATTAATTCCGATGTTCGGATATAAAAATGAAAGCAATTCCGACATCGAGGTTGTTGTTTATAAGGATGAAATCTCCCTCAATCCTGATCATGAAATCCTCTTCTGTATCGGTCAGTGCTATAGTGCCCCACAATCTGCTCCGTTCACTGTGGGGGCGGGTGTAGAGGTCGCCGCACGTGATGAAAATGGTTTTCACATCAACTTCATCCCCGATGCTTTAGGAACTTCATTGGTGAAATTCAGATTCCAAAATAATGATGATGCAGCAGACGTGTTCCCATTCTACGTGCAATTCACTTCCGCAACAGGAGTACAACAATATGCTGCTGAAAAGGAACTTTCTGCTTATCCGAATCCAGCCACGAGTGGTGTCACTATCGAATATGATGCCAATATGGCTGTAAATGCCAATGTGGTGATAAAGAATATCGCGGGTTCTGTGGTTTACAAGCACAACGCTTCCACAACAGGCAAAACTTTTGTTAACACGTCAGATCTGAAGTCGGGCATCTATTTCTATGGCTTGCAGGATGCAAACGGTAGAATGCTCTGCACAAAGAAACTTCTGGTCAAGTAGTTGGCTGCTTTGTTGGAAATTTTCACGAAACATTTACTGCCGGCAGGGATATTCTCTGCCGAGCCTGTTTTTAGGCAAAGTCCTTGGCCTACCATATTGATTTGTGCCTCATTGTTCCTTCTGACCTTGATAATTGTCCCCTTTAGAAGGAAACTGTCTCTGATTTTGAGGTCCCTGTTTTCTCAAAGACATTTTTCGTTGATGTTGCGTGAAAGTAAAATCCTGGAAGAACGGGTGTTCATTTTCACTTTGCTGTTCGATTTGATGGTTTTCGCTTTGGGAATACTACTCCTTGCACAGAAATACTTTGAGCCCGTTGTGGCAAAGTTGTCAGAAATTGGTGTTTTCGGCATACTTTTCGAACTGCTATTGTTCGTCTATTACCTTAAATTTTTCATCAACTACCTATATTCCGTCTTGTTTGACCACCCGAAAGAAAGATATTACATCAATTTGTACAAATTCATCTTTCTTACGTTGTCGGCTATGACGTTGTTCCCAATCCTGATTGTCGTTTCGTTTACAGGATTTTTCCCGCTGCTATATGCCTATATACCAATTTTTGTGGTTTATATGATAGTGCTGATATACAAGCTGTTGAAAATAAATCCTAGACGCATTAATCTGTTTCAATTTTTTCTCTATTTTTGCACGCTTGAAATTTTACCGTACGTGTTGTTGGTAAAATCGGCATCAATGTTTTAATAACAAGTAACTTAAAAGAGCAAAATCGCCCTTTTTGAACAGATAGAAATGAAAGTAAAAAACATCCTGGTTTCCCAAAATGCTCCTGCTGACATAGAAAAGTCACCGTATGCAGATTTGCTGAAGAAGTATAGTATCAACATTGATTTCTACAAGTTTTTCAAAATTGAAAGCGTTTCCGCTATCGATTTTAGAAAAAGCAAAGTGAATATCCTCGATCATCAGGCAATTGTCTTTTCAAGTAAGAATACCATAGACCATTTTTTTGCTCTCTGCAAAGATATGCGTTTGGAAATGCCTGAAACAATGAAATATTTCTGCATAACGGATTCTGTGGCTTTTTATCTGCAAAAGTACATACAATATAGAAAGCGCAAGATTTTCGCCGCCAAAGAAGGTAATCAGGAAAGTTTTGAGGAACTTTTGATTAAAAACAAGGATTTGAAAATGCTCTTTCCATGTGGTCAAGACGGTATTGCTGCCAATATGGAGCAATTCCTCCAGGCGAAGAACATAAAATACACTCCGGCATTGGTGTTCACGACCTCTCCGGCAGATTTGGCCAGCGATATTGATATCAAGAAATATGACATGATAGTTATTTTCAGCCCTAACGGGGTGAAATCCATTCGTGTGAACTTTCCGGATTTCGAGCAGGGCGAAGTCGCTTTTGGCGCTTTGGGAACTACTTCGGTGAAGGCTATTGAAGAGGCCGGTTGGAAAGCCCATGTGGTAGCTCCTACTAAGGAATTTCCATCCATAACCGATGCGTTGGACGCTTTCTTGAAAGACAATGCAACCCGCAGAAGATAGGCTCTTCCTAAGCCAGCAGGAACGCCTAAAATCATCACAGTCCATCAAAATGGTGATGGACGAGAAAAAAGTTGCTTCGGCTTTTCCTTTGAAATGCTTTTATCGGACAGCCCCCGATTCGGAAAATCCATCGCAAATAGCCGTCATTGTGTCCAAAAGACGTTTCAAACACGCTGTCGATAGGAATCGTGTCAAGCGCCTTATTCGTGAGGCGTACAGGCTTCAAAAGAACCATTTTATTACAAATGGCTGTTCCTACCAGCTCTGCTGGATGTTTGTCGGCAAGGAACTCCCAGATTTCTCGCAGATTAGTGAGTCTGTATCCAAAATCATCAATAAAATAAACGCGAGCCTGCGGGACAATCAAAAATGAGACGCATTTTCCATCTGTTTTCAAAAGGCCTGGCCGCGGTGATGATAGGCTGTATCAAGCTATACCAGTGGACTTTGTCTCCACTTATTGGGCGTGCCTGCCGCTATACTCCAACATGTTCCAACTACGGTTTGGAAGCCATCCGCAAATACGGCCCTTTCAAAGGGGGGTGGCTTACAATCAAACGCATAATTTCCTGTAATCCGTGGGGCGGAAGCGGCTATGATCCCGTTCCGTGAAAAATTATTTTTTCTTTAGCCGAAACATTAATTATATATAATATATTTGCAGCTGCTGAAAAAATTGGCTGAATTTGCCGTATATAATTAACAACTAATAAGATACATAATATGAAGATTTCTTACAAATGGCTGAAAGATCTGCTGACTTTCGATTTGTCCGCAGAAGAAACGAGTATTTATCTTACCGATTGCGGTCTGGAAGTGGAAGGAATAGATACTTTTGAGACTGTGAAAGGCGGACTGAAAGGCCTGGTGATAGGTGAAGTGCTGACATGCGAGGCACACCCCAATTCTGACCATCTGCACGTGACAACGGTTGAAGTCGGTCGCGAGGAACCTCTCCACATCGTCTGTGGCGCGCCCAATGTCGCTGCAGGCCAAAAAGTGGTCGTCGCAACTATCGGCACAACCCTTTATCAGGGAGACGAGTCCTTTACCATTAAGAAATCCAAACTCCGCGGCGAGCCTTCCGAAGGTATGATCTGCGCGGAAGACGAAATCGGTTTGGGACAATCCCACGACGGTATTATGGTGCTTGACCCTTCCGCAGTTCCCGGAACTCCCGCCGCCGAATATTTTCACCTCGAATCAGATACGATTTTCGAAATAGGACTGACACCGAACCGCTGCGACGCGATCTCACACGTGGGTGTCGCTCGTGACCTCTATGCGGTTCTCATCCAAAACAATATCGAATGCTCCCCGCTGATTCTGCCGTCTGTGCCGGAACTCAAATCTATTGCCAATGTCAAATTCCGTATCGATATCGACCTTCAAAACAAAAAGGCCTGCCCTCGTTACACAGGACTCCTTTTCGACAATGTGAAAGTTGCAGATTCTCCGGAATGGCTCCAAACCAAATTGATGTCGGTCGGCATTCGTCCCATCAACAATATCGTGGATATCACTCAATTCATCATGCTTGAACTCGGCCAGCCGATGCACGCATTCGATGCCGACAAAATCAAAGGCAACAAGGTCGTGATCAAAAACCTTCCAGAAGGTACTCCGTTTGTTACTTTGGACGGTAATGAGGTCAAACTGAGTGCGGAAGATTTGATGATATGCAATGCCCAAGAGGGAATGTGTATCGCCGGTGTTTATGGCGGCTTGAATTCAGGTGTTACCAATGAAACGACCAAAGTGTTCCTCGAAAGCGCCTACTTCAATCCGGTTTCTGTTAGAAAGACCGCTAAACGCCACGGTCTGAAAACGGACGCATCCTTCCGCTATGAACGCGGCTGCGATCCCGACATTACGGTTTATGCCATCCAACGTGCTGCCGAACTCATTATGGAAATCTCCGACGCTACGCTGATTTCCGATATTATGGATAATTACCCCGAAAAGATTGAACCCGCTCAGATAACTCTGGATTACGAACTGGTGAACAAAGTCGCTGGTAAGGTAATTGACAAACAGACCGTTTCCAAAATTTTGCTGATGTTGGGTATGGAAGTACAAACTTCCGGTGAAGATCAACTTTTGGTCCGTGTTCCTCTTTGTAAGGCAGATGTCACCCGCCCGATTGACCTCGTAGAGGAAATTCTCCGCATTTACGGCTATAACAATATTGAAATTCCCGATATCCTGACCTACAAGTTGGATAAACACGACAATAAGGACATCGCCTACCAAATTCAAATGAACATATCTTCCTATCTGGCAGATAACGGATTCTATGAGGTGATGAATAACTCGTTGACCAAATTCGACTATGCTCAAAAATTTGATTTCATCAACGAGAACGAAGCTGTCAAGTTGCTCAATCCGCTCAGCAATGAGTTGGACGTGATGCGCCAATCCCTGCTGTTCTCCGGTCTTGAAAATGTGGAACGCAATGTCAACAATAAGAATGCGAATCTTCGCCTTTTTGAATTCGGAAAGACTTATCATCTGAATACGCAAACTACCCGTGAGGATGACGTTATAACCCGTTATCAGGAAAAACAGGAATTGGTAATGTTCGTGACAGGACGCGAATGTGAGGATTCTTGGAATCATCAGGCTTCCGAATTGGACTTCTTCTATCTGAAGAATATGGCTGAAAACGTATTGGCCAAAATCAACTTCCCGATGAAGAAACTCACCATGGTTACAAATGACGCGCCCAGAATGTTCTCTGACCACGTCTCTTATTGCTGCGGTGATGTACAAATTATGACTGTCGGTTTGCTGAACAATGCCGTCCTCAAATATTTCGGCTTGAAGAAACCGGTATGCTACGCCGAATTCAATATGGCAGCTATGGTGGAAATGTTGAATGGACAATCCGTTCAATATCAGCAAATAGTCACTCATCCGATGGTGAAACGTGATTTAGCTCTGGTCGTTGACAAAAACGTCACGTATGACACTTTGGAAAAAATCGGTTACAAATACGGCTCCAAGTTGATGAAGAATATCTCTTTGTTCGATGTATATGAAGGAGACAAGGTAGAAGCAGGCAAGAAGTCTTACGCATTGAACTTTGTTCTACAAAATCCGGAGAAGACCCTCACCGACGAGGAAATCAACAAGGTGATGAACAAACTTATTGGTGCTTATGAACGCGAAGTTGGTTCTAAATTGAGATAGCGATATGCAGGTTGTTTACGGCTTTGATAAGGCATTCGCAATGCAGCGTCCGGTGGCTGCCGTCGGTTCATTTGACGGTGTCCA
Source organism: Bacteroidales bacterium (assembly GCA_045600905.1). Classification (GTDB taxonomy): domain Bacteria; phylum Bacteroidota; class Bacteroidia; order Bacteroidales; family WCHB1-69; genus F23-D06. Next base: position 39,938 of record JAZRYT010000160.1, read on the forward strand.
TTTGGGTCATTGCCGCATATTGCAGTATCTGGTTTCCTGTGCTCAAACAAGAGATGCCCAAAGCGCCGTGATCACCTTTGATCCGCATCCACAGCAGGTGTTGCACCCCGAATCTGGCTTCAAAACCATCAATTCTCTGCAGAAAAACCTGCAGTTGATTGAAAAACAAGGCGTTGACGTGGCCGTCGTGGTGCCATTCACCAAACTGTTTTCCGAATTGTCCTATATTGATTTTGTGGAACGCTACCTTATCGGAAAAATGAAGGTAGGAACCATTGTGATGGGCCCGAATCACGCCATAGGACACAATCGCGAGGGCAGTCACCAGTTACTGGCAAATTTGTGCGAACAACATCAGGTGGAAGTAGTGGAAATCCCCGAACTGATGCTTTACAATGCGGGTGTCCACTCCGCCGAAATCCGTAAAGCCATTGCTGCTAGGAATTGGAATATGGTAGATCAGATGCTCGGTTATCACTATGAGCCGAGTGCCGAATAATTTTGAATAAAATAAAACATTAATATATATGAGTAAGAATTTAATCATTGTCGAGTCTCCTGCAAAGGCCAAGACCATCCAGAAGTTCATTGGAAAGGACTTCACCGTCATTTCCAGTAAAGGACACGTGCGTGATTTGCCCCAGAAGGATCTGGGAATAGACATATCCAAGAGCTTTGAGCCCAAGTACGTCATACTGGACGATAAGAAGACGCTGATCAGCGATATCAAGAAGCAAGCTGCGGAAGCAGAAGTTGTTTGGTTGGCGACGGATGACGACCGCGAGGGAGAGGCCATATCCTGGCATTTGTTGCAAGTAACCCAGATAGACCCTTCCAAGGTGCGGAGAATTGTCTTTCATGAAATTACCAAACACGCTATTGAGGCTGCTTTGGCAAACCCACGTGATTTGAACGTCGATTTGGTGGATGCCCAACAGGCACGACGCGTTTTAGACCGTCTGGTTGGTTTTGAACTTTCACCCGTGCTGTGGCGCAAAGTGAAACCCCAACTTTCCGCTGGCCGTGTGCAATCTGTGGCCGTCAAACTGATTGTTGAACGCGAGCACGAAATCGAAAAGTTCAACACCACGTCTTCTTATAGGACAGAAGGTGTTTTCTATCCTTTCCGAGACAAGAAATTACAACTTCCGGCAGAATTGAACAAACGTTTCAACAAGCGCGAGGAAGCGCTTCAATTTTTGGAGGATTGCAAAAAAGCGACCTTTAAAGTGGAAGCAGTTGAAACGTCTCCCGGCAAGAAAAGCCCCGCTCCTCCTTTTACTACCTCAACACTCCAACAGGAGGCAGCCCGCAAACTCGGTTTTTCCGTCAGCAAGACAATGGTGGTTGCACAACAACTTTATGAAGCTGGTTACATCACCTATATGCGTACCGACTCCGTGAACCTTTCCACGTTGGCACTGAATGCGGCCAAAGAGGTCATCACCGAACTTTATGGTGCGGAATACTCCCATTTGCACAATTTCGTCACCAAGGTCAAAGGCGCGCAGGAAGCCCACGAGGCTATCCGTCCGACGGATATGTCCCGTCAGACAGTCCCCGGCGATACTTTCGTTAAACATCTTTACGAACTTATCTGGAAACGTACCATCGCATCTCAGATGAGCGATGCCAAGACGGAAAAGACAAACATTACGATTCCCATCTCCAATCGCAAGGAGAAATTTGTTGCAGTTGGAGAAGTCATCCTTTTCCCCGGCTTTTTGAAAGTCTATGCGGAATCAAAGGATGAAGAGAATGAAGAAGTAAAGGGCATGCTTCCCAAAATGAACCTTGATGAACAGCTCTTTGCCCAAACCGTCACCTCAACACAACGTTTTGCCCAACCTCCTGCCCGCTATACGGAAGCATCTCTGGTTAAAAAATTGGAGGAATTGGGTATCGGTCGTCCGTCAACGTATGCCCCGACAATCACCACTATCCAGAAACGCGGTTATGTTCTAAAGCAAACACGCCAGGGTGGCGAACGACAATATGAATGTTTGATACTCAAATCCAATGACATTAAAGAAACTGTCAAGACCGAGAAAGTAGGTTACGAAAAGGATAAAATATTCCCGACGGATGTCGGCATTGTGGTCAATGAATATCTCCAACAGAATTTTGAAGATATTATGGATTACGGATTTACCGCTGATGTGGAAAAGGAATTTGATGATATAGCCGAAGGTAAAGAGCAATGGCAGAATATGTTACAGCGTTTCTACGGCAATTTTCACCAATCTGTCGATAACGCATTGAACTACTCCGCAAAAGCCAGCGGTGAACGTTTGCTCGGTTATGACCCGGTTTCCAATGCGAAGGTGTTTGCCAAATTGGGCAAATACGGCCCTATGGTTCAAATAGGGGAGAACTATGCCGATGAGAAGCCCCGCTATGCCCGTCTTCGTGCCAACCAGTTTATAGAGACCATCACGTTGGAAGAGGCCTTGGATCTCTTCAAACTGCCCCGTTCGCTGGGCGAATGGGATGGCGCTGAAGTGACAGTCGGCACAGGCCGATTCGGTCCGTACGTGCGTTACAACGGAGCATTCGTCTCTATTCCGAAAGATGAGGATCCGATAGAAATCACGTTGGAAAGATGCGTGCAGCTTATTGAGGAAAAACGTAAGAAAGATGCGGACAGGGCACCTCGCCTCATTGGACATCTGGATGGGAAGGAAATTCTGGCTGCCGCCGGACGCTATGGCCCATATATTAAATATGATGGCAAAAACGTCACACTAGGGAAAGGATTGGACATCACCACATTGACGGAGGAACAAGCTATAGATTTCTTGCAGAATGCTCAAAACAAGAATGTTTTGCGCTCTTTCGATGAAGATGCTAATCTGAAGGTTATGAATGGACGTTATGGCGCATACATCACCAATGGAGTTGACAACTTCAAAATACCCAAAGGTGTTTTGCCGGAAAATCTCACATACGAGGAATGTATGAACATTGTCAACAACACCGCTCCGACTACCAAGAAACGTGTTATCAGAAAAAAGGCATAAGGTATGGATTATTCATTGTTTTTTGAACCTGTAGATGAAGAACTGCTTGGGCTTTCGGATAAACACCGTGGCTCCGGTCAGCTTATGTCCTCCGTGCTCTTTTACAATCCAGAGGAACCAGTTAACATCCAGGACGCGCAAATCGCCATCATCGGTGTGCCGGAATCCCGCAATTGTTTCGAAAACGAAGGTTGCGAGACGGCCCCCAATGAAATCCGCAGACAGTTTTACCAACTGTATTCCTGGAATACCTCTGTGCGCATTATCGATATGGGCAATCTCATTGTGGGCAAAACCATTGAGGACACCTACGAGTTGCTGTCTGATATTATGGCTGATATGATGGAACAGCATGTTCTGCCTATCGTCTTGGGTGGCGGCAATGATTTGGCTTTCGCCAATTATCGCGCATACGAGAAGATGGAAAAAGTGGCCAATGTCGTGTCTGTGGATTCATGCTTCGATTTGGGTGACGAGGAAACCCCGATTCGCTCCGATGCCTACGTGAACAGAATGATTGTCCAACAGCCCAACTTCCTGCTCAATTACGCCAATATCGGTTACCAGACCTATATGAACAGCCCAGAACAGATACAGTTGATGGATCAACTGTTCTTTGAAACCTATAGGGTAGGGGCGATGCGCAAGGATATAGAAGAGGTAGAACCCATCGTTCGCAATGCGGATATGGTCTCTATCGACATCTCCGCCGTGCGCCGTCCGGATGCGCCCGGATGCTCTCACGCATCCTCTAACGGATTTTATGGTGAGGAAATCTGCCAAATAGCAAAATATGCGGGCGTGAGCGACAAACTGTCCTCATTCGGCATCTATGAGTATAACCCGGTATTGGATTATAGCAACCAAACCTCCCAGTTGATAGGCCATATTCTGTGGTATTTTGTCGAGGGTTACCTCAACAGACAAAATGACGACCAGTTTAGAAATCGACATGATTACAAACAGTTCAGTATTGCCGTATCGGGCGCGTTGGACGAAATGGTGTTCTACCGTAGCCGAAAAACTGGCAGATGGTGGGTGGTAGTACCGATTATCAATAGAGAAAGAGACCTTGTCCAAAAGTATTATCTTCCTTGTTCCAAAAAAGATTATGAATTGGCGTGTGACGATAAGATTTCGGACAGATGGTGGAAAGCATATAATAAATTAAATCATTAAATATTAAATTATTAAGTTATGAAGATGAAACATTTACTCCTGTTGTTAGTGGTGCTGATTATTGGCGCACCAATGCTTCGTGCTCAAGATGATGAGGCAAAAAAAGCTGCTGAAGAAGCAATGAAAACGGCTGTCAAATCCAATGAGATTAACGATAGTACAAAGAATTGGAAATTCTCAGGTATGGTTGGCTTAAATGCTTCCCAAACTCAGTTTTGGAATTGGGCTGCCGGTGGTAATAACAATATCGCAGGCGTTATCTACGCCAATATGACCCTCTCTTATAAAAAGAACAAGTTGGCTTGGGATAGCAACCTCGATACTGAAATCGGCGAAATCTATTCCTCAGACTTGAATCCAAAGTGGAGAAAATCCAATGATAAATTCAATATCTATTCCAAACTCGGTTATGAGTTGGTCAAGTCCTGGTACCTTTCCGTTTTGGGTAGCTACAAAACACAGTTCGCTCCCGGCTATGAATACGCCAACAATGATGCCGGTGACAAAATGCTGATTGCCAAATGGGCATCTCCTTCTTACACAGACCTCTCTATAGGTGTCGATTGGAAGCCTAATGACATTTTCTCCATTTATGTTTCCCCCATTGCAGGACGTTTGACTTTTTGCCGTGATTCAACCCTTAGAGACAAATACGGTCTTCCGGAAAAAACTCGCGATAATGGCGAAGCATATCGTCCCGCCGCACATGCAGCTCTCGGTTTGAGTGTCAAAGGCGGTATCAACTACACGCTGATTAAAAACCTGAAAATCATTACCACGGTGACTTTATTCACCCCTTATACTTCCAAAATCCAAAAATTCGGCAACTTTGACGTGGACTGGGATTTCGCAATTTCCTACAATTTCTTCAAAGTGTTAAGTGTTAGCTTGATGACATCCTTGAAGTACTACGATCAGGTGTTGATTGCACGTCCGGATTGGGATGGAATGCCGGGCACTCCGGGACATCCTGCTGCTCGCGTACAATTCAAGGAAATGATAGGTTTGGGTATCGGATATAGTTTTTAATGTAACAAATCGTTCGTTTTTTCGTAAATAGCGCTGTTATTAATTTTTCAAATTATAGAATGAGACAATTACATATTACAAAACAAGTGACCAATAGAGGCGAAACCGCTTCATTGGACAAGTATTTGCACGAAATAGGAAAAGTACCCTTGTTATCCGCCGACGAGGAAGCTGAATTGGCCCGTCGGATTAAAAACGGAGATGAAGATGCTTTGGTGAAGTTGACGAATGCCAATCTTCGTTTCGTCGTTTCTGTGGCAAAACAATATCAGAATCAAGGTATTACATTGTCAGACTTGATTAATGAGGGAAACTTGGGCCTTATAAAGGCTGCTCGTCGTTTTGATGAGACGCGTGGCTTCAAGTTCATCTCCTTTGCCGTTTGGTGGATTCGTCAGGCCATACTGCAGGCTATCGCCGAACAATCCCGTATTGTTCGTCTGCCGATGAACAAGGTGGGTACAATCAGTAAGATCACGAAGACCATCGCTATTTTGGAACAGGAACTCCAACGCGAGCCCAAGATTTCCGAAATCGCGGAAAAACTCGACCTCTCCGAAAGCGAAGTCAAGGATTCCCTGAGAAATTCACCAAGACATCTTTCTATGGATGCCTCTCTTACAAAAGATGATGACACGAACCTTTACGATGTGCTCCGTAGCGAAGATACCGCCCCACCTGATAAAGAGCTCATTTATGAATCTTTGCAACATGAGTTGGGCCGCGTAATTGATACGCTCCCGCAACGTGAGGCTGATGTCCTCAAACTTTATTACGGTCTTGGCAGCAAGCACCCGATGACATTGGATGAAATCGGCGAAAAATTCGACCTCACTCGCGAACGTGTGAGACAAATCAAGGAAAAGGCCATCCGCCGTCTTCGCCACGATTCCAAATGCCGCGTGCTTCAAGCCTACCTCAATTAATTTCCAGAACCTATTAAACATTATTATATTATGAAAAGATCCAGAATCATTGATGTCATCAAACATCCCGAAGAAATCGGTATCGGCAATCCGGTATGTGTTAAAGGTTGGGTCCGTACCAAACGAGGCAACAGCAATGTGGCCTTTATCGCCCTCAATGACGGTTCTATCGTCACCAACCTCCAAATAGTGGCTGAACCGGATAAGTTCGGTGACGAGACTATGAAGAAAATCACCACCGGTTCCTGTCTCCACGTGGAAGGCAAATTGGTGGAATCAGCAGGTAAGGGACAATCTGTCGAAATCCAAGCCGATATGATTGAAATCTACGGCACCGCCGACCCCGAATCCTATCCTCTTCAGAAAAAAGGACACTCTATGGAGTTCCTGCGCGGCATTGCCCACCTCCGTCCTCGTACCAATTATTTCGGCTGCGTACTCCGTCTGCGTCACGCAATGGCATACGCCATCCACAAATATTTCAACGACAGAGGCTTCTTCTACCTCCATACTCCGCTGATTACCGCTTCCGATGCGGAAGGCGCCGGCGAAATGTTCAACGTCACCACCTTCGACTTGAACAACGTGCCGCGCACCAAAGAAGGTAACGTTGATTATACGAAAGACTTCTTCGGCAAACACACCAACCTTACGGTTTCCGGCCAATTGGAAGGCGAATTGGGCGCTTTGTCCATCGGAAACATCTATACCTTCGGCCCTACTTTCCGTGCGGAAAACAGTAACACCCCACGCCATCTGGCTGAGTTCTGGATGGTGGAACCCGAAGTCGCTTTCAATGACATCACCGACAATATGGACCTCGCCGAGGATTTCATCAAATACCTCGTACAATATGCTTTGGATAACAATATCGACGACCTTCAGTTCCTCAACGATATGTTTGACAAGACCCTCATCGAACGCCTGCAATCTGTGTTGAAGGAAGATTTCGTCCGCTTGGATTACACATCCGCTATCGATATCCTTCTTAAAGCTGACAAGAAATTCGATTACAAGGTATCCTGGGGTATAGATTTGCAATCCGAACACGAACGCTACCTCGTTGAAAACCACTTCAAACGCCCCGTTATCCTGACAGACTACCCGAAGGATATCAAGGCATTCTATATGAAGCAGAATGACGACGGAAAGACTGTCCGCGCAATGGACGTCCTCTTCCCGACAATCGGTGAAATCATTGGTGGCTCCGAGCGTGAGGCTGATTACGAAAAACTCCTCAAACGTGTTCAGGAACTCAATATGACCGAACAACAATACTGGTGGTATTTTGAAACCCGTAAGTTCGGCTCCGCACCGCATTCCGGCTTCGGACTCGGCTTCGAACGCCTCCTGCTGTTCATCACAGGTATGACAAACATCAGAGACGTCATCCCGTTCCCTAGAACCCCGCAAAATGCAGAATTCTAATTTTCAATTAATCAATATTTTGTAGAGACGGTGCAGTGCACCGTCTCTACATTTGTTAAAACACAACGGATATTAGACGGTGCGGTGCACCGTCTCTACTAAAATAATATAATGCCAACCATTCTCACACAGGAACAAAAAGCTATTCAACGCCAAGTCGCCACACAACAGACCATACGTCTGATGCAGCTGGTGGAACTGCCCTATACGTCGCTCGAACAGGAAATTCAAAAAGAGGTGGATGAAAATCCTGCTCTTGAAACCTATTCGGACGAAGAGGAAGAACGTGCCGCGGATATGGCTGAAGATAATGCCACATCCGAATATGATGAGAATGGCGATCCCTTGGAACTCTCGCAGGCTCTGCCCGAAGACGAGATTTTCAATGAAGACTATTATCGGGATGATGATCTGGACGATTATCCTTCCGAACGTGAAATCGAAAACAAAATACAACGCCTGAATGCGCCGGAAGAAGACAAAACGCGAGACAGACAGGGCGTTTATTATAGCTCCTTGCAAGAACAATGGCAATGGCAGCTTTCCTCAATGGAAACAACGGAGCATCAAGCAGAAATCGCCTCCTACCTGATGGGCAATTTGGATGATGATGGTTATTTGTCCTCTGATTTACAAACTGTTGTCAACGAGTTGCTGTACATAAACGGCATCTATACGGACAAAGAAGAAGTGGAATACGTCCTGACACATTTCATCCAGGAATTGGACCCGCCGGGAACTGGTGCCCGCGATTTGCAGGAATGTCTTCTTTTGCAATTGGAAAGAGCCCCGGAACAAACGGCCGGAGTACAGTTGGCCACCACGATTGTAAAAAACAACTTCGAAAATCTTTCCAAAAAACATTATGAAAAAATAAAATCGGCTCTTTCCCTGACAGACGCGCAGCTTAAAGAAGCCATTGAGGTTATCAAAAAATTGGATCCCCGTCCGGCTGACGCGGGTACGCCGATGGAGAAATCGGCAGACATCATCACGCCGGATTTCACTATCACCTCCAATGATGGCCGATTGACACTGACTTTGAACAACCAATACGTGCCGAAAGTCCGCATAAACAAGGAGTTCAGCAATCAATATAGATTCCTGTCCAAAGAGGCATCCGAGAAGAAACGACAGGAGGCCGAGAAGTTTATGAGGGAATATGTCGATCGGGCCAACCAGTTTATCGGTACGCTTACCACACGTGAGATGATTCTGTATAACACGATGTATGCCATTATGAATCATCAGCGCCGATATTTCCTGACGGGCGATGACACCGAATTGAAACCGATGGTGCTGAAAACCATCGCCAACGAGGTAAAATTGGATATATCCACTATATCCCGAGTGTCCAATAGCAAATACGTGCAAACCGATTTCGGCATTATCCCCCTCAAACATCTGTTTTCAGAGGCCGTGAATGACGAAGATGTCTCGTCAAAAGTAATCAAAAGCATTTTGGGTGATTTGATTGCCAATGAGGATAAGAACAAGCCTTTTGCTGATGAGAAATTATGCGAAATGCTGAAAGAAAAGGGGTATGACGTCGCCAGACGCACCGTGGCCAAATATCGAGAACAGTTGGGCATTCCCGTCGCCCGCTTGAGAAAGGAAATTTAGCGATGAATGGGCACAGATGTTTGAAATCGTTATTTTTGCACCACGTTGTAGAGACGGTGCACCGCACCGTCTCATAATTGTTATTTTTTGCACCACGTTTATGAGAGCAGAGACGGTGCACCGCACCGTCTCATAAATTAGAAAGCACTGCTCTATGTAGAATTATAGATTAATAGAACATCAGATGAGACGAACAAGGGTTTTGGAAGATGAGATTTTTGAATTCCAGCAGTTTACCATCCATCAGGGCCACGCGGCGATGAAGGTGGGGACGGACAGTGATTTGTTGGGAGCCCTAGCTCAGGGTGGAGACCGTGTTTTGGATGTCGGAACAGGAACGGGCGTGTTGTCGCTGATGGCTGCCCAACGTTATCCTCAAGCCCATATTACGGCCGTGGAAATCGATGATTTGGCCGTCTTGGATGCGTCCCGCAATTTTTCGGAATCCCGTTTCGCCGACCGCATAGAGTTGGTACACGCATCCTTTCAAGATTATCTGGATGGATTTGACCAATCAGGCAATGTTCCGCTTTTTGATGCCGTAGTCTGCAACCCGCCTTATTTCGACAGAAGTTTGGAATGCCCCAGCGACAGCCGCACCCGGGCACGACACACCTCCAGTCTGCCTTTCGCCGTACTGATTGCTGGCTCGTACAGACTTCTCAGAGATAATGGGTCCCTTTCGGTCTGCATTCCACCCGAAGTGATGACTGATTTTCTGACCCAGTGCCGTCAGGTGGGGTTCTCGTTGCAGTATCTTTATAAAATCAAAACGGTTCCGGAAAAACAGCCCAAGCGTTTCATCCTAGTTTGTCGAAAAGGGGAGGTAGCGCAAACCATTGAACAGGTGTGCTGTATGCGCAATTCCGACCGCACCCGCTCCGACTGGTACTTGGATTTGATGAAAGACTTCCTAATTTGCGGGAAACTATGAGTTTTTATGTGCATACTGACATTCGGTTCCCAAGGCAAGAATGTTTGGAACCGTTTTTTGTTGAAATATATATTTATCTGTAATAGCCTTAGATCAGCATTCTGTTTTGTTGATATGTATAATTGTTATTTGTTTTTTTTGCAAAAATAAAACAAACAAATGCTGCCTAAACAAATTGTCATCTCTCACTTTCCCAAAAAGTCGATTACGACCATTGCGGCCATTGCTTCCACTATGGGCAGCACGCGCGGCGCCACGCATAAGTCGTTTCTGGCAGAGCCTTTTAGAATGGCGGGGTTGCCTTGGAAATCAATGCTCGGCTGGTCGAAACGGACGGATGGTATGGGCTTGAACGCCACTGTGAAATAGACATCCTGGCCGTTGGTGATGCCGGCCTGTACGCCGCCATCGTGGTTGCTTTGGTAGGTGAAATCGGGATTTTGCAAATCGTTGTACTGGCTGCCGCACATCTGGGCAGCCTCATAACCGGAACCGATATCAAAGCCTTTGGCCGCGTTGATGGATAGCATCGCGTATGCCAGTCGGGCGGAAAATTTGTCATATACAGGTTCGCCAAGTCCTGCGGGAAGGCCCTGTATGGTGCACCCCACTAACGCGCCCACACTGTCGCCTTCGCGCTGTGCTTCCCCTATAGAAATGGTTCTTGCTGAGATGTGGATGTTCTTGCTGCGCAAAAAGAGTTTGGCAATGGCTCCTGCCACTACACGGCAGGCCGTTTGGCGCGCTGAGGAACGTCCGCATTGCTCGTTGTCTGTATAGCCGTATTTTTTGAAATAGACGTATGAACTATGTGACGGGCGGATGACATTCCGGTTGGCCTCGTTGGGGTGTGCATCCTGATTGGGAATGCGGAAACGGATAGGCTCGCCTGTGCTGAATCCCGCACGGTCAATGCCGGATAGGAACTCGACGGGGTCGCTTTCGCGCCGTTGGGTGGAATGCGACTCTCGCGAGGGCGCGCGCCGACGCATCTCATCGGCAATGAAATCCATATTTATATGGATGCAGGCCGGACAGCCCTCGATGATGCCTTCCAAACATTCACCGTGGGTGTCGCCCCAGTCCGTCAGCCTGTAATGATTCCCGAATGTGTCTGCCATAGTGTGATTGTGAACAGTGATCAGTGAACTGTGAATGGTGATTAGTAATTAGTGAACTGTAACGATTGCCTGTTTTTGATTTTAAAATATTCTGAGATGTTTGGCATTCGGTTATAGCTTTGCCGCAAATTTCGGAACAAAGCGGTCAATGTCGCCGGCACCGATGGTGAGCAGCACTTCCTGCGGATGACTCTGCAAATAGGGGAGAAGCTCTTCTTTGGACAAAACGCACTTGCAGGAATTGTCAATCAATGAAAGCAGATATTCGGACGTGATGCCCGGAATCGGTTGCTCACGTGCAGGATAAATGGGCAGGAGGATGACTTCGTCGAGTTGGGAAAGGACATCGGCAAACTGCTGTGCGAAGTCGCGGGTGCGGCTATAGAGATGGGGTTGGAAAACGCCAGTGATGTGCTTGCCGGGATATATGTTGCGCACTGCCGTGATGAAGGAATTCATCTCTTCGGGATGGTGCGCGTAATCGTCGATATAGACAAGGTCGTCGCGGTCGATGATATAGTCGAAACGGCGTTTCACGCCGCCGAAAGTGCTGAGCTTTTGGCGCAGGACAGCCTCAGAGAAGGTTGTGCGCAGCGTGTCGTTGGTGCGTGCCTCTTCGTGCAGCGCGGCAATGGCGGCGGTGGCGTTGAGCACATTGTAAATGCCGTTGGCGCGCAGCTGCAGACCTTCCAAAACCCCGTCTGGCGTGCGCACGTCAAAGGTCGCGCGGTTGGGTGCCTGCGTGATGTTGAAGACATAGTAGTCGGCTTCTGGATGTAAGCCGTAAACCAGCTTGTGAGGATGCTCGATTTGTGCGGCAATGCTCTCCTCGATGATGAGGCTGCGGCGTGATTGCAACGCGAACTGTTGGAAAGCGGCCACGAGGTTCTCACGGGTTCCATAGATGTCGAGGTGGTCGGCATCCATAGAGGTGATGATGGCGGTGGTGGGGTGAAGCATCAGGAATGAGCGGTCGAACTCATCGGCTTCTGCCACGGCCGTCACGGGATGGCTGCCCAACACGAGGTTGTCGTCGAAGTTCTTGGCAATGCCGCCGATAAAGCCGGCAATGCTGACTTCTGGCGCGAGCAGGTGGCAGACGAGCGACGTCGTGGTGGTCTTGCCGTGTGTGCCGGCCACGGCCACGGCGGGCATCTTTTCGGTAAGTTGACCGAGAACCTGCGAACGCTTGTATAAAGGAATATTGTGCTGAACAAAATACTGGAATTCCAAGTTCGTGCGGGGTACGGCAGGCGTATAGACGGCAAAGTCTATGTCTGCGGGTATGTTGTCGATGTTGTCGTCGAAATGGATGACGGCACCTTTTCGGTTAAGCATTTCCGTGATGGGGGAGGGCGTGAGGTCGTACCCGAAAACCTCGCAACCTTCTGCTATAAAATATTGGGCAATGGCACTCATACCGATGCCGCCAATGCCGAGGAAAAAGATTCTGTTATTTTTCATAAATCAGGAAAACGGTTCTTCTGTTCTTGGATCGTCCGTATTCTGTGTTGTTGTCCGCGATAGGCTGTGTCTCGCCATAACCTTTGTAGCGGAGACGGCTCGCGGGTATGCCTTTCCCAACCACGTAGTCGTAAACAGCCTTGGCACGCTGCTCTGACAGACGCATATTGGCGTCGTCGTTGCCGATGTTGTCGGTGTGACCCTGTATTTCGACTTTCACTGTGGGGTTGTCTTTGAGAAATTCTATGAAGAGTGCCAATACCACCTTGGAGTTTGGCGTGAGATTGTAGGAGTTGGTCTCATAGTAGATGTCTCGTAAATCGCAAACCTTGCCGGTCTCAATGGACTTGACTTCAGCATCTTTGGTGATGATGGGTTCCTCTAACTGTTCGGGGGTGATGATTTGCGAATCGTAGGAGTGTCCCTCTTTCTTGACGGTGACGATGAGAGGCTGAGGCTTGTCCTTCTTGACTTCCGTGGCGACAGCATAGTTCTTGTTGTTGACGCTGACCACGCCGGTTGCCACCACATTGGCAGCCGTATCGCGGATTTCTACGGTCGCGCCCTCCAAATCGTCATCGTCGGCGGTCACTTGCCCCTTGACGATGGCCATCGTGTGCGGACGCGCCTCTTCGTACAGGTCGAATTGGTAGAAATTCCAATCCTCGCGGTCACCGATTTTGCGAGAACAGAAATAGCCCGTCTTGCCATCCAAACTCACAAAGAAGTTGACATCGTCGCCATCGGAGTTGATGGGGTACCCGATGTTTTTCGGTTCTTCCCAGATGTCTCGGTCGTTGAGCTTGGAGAAGAAAATATCCTGACCGCCTACGCACTCGTGGCCATTGGAGGAAAAGTAGAGCGTCTTGCTGTCGGTGTGCAGGAACGGGGAACGTTCGTCCTTTTCCGTGTTGATGGGTTTACCGACGTTGGTGGGTTTCCGCCACGTGCCGTCGCTATTGCGCTGCGTGTACCAGATGTCGGAACCGCCGATGCTGCCGGGACGGTCGGAGGCAAAGAACAACACTTTGCCGTCAGAACTCAGTGACGGCTGCGACTCCCACGAATCATTGCGGTTGATGTTTGGCCCTAAACTTTGCGGAGTCGTCCATTCACCGTCAATATATTCGGAGTAGTAAAGGTCGTAATTGTTGTAGTTGGTGTTGCGTATCGTAGTAGGGCAACGTTTCGCGAAGATAATCAAGTCGTTGGTGATGTTGATGGTAGGACTGCCTTCGCCCACGGAATTGTTGAAAGGCTCGTCCAATGCCTTGCCGGCAGGGAACGAACCGTTCTTCTTTTTACTGCAACTAAACAGCTCTTTTGTCTTGCTTTCCTGCCCGAAGGGCGTGTTTTCTGTAACTTCCATACGGCGGGTGAAATAGAAATATTCGCCATCGGGGGAAAGCGTGCCGAGATATTCGTCCGCCTTCGTGGAGATGCCGTCAACCATTTTAGGCTCGAAAGGTACGGGGTTGCTCAAGATTTCATTGAAGAATTTGGCCCTGCGGAGGATGATTTCGGCCTCTTGCAAGGTGGAGTCGGACGGATTGGAAAACTCATCCGGATTCTCAAGGATGACTTGCGCGAACTTGATGGCCTCAGGAAAGCGCTCGTTAAAATAGGCTAACTTGGCTGCATACAGATTGTGCTTGATTTTGAAATAGGGACAAACATCATAGATTCTGCCGAATGCAGCCAAAGCCTTGTCCAAGTCGGATTTGTTTGCGGTTTTAGGCTTGTAGCTGTTGGCCTCGATTGGACGATACAAGCCTAACGCATAGTAGTAGTTTACTTCCAAGTATTCTGGATGTTCCTCCAGAATCTCATCGTAAATTTCAAAGGCTTCGTCTTTTTTACCCTTGTTGTGCAAATCCCGGGCCTTTTTGAAAAGTTTTTCACTTTCCTTGTCCATAGACTGTTGGCAAGGATCCGTCTCCTCTTCCTGTGAAAACACAGGGAAACAGAGGCATAGCAGAAGAAGGAGAGAAAATAGACGATGCATCATAAATTGAAAATTTAGAATTAAAAATTAATGGATGCGGTTTCTATTTTGATTTAGGATAAAAACAGCATTATACAATATGGATTTTGAGAAAAAATAGTATGGCTTATTAATTTTCAATCCCTTATCTTTAATTGAAATTAGTTTTCGCTGAGAACGGTTTCGCCGGCTTCGATGATTTTGACGAAGTCGTCGGGTTTGAGTGAAGCACCACCGATTAAGCCGCCATCGACGTTGGGTTGAGAGAAGAGTTCGAGGGCATTTTTGGCATTACAGCTGCCGCCGTAGAGAATGTAGGTGGCAACGGCCATTTCGGTACCGAATTTCTTCTCAATGAGGGAGCGGATGAATGCTAACATTTCTTCAGCCTGAGCGGGTGTGGCGGTTTCGCCGGTTCCGATAGCCCAAATGGGTTCGTAGGCAATCATCGTGCGCTCCATCTGCTCCGGTGTGAGGTTGAAGATGGATTCTTCGATTTGCTTTTGAACGACGTTGAAATGGTTGCCGGATTTGCGCTCTTCTAAGGTCTCACCGCAGCACATCACGGGAACGATGTCGTTTTCTAAAAGGCGGAGCATCTTATTCAACACGTTGCCGTTGGTCTCGCCGAAGTATTTTCTTCTTTCAGAGTGTCCTACAATGCAGAAGGAAATGTCCATATTGGCCATCATGGAGGCGGAAATCTCACCTGTGTAGGCTCCGTTTTCGTACTCGCTGACGTTTTGCAAACCGGCATAGAACGGCGCATTGTCTTCATTGGCGTGGTCTGTTACCAATTCTGCATAAATGGCGGGCGGACAGAGAACCACCTCGGTTTCGAGATTGTAGTCTTCCAATTTTTCTTCAATTTGACAAATCAGATCTTCGGCTTCGTCGAAGTTCTTGTTCATTTTCCAGTTTCCAATAACGATTTTCGGTTTCATATCTAAATGTTTTTAATGAATAATTGCTGATTTTGGGAAAGGCCGCAAAAATAATTAAAAATTCAATTCCTCATTCTCCATTCCGCATTAACCTTTCACCCTTTTAACCTCTTACTCTTTTCTCTCCCAAGAGAATCCCGACGCGTATGTCCGGAGAGTGAATTTGTCTTGCGCCGCGTATCAAAGTAATTGTTACTTTTCCTCTATAAATGAAATAAGAAAGTATCCCCAAAGAATCAGCAGCGCTTTAGGGGTGCGTTTTTCCTCTACGAACTTTGCCAAGAGAGGCAAGCGG
>JAZRYT010000161.1:0-12196 GCA_045600905.1 Bacteroidales bacterium
TTTAATATAATATCTGCAAAATAGAAAGGCGGTGCCCATATGGACGGAAAAGAAGCGATGTTTCTGATGTATCGTGCTGTTGACGAAGATGTTTCGGTCAACGCACTCATAAAAGATGAATCTATTTGGCTGAGTCAAAAAGGCATGGCGGAGCTGTTTGGCTGCACCTCAGATAATGTTTCACTTCATCTAAAGAACATCTTTTCAAGCGGAGAACTTGAGAAAGAAGCAGTTACCGAGAAAATCTCGGCAACTGCCGCCGATGGTAAGAACTATCTTACACAATTTTACTCACTTGATGCCATCATCGCTGTGGGTTACCGCGTGAACTCGCTTCGTGCCACGCGTTTCCGTCAGTGGGCAACTGGCGTGTTGAAAGAGTATATCCGCAAAGGTTTTGTTATGGACGACGAACGCCTTAAGCAGGCAAAGACCGCCTTCGGCACCGACTATTTCCGCGAATTGCTTGAAAGGGTGCGCTCCATCCGTGCCAGCGAGCGCCGCATTTGGCAACAAATAACCGACATTTATGCCGAGTGCTCTATTGATTACGACCCCCAAGCCGATGTTACCAAGGAGTTTTTCATGATGGTGCAAAACCGTTTTCATTATGCCATTACTGGTCAGACTGCACCGGAAATCATCTATACGCACGTCGACCACAATCAAGACAATATGGGGCTGAAAACATGGAAAAACTCCCCAGACGGACGCATACTGAAATCTGACACCAAAGTGGCGAAGAACTACTTGGACGAGAAGGAAATACGTCAGTTAGAAAGGCTGGTGACGGGTTATTTCGACTACATAGAAGATTTAGTGGAACGTGAAAACACCTTCAACATGGTGCAGTTCGCCAATAGTGTAAATGAGTTTCTGTCGTTCCGCAAGTATCAGCTTTTGCCCGACAAGGGGAAAATAACCAAAGCTAAGGCCGACGAAAAAGCAGAAGCAGAATACGAAATCTTCAACAAAACACAAAAAATAGATTCCGATTTTGACAAACAGGTGAGGAAAATGCTGGAAAAAAGAGGAAAATAAAATATCCAAACTATCCGAACTGAACCCCGTAGAGCAACAGGTGACGCAATGGCTCAGCCAGATGGGCTGGGAGCTGCGCCCGCCTGAGGAGATAAGGGCGTACAGACGTCCGCTGGGGAATCCCGTAGTGGAGAAGATTTTGCGTGCGAAGGTTGCGGAGCTGACCAACGAACTGATGAACGCGATGATTAAGTTTTACAGCATCAACTAAATAAGGAACAATTTCTGGTGATTTGAAAAAACATCAAAGCAGCCGCTGCGTTGAAATATAAATGGTACTTTTGCAAAGTTAATAAAGCGTTGTGAGTATGGCAAAAATTATCGTACAGGACACAGACATCACAATCTTGCAAATCAATGAAAATGATTACATTTCATTGACGGATATTGCAAAGTTCAAAACAGATGACACATTTATCGTCGTATGCAATTGGATGCGAAATCGTAATACCATTGAGTATCTTGGAATTTGGGAATCCTTGTATAATCCGAATTTTAAACCTATCGAATTCGATAGGTTTAGAAAAGAAGCTGGATTAAATGCTTTCACTATGTCGCCTAAGAAATGGATTGAAACTACAAATGCCATTGGAATTATAAGTAAATCCGGGCGTTATGGCGGTACGTATGCACACAAAGATATTGCTTTCAAATTTGCAAGTTGGATTTCGGTTGAATTTGAATTGTACGTTGCCAAGGAATTTCAACGCCTAAAAGAGGAAGAGCAAAAACAACTTGGTTGGTCGGTAAAGCGCGAATTGGCAAAGCTGAATTACCACATTCACACCGACGCAATCAAGAAAAATCTCATTCCGAAGGAAATTACGCCGCAACAAGCGTCAATGAATTATGCAAACGAAGCCGATGTCTTGAACGTGGCCCTTTTCGGGGTGACTGCAAAAGAGTGGCGTGAAGCAAATCCCGACGTGAAAGGGAATATTCGCGACTACGCCACAATAAACCAACTGATTTGCCTTTCGAATATGGAAAATCTCAACGCCGTATTTATCAACGACAACCTCCCGCAACGTGAGCGATTGATAAAACTCAATCAAATAGCCATTCAGCAAATGAGCGTGCTGGAAGATGTCGGTAGCAAGAAAATGTTGAAATGAGAAAAACTTTAATCCATGCAAACGACTGACATCACCTACACCCTCACTCGGAAACCCGTGAAGCACGTGCGCCTATGTGTGCGTGAGGACGGTAGTGTGCACGTGGTGGCACCGCTGCTTTTTCCCAAGGCGAAAATTGAGGAATTTCTGGAAAAACGGCAGGCCTGGATTGAAAAGAAGCAGGCCTTTTTTCGGAATCGGGAGAAAATCCAATTGCAGTTCAACGAGTTGCTGCTGCTCGGCAACCGTTACACTTACTTCTACGACACAAAGTATGCCAATAAAGTCGTCATTAACGAAGAGCACCACACGATTCGGGCAAGTCGCAATCTGACGGACATTGCCGTACAGGAAAACTGGCTGAAATCGGTGGCAAAAAAGTACTTTGATGAACGCGCCGAGCAGCTTTCAATCGCGTTGAATCTGCCATATAACAAGCTCTTTGTCCGCACCGAAAAACGCAAGTGGGGTAACTGTTCCTCTCTGAAAAACATCTCCTTAAACTGGCGTTTGGTGAAAGCACCCAAGTTCGTGATTGACTATGTCATCGTGCACGAACTCGTCCACACCATTATGATGAACCACTCGCACAAATTCTGGACCCTGCTGCGCTCGTATTATCCGGATTACGAAAAGGCGCAGACATGGCTTGACAAATACGGAAACAATCTGTAAAAGAACAAAATTCTATTTTTAAAGGAATTCTTTCTTATTGTTTTGTGAATGATTTCAGTTTCTTCAGTGTTTTTTTGTAATAAGTGTTTAAGTTAGTTGTGCGCGGAGATGTGGATTGTAAAGAACCCCGAAATATGCACAAAAAACAAAATTGATTTAAAGACAAGAAATGTGCGGCAGGAAAGAGTATAGAAAATCCGGAAATACAGAAGAAAGATACGTATCCAGTAAATAAAAATCCCTAAATAATAATTCCACCTGTAAATCACATAGTTTTTTAGGATAGGTCAAATAGAGCAGAAAGCAACACCCCAAAATTTTAGTCACACACTTGTGCCTTAAAAAGGCACACCTTAGTTTTAATTTTGCAGTCTGAATAAACAGCAAAATAATAATAGAAAAAGGAGGAAGCTATGGAAGTGAAAAGACTAATGGAAGAAAAGGGTCGGATGAAATCATTATGTGAGGCCCAGCCAGATTGTGCATTGTATGCCATCGGTTCCGGGGCATGTACATTGGCCAAGCAAGTCTATCTGAATGAAATGTTGAAGAGTAGTTTAAGGTTTTATCTCTGCGATAATTTCTCGATGGGATGCGGCAATGATGCGTTGCTTGGCAAAGAGAACGCAGAGGAATGTTTGGCAAAGATGGATGGTGACGTAGTTCGGAACGTAAAGAAAGCCATTGTAGTTTCCACGTTAGGAGGCGGAACGGGAACGGGCGGTGCGCCTATATTTGCGCAGTATTTGGCCGAAAAGGGTCTCGAAGTCATTAATATTGTCACGCTGCCGTTTCATTTTGAAGGTAGGAAGCGGTTAGAGAAATCGCAGTCTGCAGTTTGTGAGATGAGTAAATACGGCAAATTTACCGTCATCATCAATGATGATATGTATGTGAAGCAGTTTAAGGATAAGACTTTGAATGAATTTTTTGAGGATATTGGAAAATTCATAGAAAAGACCATCCTTAATGAAATTCATCCAGGCTATGCAGAGGTATTTGTCAAAGAGGAGGCTCCTTGGTACCGGAGGGTCTTGGGTAGCATTAGATTAAAGGGGCGGTAGGAAATCAATTTCTACCAAGCTCCATCGTATTTGGTCCAGATCATATCACCGATTTCCCAAGCTTTATCAACTGCGCGATTAGCGCAATCGTTGGTATAGCGGGTGAGCAGTTCGATAGCTTGGTCGCGTTGTCCGTTTTTGATAAGGTCTAAAGCTTGGCTTTCAATGTTGCTTTGGTTATCGAGGTATTCTTTTTGGATAGGATCGAAGGCTTTATCCACAATTTTGTGGAAGTCGCCCCAACGTTGGTTGGTTAGGTTGCCCAAACGGTTAAAGCCCCACCAGGCAGCGTCTTTGCTGAAGCCGGTTTCGCGGCCGTCAGTTTTGTAGCGGATAGGCAGGTCGGTGGCGTTGGCATAGATTGGAGTCCACATAGAGGATGCGGCATTGTCGAGGGCAAACCAGCAAAGAGCTCCCACTTCGTCGGGCATATTGCTACGAAGTTGAAGGATAGTGCAGTAAACCGTGTAGTGAACGGCGATGGAGCGTTCACCGTTGCGGTTCCAGCCGCCATTGACTTTGTGCATTTGCAATTCGGCACCTTTCATAAAGGGGGATGCCATTGGCGAAATGACCGTCTTACCTTCCTTATCGGTAATGGTGATGTATTTGCGCATATCGTATTCGGTACCTTCGTAGTAGTCTTTGAAGACTTTCATAAGATCTTCAATAGAGACCAACGTGTCTGGTTTTACGGAGAAAGGATAGTTTTCGCTATTAGGGTCTAATTTGAGCGACGGAGCCAGCAGGTCGAATACGCGCCATTCGCGGCGACGGCAGGCGATTTTAGCGCGGCTTTCTGGTGCATATACGTAAGCGAAGTCGAAGGTTTTATCCTTTTTCCTGTCGTACCAGCCAAATTCTTCTGCCAAAGAGTAGATGTTGTCGGAAGCCATAAAGTAATCTTTGTTCTTCAGGTCGATTTCGTGAATGGTAGAGGCGTTGGCATTGACGGCAACGTGATCATCAGGCACACGTTGTGCTACCCATACGGCTCCAACGCGGTCTTTACCAGGACCGTAGATTTCCATATGCCATACTTCGTTCTTGTCGGCGATGGTGAGCACTTCGCCCGCATCATTCCAACCGTATCTTTTCAAAATGTCGTCGGCCATCTTGATAGCTTGGCGTGCGGTGGAGCAGCGTTCCAACATCAGTCGGCAAAGTTGTTGACATTCTACCAGTCCTGAGTCGGATTTAAGTTCGCTATGACCACCGATGGTGGATTCGCCAATGGCCAATTGCTTTTCGTTAAGACAAGGATAGGCGGTGTTTAAATATTGGAAAGTGTGTGCCACTTGAGGAATTCTTCCTGTTTCTACTTGTTTGTAGCGGGGCATTTTGCCAGGCTCGTCTTTCGCCCATTTGCGTACGGATAGCACAAATTTGTCGGTGTCGGAGTGATTGGCTGCCGGCGTTACCATAATGTTAGTGCGGCCGCGGTTGCTATCGTCGCTGTGCGAAGTGATGACGCTGCCATCTACTGAGGCTTTCTTGCCCACGGTAATCGTCGTACATTCCAAGCCATCTATGAGTTCTGCATCAAAATCAATTTGTGCAAATAATGTTGTTGTTCCTAAAAAAAGAAGTAATGCGATAAGTTTTTTCATATTGTATGCTTTTTGTGAACAGAATCTTTAATTGGTGAATCGATGTTTTTTTTGTTTATTCTTTACTGATAGACAATTGATTAAGAGTTTCATCTTTGTAGCTGTTTCCGATGGGTAACAATGTGTTGTTGATTGAAATCTGATTTCCTTCAATAAAGTCTATTTTACTTTTGGCAATAATGAAGGATTTGTGAATACGGATAAAATCGGTAGCAGGTAACTCCGATTCCAACTCTTTAAGCGAGTATAATGCGGTGATGTTTTTGCTTGTCGTATGAAAGGTGACATATTCGCGTTGTCCTTCCACGTAAATCAAATCGCTGAATTTGATTTGATAGATTCTGCGGTCAGCTTTTACCAGCAGAGAGTCTTGTTGGTGAGTAGGCGATGAAGCAACCGCGGTTGGTTGTGTTGCTTTTTTACGTAAATCAAGGTGTAGGAGCGCCTTGTTTATCGCTTGCATAAAGCGTGGAAATGCTATAGGCTTGAGCAGGTAATCCACCACGCCTAATTCATAGCCCTGAACGGCATATTCGCTGTATGCTGTCGTAAAGATGACGGCTGTGGAGAGGGGGACATTCTTTACCATATCCACACCCGACATATCGGGCATCTGGATGTCGCTCAATAGAATGTCCACCTTTTGAGTATTCATTACTGCCATAGCTTCCATAGCATTACAGCATTGTCCCACTAACTCCAATTGAGGAATCTTGTTCACATATTCGGTGAGCAATGCGCGTGCCAACTTCTCATCATCGGCAATTAGAATACGACATTTTTTATCCATTTTACTTTAGATTTAATCGTAAGGTTACCGAATGTTGTGTTTCAGTATCTTGAATGTCAAGCTGATATTTGTTGTCGTAATAGTATTGCAGCATTTGTTGCACGTTAGCAATGCCGATACCGTCCCTGTCGTTGTTTTTGTCGTGTATTACAGTGCTTTTCGAATTGATTGCGGTAAATGTCAGTTCCTGCTTTTCGACCTTGATTTTGATGGATACAAATCCATGTCCGTTGCTACTGATGTCTCCGTGATTGAAACAGTTTTCGATAAAAGGTTGCAGAAGCATAGGAGGTATCTGAATACTGGCATTATCCACTTCGTGCTCAAAACGTATATTTTTTTCACCGAATCTCATAATCTGCAAATCGATGTAATTCTGGATGTATTTGATTTCCTTTTCTATGGACACGTGGTCGGATTGGCATTCATCGGTGACATAGCGGCACATTTCTGCCATTTGTAAAATCGATTCGGGAGCTTTTTCGTCGTGCGTGTAAACCAGTGAGTAGATATTGTTAAGTGTGTTGAAGATAAAGTGCGGGTTGAGTTGAGAGCGCAGCATTCGCAGTTCCATCTCTTTTTTCTCCCATTGCAGTTGCTCCATCTGACGCTGTCCCTGAAAGAAATTGGAGAGTTGCCAAGCAATATAGGTCCCTAACACTAAGGTGGTGTTCTTGAAAACGTGATAGATATTTCGTTCGGAGAGTCGTTCCATTGCGGTGAGGGAGAGAATAAGATCGTCGAGTTTTACCATAAGGAAAATCACGACTTGAAGTAATATGAAAATGAGCAGGTAGTAGATGAAACGCTTTTTGATTTTTATTCTGATATGTTTTTGAATCCAAGAGCATGCATCATAGAAAAACATCAGGTAGAGGGCATCAACGAAAGAGAAGATGAAAGCGTATTTGAAATGGAAACGGTAGCCTCCAAGAAACAGCAGGAGGAAGATGCAGATGAAGACAATGATATCGCTACGTTTGTGTAGCAAACGCTCCAAGGGAACCCTTTTCTTTTGATGGAAGTCTTTTTTTGCGTTCATCAACGGGGAGGGTTAGTTTTGAAACTTGGCAGCAGTCCAGCGGTTTTTTACTTTGTGTGAAATATAGGACAAACCGCATTCGCAGCATTTCGCCTTGATGGCTTCCAGATCTTCGCCTTCGTAGAAACCGCTGAAGAAGATGATGCCACCTTTTTTCAGTACTTTAACGTAGGTGGGAATGTCGCGAAGAAGGATATTACGGTTGATATTGGCGAAAATCACGTCGAAGCACATCGTGTTGTTCAGTGCGGTGGCGTCGCCCAGTATCACTTTGATGTCGGCAACGTTATTGCGTTCGTTGTTTTCAATGTTGTTTTCGTAAGCCCATTCATCGTTGTCGATGGCGGTCACGGGCGTGGCGCCTCTCATTCGTGAAAGGATGGCCAGTACCCCTGTGCCAGCACCCATATCAAGCACGCTCTTGCCCTCTAAAGGCTCGTCAAGCAGGTACTCTACCATTTGTGAGGTGGTTTCGTGGTGCGCCGTGCCAAACGACATCTTGGGCTCAATCACGATTTCATAGTCCACATCGGTGCGGTGCTCGTGGAATGGTGCACGCACGTAGCAGCGCTCGGCTATCAGTACGGGCGAATAGTTCGATTCCCATAGCGCATTCCAGTTCTGCGCTTCTATAAGTGCTACCGAGTAGTCCACTTTTACTCCGTAGTCGTTGGACATAAGCAGTTCGTGAATTTCCTCTTTGCGATAGTCTGATTCTTTGATGTAGGCCAAAAGGATATTCTCAGCGTCGCCATCCATAAAACTGTCGCAACCCGCATCGGCTAAAATGGAAGTGAAAACATCTTTCCACGGATCTGTTTCTGGTAAAGTGACTTTTATTTCAATATAATTCATAACTGCCTTATGTTTAATGGTGATGTTTTTTTTGAAATCTATAAAAACAATCATCCCTCCAGAGTGTGGAGGGGTGACGTTGTTGTGCTGATTACCAGTGGTATGTGATTTTGCCCGAAGTAGTAAACCACAGCGTTTCAGTGCTGGTGGATTTCTTTGGACGGATGACCACTTTGTAATAATTCTTTCTGTCGGTAGCTTTTACGCTGTAATACTCAACGACCTTTGAGCCTTTGTAATTCTCTTTCAAGTAGGTCTGAATAGTTACGGTCACATTCGATGGGCTGAGTGTGGTATGCGTTTCCAGCATGGTGCCATCAGGTTTGAAGTAGCAGAGTTCGGGATAGCGAACGCCTTGATATTTGGCGATGTAGTTGCCGTCATCGTCGCGGCTCCATTCTGCTGAGGTGTTGGCGTGTTTGGCCTTGAAAGCAGCTTTTACGGGAGCTGGTATGTTGGCGTCTGCGGTAGGAGCTTCGCCAGCTTCCTCTGCGGCTTCAGCAGCAGCCTCAGCCTCTTCGGCGGCAAGCTCAGCGGCGGCTTCGGCAGCAGCAGCGCGCTCTTCGGCTTCTATTTCATCAGCATCGTAGCCGTCGGCATTCACTCTCTTGATAAACTTTCCATTGAAATCGAAGTAAAGCGTCTCGGTCTTGGAGGTGATGCCTTGTGGCTTGAGAACAATGACGTAGATGGTACCCAAGTCGTCATCTTGCATAGAACTGCATTCCTTGTAAACATATTCAGGATAGTTCTTCGTAACGTACGATTGCAATTGATAGGGTAGGTTGCTGGGACTGATTTCGGTGGCCAATGGATCTTCTTCCGAGTCGCCCAAGTCGATGTTCTTGTACATCTTGTCAAGATTCTCTTCCTTGCCGAAACGGTCGTCAGAACCGCCCATGGCAAATTCGGGATCAATGGTGCGGATGAGTTTGCCCGTCTTGTCGAAGATGATGGTGGTCACCAGCTTGTTCTTCTTGTTGGCCTTTTCGTAGAACTGTACGTAGGTCTTGTCCATTTTGTCGGCACGCGTCTCTTTCTTGGCCTCTACAAACTTCCAACCCTTGTAAGTGTTGTTGATGTATTTTGCCATGGCTCCGGTAACCTGCTCCTCTTCCAATTGGGTATAGGTCTTTTCCCAAGTACCTTTGTCGTCAATATAGACTTCGGTAGGTTTCATCTTGGCGATACATTTGGCAATATACATGTTCTGTTCCTTGTACCATTTCAACTCCTCAGGACGTTGTACTTTCTTTGAAAGCGCTTTGGTTACGAGTGGAGGAATGGAACTTGGGTTGAGTTCCTTGGGTGCAGCAGCTGCTGCAGCAGCCTGTTTAGCCTTGGCCTTGGCGGCAGCTTTTGCTTCCTTCTCGGCTTTCTCTTGAGCTTTTTCTTCTTCCGTCTTCACTGGCTTTTGAACCGGAGTGGGAGCTACGTAGGCGACAAAGTTTGCAGGATCTTTTCGCTCCATTAAGGTGCCATTGTTGGCAAAAGTGAGAATAGAAGGCTCTTTGCCTACACCATCTTCTTTAACCTCAACATAGTAGTGAAGTTTCTCTTTGGGTAGCTCCTGCAATCGTGCTTCGCTCACAATGTAAAGGGGATAATTCTGTTTGATGTATTCCATCACGTTCGATGGTAGCGAGTTCTTCGGAATGTCGTAATAGGTCTTTACCCAGGTGCCATCATTGGCAATAAAGCATTTACCGATGGATCCATCTTCCTTGAAAGTGGCTACAAAGTAGTTCTCGCTCAGTGTCCATTGCGAAATCTTTCCGCCAGGATGCTCAAATTCAAACGATTGTTGTACATCATCTGGAATGTCATCTGTTTTCAGCTTCTGCGCAAAAGCTGTATTGGCTGAAAAAAGGAAAAACGTCAAAGCTGTTGCCGCTGCTAAAAGGTGTAGTTTTCTCATAACTATCATTATTAGTTTATAAAGAGCGCAAATATACATTATTTTTCTGAACGGAGCGAAAAAATGAATATCGAATTATCATTTCCCACTTTTCCGCCTATTGCACTCGCGGCAGAGCATCTGGCAATTATCGGCGATGGTTCTTCCGCCTTCGCACCACGGCGTGATGTGGTCGGCCTCCATTTGGCTCAGCTCGAAATGTTCTTGGCAAACAGGACAAACGCCCAGCTGGTTCTCATAGGCGGCCAGTTTCTGCGCTTCGCTGAAGGCGCGGATGGAAAGAAATTTCTCCTTGCGCGTCAAGATGAAAGGATAAATGCCCGACTTCTTCGTCACGTCGTCATCTAAAATCAACTTCTTGACTTCTTCGTCCACGGCTTTTGTGTCGATGACGCTGTCTTTGAATTCCTTGTACAGCGCGCCCCAGTCAATGCCCTTCATGATTTTCTTGCGTTCTTTGGTCGGATGAAATGAACTTTCTATCCAAGTGATGACCGATTGGAAGAACTGCCACAATGGAGCGGCGCTGGCGTCGTGCTGGTGATTGGACATATAGACACTGATGTTGCCATCGGAAATCCAGGCGATGGCGGTTTCCAAATAGTCCTGCCGAATGGCGGATCCCGTCAGGTAGTCGGAGGCAATCTTTGCGGCCACGCAGCCGGGTTTGCTGAAGTAGCGCTTGGCATCGCTCACCCACGAGCCCGCATACACGGCGTTGCGCAACTCCTGCTCCGTCAGCTCTTCGCCCGCTATGTTGATGGTTTGGAACCACTTGAGTTTCTCGCTGTCGGTGCCGCTGCAGATATAGACGTTGAGTTCGTAATCCAGAATCTGCTGCTGCTCGTCGGGCTGCAGGTTGTGAAAATAGCGGAACATATAGGCAAAATCGCCGTTCACATACTGACAGATGCTGATGGTGCGCTGCTGTCCGTCAATGATTTCGTAGGTGCCGTCGTCGCGCACTGCCCAGTACATCACATTGAGCGGAAAACCTTGCGTGAGCGTGTCGATGACGGCGTCGCGCTGTTTTTCCTTATAGACAAACTCGCGTTGATAAGGCGGACGCACGTCGAGTTTGCCGCCGTAGGCGCGTACGCCGTTTTCGGCATTGTCCTCGTAAC
This sequence comes from Bacteroidales bacterium, assembly GCA_045600905.1. Taxonomy (GTDB): domain Bacteria; phylum Bacteroidota; class Bacteroidia; order Bacteroidales; family WCHB1-69; genus F23-D06. Next base: position 11,235 of record JAZRYT010000161.1, read on the forward strand.
CTTGCGTGAGGTCGCGGACGGTAATCTTGTGTAGTTCTATTTGCATAATCTTTGGTGTTTGTTCTTGTGCCTCCCCAGATTGCGCCCTCCATTTCATTACGGGCTTACCAGGGGTTACTGAGGTTTTGTCCCTCCGGGACTGCTTAAGGTACGGCTTCGCCGTGATGTTATATATGTTATCATTGCTTCTCGTTGTATTCCGTTTCTCCCTCTGCGGCTAACGGCAGGGTGCTTTCCAGCTGCGTATATTGAATGGCTGGTTTGCGGCGACGAATGAGGATGCGGAAATAGGGGCATTTCCCGTTTACGGACAAATCTTTATCGTCGTTGCCTTTTCTGAATTTTACTATTTCAAATTGTTTCGGATTGTATTTATCCAAAAATGTAATGGGAACACCCATAACGCCGTTGTAGTCACAAGGAATGTCGGCGGTTTTATCCACATTGATAGCATCGTAATTGTCGTATTTGGGATAATTCTCAGGATTGTATGTCTTGTAGAGAATCAGATTTTCGTGACGTTTGTTTATTTCAAGATTTGTGAACCAATTCACTCCGGAAACACGAATCATTCCTTCTCTATGATCACCTGCAGTAGCAGTGTCTTCATATTTGCTAATAAAATGTCCTGCACCACCTTTAAATCCATATCCTAACCAAATTTTATTTTCTTTAATGAGAGGGAAAATTTCGCGATAGGTAATTGCGTTTTGATGTCCCACAATCACAAACTTCTTCTCATATTCAATCAATTGCGCCACATATTCTCTGAAAAGTGAAAACGACGGATTAGTCACCACAATATCGGCTTGTTTGAGCAATTCAATGCATTCTTTTGAGCGGAAATCGCCATCGCCTTCAAAATAGTTGATGCCTATTTCGTTCGGGTCGGGAACGCGGTTGTTGTTTTTATCGCCGTTGTACTCCAACCAGATGGCTCGTTCCGAATCATTCTGCGAAAA
>JAZRYT010000162.1:0-21980 GCA_045600905.1 Bacteroidales bacterium
AGACACCTTTTTTCGGCCGGGTTTCACCAATTGCAGCAAAGAGGCTATTCTCATATCGCAGTTTTCGTCCAGCAGAGGTTGCACGGGCAGGTGGTCGTGGATGCCGCCATCCACATAATATTGTCCGTCGATTTTCATTGGGGCGAACACGCCCGGCATAGAGGCGGAAGCCATTACATATTCCACTAACTGATTGCCTGTGCCGTGGTATTCCGGCAACAGGGTGTCCATATTGCTGACACAGCAGTAGAATTTGGTCTTCAGCTCTTCAAACGAATTGTCGGGCACATATTTTTTCAAAATCTTCTGAATACGGGAAGAACCCATCAGCCCCCCTAATTTCGGGGTGTTAGGGAAGACCAGACGAATGAGGCTGTCCATCTTTTCTTTTCGAATTATATCCTTGATCTGCTGTGGCTTGTATCCTGCGGCATACATCATTCCAATAATGGCGCCCATAGAAGTTCCTACCACGCAGTCAGGCTGGATGCCGGACTCTTCCATAGCTTGGAGAAATCCCAAGTGCGCATATCCCAACGCGGAGCCTCCGGATAAGGATATGCCGATTTTTTTATTCTCATTTCCTTTACTGTTTGTTTCCTCTGTGCTCATAGACAAATAGTTAAACCAACTACCTACTTGAAGAAAATGGGGCGCAAAGATACAATTCAAAATCCAAAGCCAATGTCAAGTTTTGCGTCCTATAATTTTCTTTATGTAAAAAACTTAAAAATGATTTGGAACAGGATGCTCTTATTTAAGAGGATTGCAACTTCCTCTGCTGTAATCTTCTGGACCAAACTTTTCAATCAAGATCCAAACCAATATGGCTCCTAGTATCTCAAACATTTCTCTGTGAATTTTTTGTATGCCGCAAACATATAAAAAATTTGATACGGTTGGGGACTGTTTTTTGTGCCGTATCATTCCCCTTATGTCAAAAACAGAATGGCATTTTTGTATGAAAGATTTTTTTTTTAATTTTGCATCCTGATTTGATTTTTGAAATTTTAATCTAAATCTATAAACATTAACATCTTACATTTAATTGCGATGAAGAAAATTATTATCACAAGCTGGTGCTTTTTAGCAACTTTACTTTTGTTTAATGCCTGTAACAATGGCAAAACGAATTCTTCCAAATCCAAATCTTTAGTTGGTTCAACCTGGATGGCCAGTAGCACGCAAATCGACACGTTGCGAGATTCTGTCTTTATCTTTACAGCCGATGTCGTTTTTAAATTTCAAGATGACACTTCGGGTGTGATGTTCAGCGACTACCGTGTGTTTATGGATAGCAAGGCGGAATTTGTAGAAGACAAACCACAGAGAACTCCGTTCACCTATTCTTTCGATAATACCGAGGGGAAAATGGTTCTTGATTTTGAAGGACAAGTCGCAAATCCGGAACAGCCGAAATTGCTTGAGAACACTTTCAAGTATGATAAAAAGGAAAACACTATTACCACATTTGCACCCAACAAGACAGAAATGAATGTGTTTTACGAAGTGAAATAATTTTTCTTGATGTGAAAAATCGTTCTTCTCTTTATAGGACCTTGACACCCAATTCCTTTATGGTTGTAGGAGAAAAACGGAGGCTGGCGTAGATGTTGATGGATTCTTGTGCGGAACCGGACCAACAAGCCAGCAGGCATATTAATAAGAATAGGTTTTGCCTTATTTGAAATATCGGGAAAAATTGATAACGGGGACAGATGGTTCAGATTCTCAAAGCATTAGTCAAAGATGATTGTTGCTGTAAAAAGAGGCCGTCAGCAAATGCCGACGGCCTCCTGTTTGTCTATGCCAAGAGCTAATGGCCGACGGTCAAGAGCCTACGGCTATCTCACCACGTTGAACTTGCGCGTCACCACGCCGTTCTCGGTGTTGATTTTCATCAGATACAGGCCGTTGGATAGGTCTGTGACGTTGATGTCAGTTTGTTCTCCGTTTGCATCGATTGTCTGGAGCAACTGTCCGGAGATGGAGTAGATGCTGATGCTGCTCATTGGGGAAGACGCATTTACGTGCATCAGTGTGCTTGCGGGATTGGGATAGAGGCTGGTGTGTGTGTCGTGTTCTTCAACACCGACCACATTGTTCCTAAGTGTGAAGTGGTTGACACCGAATACGAAGGCGTTGGCATCGGAAACCACGCGGATGGCGACTTGCAATGTCTGTCCGGCGAAAGCGGAAAGGTCAACTGTTTGCGTGAACCACTCTGTGTTGTCGATTTCCTGAACGGGAATCACGAGGGTCGCATTTTCGTAGGTTTGGCCGTCAGGAATGATGTAAACCTCGTATTTTTCAGGGGCCACGTAACCGGTCATGTTTGCCGTTGCGGAATAGCCGAAAGTGGCAGCCGCGCCGTTGCCTATGGTGAAGGACGGAGAAATCAACCAGTCATCGGCATCATTTTCTGAAGAGAAGCCATACACTGCAAAACCAGCCTCCGTGCTGATTTCTATTTCGCCATAGCCGCCTGCGGACGCATCGTGGTTGACGTCAACGGTACTCCAGCATTTAGCCTTTTCCTCGTTGTTGAAATCGAAAATGTATGGCAGCGGAGTGTTGTGGCACTCTTTGGCAGTGGCACTGACATTGACGGTGGTATTGCCAGCACCCGGACTTGACAAAGTGACGGTGCCATTGGTTTGGCCGGCAGTGGTGGGGTTGTAGCGGATGTAGATTTTGCCACCTGCTGAGGTCAGCGTGGCGGAAGTTTCGTAGTTGGTGCCGTCTGTGGAAATGGAGAACGGGGCTGACGTAGTGGCCGTGATGTCGCCGGTCAGCATATAGCCGTTGACGGAAATTTGGGAATGGTGGCATCCTGGGAAGGAGACTTCTCCGAAATCAACGTTTTGAGGAAGTGCCTCGATAGTGGGGCTGGTGGTTTCTGCGAGAACAACGACTTCATCCAGTCTCAGACATTCTTGGTCGGTGCAGTTGTGGTGGCGGAAGGCGAAATACACAGTTTGTCCGGTGTATGCTGAAAGATCTACTGTTTTCTGCTCGTAGTTATAGGTGGTGACACCCGTAGTCAGCAGGGTGGTGAAATCGGATATGTTGTTGCCCGTTGTGGAAATATAGACGGAGTAGTTTTCTTGGTAATATTCGGAATTGGAACCGGCGACGTAGAATGTCAGCACGGCGTTGGAAGTCAGATTTACGGGCGAAGTGATGAGCCAGTTGTCCGGTGTGAGCGCTCCACCGTTGTAAGATGCGGATATGATGCAGGAACCGCCGTTGTAGCCGGTGAAGCTGTTCATCGGGTCCCAATTGTAGAAATCTCCGTCATTGTCAATTCGAATCCATCCGGCAGGAATTTCAAAAGATTCGAAACTCTCAGATAAAAGTGTTTGTGCCTGTGATACCATTGTGATGGTCAGGAAGGCGAAAAATAAGGTAAATGCTTTTTTCATAGTGCTGTGTTTTAGTTGTTTATTTAAATATAGAATTGTCTATTAAAGGGTGAAAGTGATTCGCAGAAGTGTTCTATCACCATAAACTATCATACTTTCAGAAAACAGCGGCGAAGATAGGAAAAAAAGCGGAAAAGGCAGACTGCGACTTGCACATTATTTTGTATTTTTGCCGCCCTTAAAAAAGAAACGATGAAGAAAATATTTCTGACTTTAACTGCGGCCATTCTGATGGCTGCGCCCATTTCAGCTCAAAACGATTTTGAAATTGCCAAGAATGTGGATATCTTCGTGTCCATCTTGAAAGAATTGAATGAAAAATATGCGGATGAAATCACGCCAGGAAAATTGACTAAGACCGCTATTGATGCGATGCTCACATCGTTAGACCCCTATACGGTCTATTATCCGGAATCTGAAATCGAAGATTTCCGAATGATGACCACGGGTCAGTATGGTGGCGTGGGCGCCCTCATCCAACAGCACGGCAATGATGTCGTGATTTCCGAACCATACGACGGTTCCCCTTCCCAAAAGGCCGGTCTGCGTGCTGGAGACATCGTTCGCAAAGTGAACGGACAATCTTTAGAAGGCAAGAACTCTTCCGATGTGAGTGCCGCTATGAAGGGCCAACCAGGCTCCACACTCGTTTTGGAAGTATATAGACCTTCCGAAAAGAAAAATATGACCTTCAATATCGTACGTGAGGAAATCAAACTGCCGAACATTCCCTATTCCGGAATGTTGGACAACGAGGTCGGATATGTGAAACTCGACCAGTTTACAGACAAGGCAGGCTCTGAAGTGCGCGAGTCTTTCCAGAAACTCAAAGAGCAGGGAATGAAATACTTCATCCTCGACCTTCGTGAAAACGGCGGCGGTCTGCTCAACGAGGCAGTCAATATTTTGAACATCTTCGTCGATAGAGGCGTGCAGATTGTTGAAACAAAAGGCAAGATTCCAGAGCAACAGAAGGTTTTCAAGACGATGGCTCCCGTGACGGATAAGGATATCCCGGTGGTGGTGCTCGTGAACGAACACAGCGCTTCCGCTTCCGAAATCGTGTCCGGCGCTTTCCAGGATTTGGATAGGGGCGTGATTGTCGGAAAAAAATCTTTTGGCAAAGGCTTGGTTCAAAACGTAGTCCCGTTGGATTACAACACTTCCCTTAAAATCACCGTGGCCAAATACTACATCCCTTCCGGACGTTGCGTGCAAAATATCGAATACTTTGACAAGGATACGGCCAATGGCGCATTCAAAATTCCTGATTCTTTGGCTGTTGCCTTCAAAACCAAAAACGGACGTACCGTTTATGACAAGGGTGGGGTGGAACCCGATGTTCTGACCGAAGACAGCGTCTTGAGCGACATCCTCCTTTCTTTGGTAACCCATAATCTGGTGTTCGATTTTGCCAACGATTATCGCGCAAAACACGAAACCATTCCCGAAGCCGACAAGTTCAGAGTCGATGACAAACTCTATAATGAGTTTGTGGAATTTTTGAAAGATAAAGATTATAGCTATAAGACTGAAACAGAAGAAGTCCTTGAAAAGTTGAAAAAAGCCGCAGAAGAAGACAAGGTCTTTACTGGTATTGAAAACTATTACAATCAGTTGAAGGCTCAGTTGGAAAAAGAAAAGACACAGGATCTTTACAAGTATAAAAATGAAATCAGCAAGTACTTGGCTTCTGAAATCGTTGTCCGCTACTATTATCAGAAAGGACGTATTATGAATATGCTCAGTGATGACAATGACATTGCTGTGGCAAAATCCATTTTGAAGGATCAGAACCGCTATAAATCCCTTCTCTCTCCTAAAAAATAGTCCTGTTGACGCGCAGTCGCATACATCATATAATATATGTGCTCGGACTGATGGCCTTGGTGGCCTCTCTTCCCCTGTCCCATTTTACAATGGGATTGGTGGCTTTTATCTTGTTGTTGAATTGGTTGGCGGAATGGAATTGGAAAGAGAAGTGGACGCTCTTGAAGGAAAACAGGCAGGGACTTGTTTTCGCAGGCCTCTTCATTATTTGTGCCTTGGGCTTAATTCGCGCAGACGATTGCTCGCGGGCTTTCTCCTTCCTTTTCGATAAGATTCCGATGCTGTTTGTACCCATCATCATCCTTACTTCGCAAACTGTTTCCAAAAGGGAGCTGAAGTGGGTGTTTGATTTTTTTATCGCCAGCACCGTGTTCTGCTGTTTTTTTGCTTTAGGCTATTGGGCAACGCACGAGGTGTCTGACATTCGCGAAATCTCCACCTTTATCGATCATATTCGTTTCAGTTTGTGCATCGTCTTTTCCATTGTCCTTTGTGCCCACATTATTATTAGTAAGCAATGTGAACTTAAATGGCTGAAATTCCTGTATGCCTTCCTGATGCTGTTCCAAGTAGGATATCTGTTCGTGGCACAAACGCTTACGGGAATTGTCATATTGGTTGTCCTGACAGTGTTGTATGTGCTATATCTATTGGTGAAATTGCCGCGAAGCAGAATGCGTAAGGCGTTGCTCGGCCTTACAATCGCCTGCCTGCTGGGCGGCGCTTTGTACGTCACGGTGATATCCGTACAATATTTTAGGGATAAAGATAAAAATATCACGAGTCGCCAAACGGCTATGGGCAATCCGTATGCGTTCGATTCATCTTCGATGATTGAAAACGGACATCGTATCGGTTATTATGTCTGCCAAGAAGAACTGCGCACGGCGTGGGCAATGCGTTCGGATACGGCCTATACTGAAATTGTAGAACAGACGTTGGTTCGCTATCTCAATTCCAAAGGGCTTCATAAGGATTATGCTGCCGTGATGTCTTTGTCGGAACAGGAAGTTCGGAATGTGGAAAACCGTATGGCGAACTGTGCGTATGCGCAGGTGTTCGGATTGCGCCGCGCGTTATATCAGACATTCTTCAGTTTGTCTCTTTATAGAAAATATCATACGATTGATGATTCTTCGTTGATGCAGCGTATGGAGTTGTGGAATGCCTCTTGGGAAGTCGTTGAAGACCATTGGCTGCTCGGTGTGGGCATCGGTGACCATAAGTTAGCCTTAGACGAGCAGTTGGCCAAACAAAATTCCCCGATTGCGCAACGACACAACCGGGGAAGTCATAGTCAGTATCTGACGTATTGGTTGATGGGCGGCATTCTGCTGCTGCTCTATTTCCTCTTTGTGATAATCTATCCTTTTGTAAGGATGCGCCCCCGTATGACGTTGGTATATACAGCTTTAATCTTGATAATTGTGCTGTCTTGCCTGACTGAGGATACGTTGGAAACACAAACAGGAAGAATGCTTTATGCGGCATTCCTGCCGTTATTGCTGTTCAGTGAAAAATAGCTTAAAAGCATTTTTTCAAAACGGTTAGAATATCATCAGGTTGCATTTTGTAGTAGCCGCCTCCCGGAATCGTGGAGTTGGCAATCAGCGGCAGCATCTCTTCTGTGGCGCCGACTTCTCGCAAGGTGGATGGAATGCCCAATTCGCGGAAGAACTGCTCCAGTCTGCTGATACCTTCCAATGCGATTTGTTCATCGGTCAAGCCTTCGGGATTCACTTTCCAGACGTTGACGGCAAAGCGGACGAATTTGGGCAGGCCGTATTGGTAGATGTATCGGTAGTAGGCTGGTGAGATGATGGCCAGACCGATGCCGTGCGGACAATCCGTGTAGGCACCGAGTTGGTGCTCAATCATGTGTACTTCCCAATCCTGTTCCTTGGATAATGCTAAAATCTTGTTCAATCCCATCGTTGCACACCACATAATGTTACTGCGTGCCTCGTAGTCGCGAGGATTGACGATGGCAATGCGGGCGGAATGGATGAGGGAGAGCATCACGCCTTCCAGCAGATAGTCGCTCGTGCAGTCATCGGTGCCTCCGAAATATTGCTCCATCAGGTGGGAGAAGATGTCGGCAATGCCACTGACCATTTGGACGGTGGGCACGGTGTAGGTGAATTCCGGATTGAGTATGGAGAATCGGGGTGAGAAAGTCTCAAGGTCAAAAACGCGGCCGAGTTTGAGCTTGACGGCCTCATTGGTGATGACGGAACCGGAGTTCATCTCGGAAGCGGTGCCGGTCATCGTGAGTACGGAGGCGACGGGCACGGTCTTGTTGGTGACCGGCTCTTGGTTGACCCAGTAGCGCTGCCAAGGGTCGCCTTCGCAATAGGCGGCTGCGGAGATGCCTTTGGAACAGTCGATGACGCTGCCGCCGCCGACGGCGAGGATGAGGTCCACGTTGTGCTCTCTCACAAGGCGCGCGCCTTCCTCCACCTGCGTGTATCGTGGATTGGAATTTATGCCGGCCAACTCGCATACGGTCTTGCCGGCATCGTTCAGCATCGTTATAATCTGATCGTAAAGTCCGTTCTTCTTAATGGAATTTTTGCCATAAACCAACAGAATGTTCGGGCCGTAGTTCTTCAATTCGGCAGGCAGATTGGAAAGAGCCTTTTTGCCAAAATATATTTTCGTGGGATTGCAAAATGTAAAATCGTGTATCATAATGGTATGTTTAAAAATGTGCTAACGTTTGGCTTTGTTTTCAACTGGGATAGGGGCTTTCTCAAGGGGCGTGGGAACGACAGATTCGGGGATTCCGCTGCCATCAGATTCTCCGACTACAGTGTTTTCTGGTACATTGTGCTCTTTACGCTTTTTGGTCATCAATTCGGATACGTCGGACAATAGTCTTTCTGCGGAACTTTCCTCACGGACGTAGTAGTCAATGGAATGGATGAACTGTTCTCGAGTGATTTTGTACCGGTTAAAGAGTTCTTTGTAATATTGGCGAGTGAGTTCTCGTCTGTCCAAAGAGTCCGGGGCAAGGTGCACCGTACTTTCTATGATATAGCTGTCTGCAATGATGTTGACCATCGTGCTGCGGCTGATAAGGTCCTTGGGCTTGTCCAAAACCTGTTTCTTGCTTTTGCAACTTGAGCAGAAAAGCAAAACAACGGCGAGAATAAATGTAAGAAGATGCTTCATGATACGTGAGCTGTGAGCTGTGAACTGTGAATGGTGAATGGTTAATGGTGAATGATGATAAGAAGAAAATAAGGTGTTAAGAATGATGTTTTGAAACTTGAAACCTGAAACCTTTTACGGACGCAATGAATTGCGTCCCTACTTGAGGCTACGAATCCCGAATAGCTTCCATACTCCCCGTCAGTCCGAGTTTTAGGCCTTCTTCGAGCATACGTTGGAGGGCGGCTTCGCGGGTGTTTTCGATTTCCCCGTCTAAGATGGCGTTGCAGACGGCGTCTTTGATGATGCCGATTTCGCGGCCGGGGCGGATGTTGAAAGCTACCATAATGTCTTCCCCGTTGAAAGGCGGACGCCAGTTGCGGATTTTGTCCTTTTCTTCAATTTCGATGAGCTTTTCGCGGACTTTTGCGAAATTGTTGAAGCAGCGTTGGATTTTGGCTGAGTTCTTAGAGGTGACGTCGGCTTCGCAAAGCATCATCAGGTCGTCGATGTCGTCGCCTGCTTCGAAAAGAAGACGGCGTACGGCGGAGTCAGTGACCTCATCTTCCACCAAAGCGATGGGACGGAGGTGTAATCCGACAAGTTTTTGCACGTATTTCATCTTCTCATTGTTGGGCATTTTCAAGCGATGGAAGATTTGGGAAACCATCTTGACACCTATCACTTCGTGCCCGTGGAAAGTCCAGCCGATGGCGGGAATGAAACGCTTGGTGGCGGGCTTGGCTATGTCGTGAAGGAGTGCCGCCCATACGAGCCATACGTTGGAGGAGGACATGGCGATGTTATCTACGACTTCCAGGGTGTGGTTGTAGTTGTCTTTGTGGCCTTTCCCGTTTATGACATCAACACCTTTAAGATTTAATAGTTCAGGAAGGAATTTCTCGAGGAGGCCGCTTTCGTCGAGCATCTTTATGCCGCGGGAAGGGCGAAGACAGTGCAGTATCTTGTTGAATTCCTCAATGATACGTTCTTTGGAGATGATGTCTAGACGGTAGGCGTTGCGTTGTATGGAGGCAAACGTCTCCGGAAAGATGTCGAAATTGAGTTGGGTGGCGAAACGTATGGCGCGCATCATTCGCAAGGGGTCGTCGGAAAAAGTCTTATCCGGGTCGCAGGGCGTGCGGATGATTTTCTGGTGCATATCCTCAATGCCGTTGAAGGGGTCGATCAATTCGTATTGGTGTTCGCCGTTGAGCGCTATGGCCAAAGCATTGATGGTGAAGTCGCGGCGCAGCTGGTCGTCTTCCAAAGTGCCGTCTTCCACAATGGGCTTGCGGGAATCTTTGCGATAGGATTCGCGGCGTGCGCCTACAAACTCGACTTCGCAATCCTGATAACGGAATTGCGCCGTGCCGAAGTTCTTATAGACGTTGACGTTCAGGTCTGGCGATATGAGCGCGGCGGTGGCGGAAGCCAACTGTATGCCGCTGCCCACCGTGACAATGTCGATGTCGGTGTTGTGGCGCTTCAGTAGTATGTCACGCACCACGCCACCGACTACGTAGGCTGTTAGTCCCAGTTGGTCGGCCGCTTTGGCTACTATCTTGTATATTGGGTGGGTAAGGTGTGATTCGTATGTCATGGAGTTGAGAAGTTAAGAAGATGAAAAGTTAAGGTGTTAAGATGAGAAATCTTGAAACAGGAATCCTTTTTTTTGAGGCCGCAAATGTACTCTTTTTTTACTTTTTGATAGGCATAAAAAACCTAACATTATTGTGTTACAACAGATTGTTTTTTTCCTATTTTTGCCGCCCTTTTAAAATTTAGGTCGAAAAGGTATGAAAGCCTATCAGATATTGATGTTTATATTGTTGGTGATCATTACGTTGGGAGTGGTCTGCTACTTCTACCCGAAAGATGGTGTAACCCTCGGAAAAACACAGATCAGATTCCCTTCTATGGAAGATGTTTTGGTTGGTCAGTCTGTCCCCGATGTCAAGATTAAGGAGATGGATTCTGTGGAGTTGAAGCATCTCAATGATTTGAAGGATACGCTTCGCCAGTTCAAGGTCGCGTTGACGGAGCAGACAGGTCATTTTTATCTGCCCAATAATGATGTGGCTTTTTTCGACAAGATTTTCGCACGTATGTCCCAGGCCAAAGGCAATCAAGAGGTTGTGCGAGTGCTGCATTATGGAGATTCACAGATAGAAATGGACCGTATTTCCGGTAACATCCGCACGTTCTTCCAATCCACGTTCGGTGGTGGCGGACCGGGTCTGGTGCCTGTCATTCAAACGATTCCGTCTTTTGCAGTCAGCCAGTATGCGTCAGGCGCGCTTACGTTGTTTGCCTCGTATGGCGACGGCGCGCGTTGCAAGGGCAATTACGGTCTGATGGCCAAGTGCTATCGCTTGGCCGGTGCCGCCACATTCGGCGCAAATGCCTCCCAACATCGAGAAACAGACTTCCGCGTGAAGAAGTTCTCCAACATCACGTTGCTTTATAACGACCACGACGGCAAATTTTCCGCCACCCTCAAGGATAGAAAAGGCAAATATCAGCAAACCTGTCAAAACGGCCAGACTGGTATTCACACCTGCCATTGGATAATGGACACTGTCTCCACCTCTATTCAAATTTCTATGAATGGCTCGGCGGATATTTACGGTATTATGCTGGATAACGGCTATGGTGTTGCAGTGGATAATATTCCTTTGCGCGGCTCTTCCGGAAACCAGTTCACGATGATTACGGACACGTTGTTGCGCAGCTGCTACCAGCAGTCCAATGTGGGTATGATTATACTTCAATTTGGCGGCAACTCCGTTCCGTCTATCTATAACCAGAAATCGCTGGATAACTATTGCAGCAGCATTAACAAACAGTTTCACCGTATTAAACGATGCTACCCGAATGCCACATTGCTGTTTGTCGGCCCTTCTGATATGAGCACCCGAAAGGGCGGCTCTTTCCATACCTATCCGATGTTGCCGCAACTTATTGACAGTTTGAAGACCATCGCATTGCGTAACAATGCGGCTTATTGGGATTTGTACGAGGTGATGGGCGGACAGAACTCAATGGTGGCGTGGGTGCAAAACGGACTCGCCGGTCCTGACTACGTGCATTTCACACCGGCCGGTGCCCACAAAGTCGGCAAGATACTGGCCAACAACTTCGCCACTATGTATGAACTCTATCGTACTCGCAAAAATATGACTAAACAACAATTCGACACCTTATGGAACGTTTCCGCCAAGTAACATTTCTATTCCTCCTGCTACTCGGAACGTCCGTTGGCCTGGCCCAAGTGGATGTCACACGCCCGGATTCCATCCCCGAAATCCCGACGTTTACCGATACGCTTGCGGTTGATACTATAGTTACGGATACCGTGAGTGAGGATGATGTAGATACGATGGAGGTGGAAACCTATATCCATTGGGATGAGGATACGCTTTACTGGGGACGTGACAGTATGACGTTGGTGCGCTTCTATGAGAAACTAGAACGAGTACTGACCACGCACCAGGGTAATCTTCACATTGTGCAGATAGGAGGCTCCCATATTCAGGCCGGAACGATGACGCATTGTTTCCGGAAACACCTGTTGGATGAGTATGGAGAACCGCCGGCTGCGCGAGGATTGGTGTTCCCGTATTCTGCGGCGCAGCTTTGCAACAACCCATACGATTATCGAATCAGCAAAGAAACGCCCTTCAACTTGATTCGCAATGTGTATCAGAACCACAAGTTCCCTTTGGGCGCAACCGGTATTGCCGTATGGAATGCGGATGCGACAAATTCCATCACAGTGAAAATGAATGCCGAAGGATATGATTTTGTGGCAGATACTGTCGTCCTGTTGGGACAAGCATACGGATGGCCTATTGACCCCATTTTAAAGGAAGATACCATCTACCATTTTCCTGACAGCGAGGATTTGGACAATGACCGCTACTTCTTCTATTTCGACCGTAAAATCAAGGATTTTACACTTTATTTTCCTTGTAGTAAAGGAGATACTTTTGTGGTGAACGGTATTCTGCTGAAAAACGAAAGACCCGGTATCACGGTTTCTTCTATTGGCGTGAATGGAGCCCAGACATCCTCCTATCTGCGCTGCCAGAACTTCGCGCGCGATATGGCCTTCATCAAGCCCGATTTGGTGATATTCAATATTGGAGTAAATGATGCCTATGGAAGCTCTTTTGATTCCGTGGTGTTTAAGAATAATTATTTGAAACTGGTGAAGCATATTCGGTCTTCTAATCCCGATTGTGCCTTTATTTTTGTGTCCAACAACGACACGTGGAAACGTGCCCGTCGAAATCATTATACGGTGAATCCTACAGGACCTGCCGTTGCAGATGTGATGTACAGGCTGGCAGATCTGACAGGTGGCGCCGTGTGGGATCAGTTCTACGTTATGGGCGGCCTGCGCTCAATGGAAACGTGGCGCAAAAAAGGCCTCGCACAAAAAGACCGCGTCCACTTCACCGCTTCCGGCTATAACCTTATGGGAGACCTCTTCTATGATGCTTTCATTAGGGAAATAATAAAGAACACGAATGAACTTAGATAACATTAAAATATTTCTAACCAACATCTTCTCGTTCAACGAGCAGTATCCGCTGCTGTTTACGCAGTTTAATTTCTGGGCGTTCTTCGCTCTTGTGTTTGCCGTATTCTCCTTGTTCCACAGTAAGCGTCTGCTCCGTAATGGCTTTCTCTTCTTTGCCAGTATCTTTTTCTATTACAAGACCTCAGGCCTTTTCGTGCTGATACTCATCTTCGATACCATCTTGAACTATTCGTTAGGAACGTTTATGGATCATTCGAAGCGGCAGGGCGCGAAAAAGTTCCACATGATTTTCGGTGTGGTCGTCAATTTGCTGGTACTTTTCTATTTCAAATACGCCTATTTCTTTACAGATGCCTATAATACTATTGTAGGAAGCAAATATGAAGTTATCAACTGGCTGGCGCAGTGGACGAACGATTTGACGGGAAAGGATTATTTTGATGCGTCCAAAATCCTCCTACCGATAGGTATTTCTTTCTATACGTTCCAAAATATCAGTTATTTGGTGGATGTGTATAAAGGCAAAATCAAACACGTAACCAATGTGCTGGATTTCGGATTCTATGTGAGTTTCTTCCCACAGTTGGTGGCAGGCCCGATTATCCGTGCCGACCAATTTGTGCCACAACTGTACAAGAAGTTCTTTCTCAGTCGCCGTCAGTTTGGTATCGCCGTGTTCTGGATTTTGAACGGTTTGGCTAAGAAACTCATTATGAGCGACTATCTGGCCGTCAACTTCGTGGATCGTGTGTTCAACAATCCGTCCCTATACACGGCTTTCGAGAATCTTTCAGCACTCTTCATCTATTCGTTGCAAGTATATGCCGATTTCTCTGGTTACACGGATATCGCCATCGGCGTGGCTATGCTGATGGGCTTTTATCTGCCCAAGAACTTCAACTCTCCTTATAAAGCCGATTCTCCGAGCAATTTCTGGAAAAGATGGCATATCTCGCTGTCCAAGTGGTTGCAAGACTATCTCTATATCCCGTTGGGCGGTAACCGCAATGCCACTTTCGGTACGTACTTCTGCATTATCTTCATAGCCGGCGTTATCGTGATGCTTTCCAAGAGCGCGGTGGTGGCCAGCGTGATTGTCGCCTTGGCGGTTGTTTTGACTGTCGTCTCTATTGCCAGCAAAAAGGCGCGCTTGAAAATCAGTACCAATATCAATATGCTGAACACGATGCTGCTGGGCGGTCTGTGGCATGGCGCCTCTTGGAACTTTATGATTTGGGGCGGCCTCAACGGTGTCGGCATTCTGGGCTTTAAAATCTGGCGACATTTCAAACAGTGGCTGCGTAGCTTAGTGTCCGGCATTATCTTCGCGATATTCTTTGTCTGCAATATGATGTGGCCAAGTCCTGTGTTGATAATCTTTACGGTGTGGTCAGGCGTGTTCTTCTTCGGCACGCTGGTGCGCTGCATTTATTCCGCCTTCTGCCCGAATCGTGATGTCAACTGGCTGAACCGAAGCTGGAATATCTTTATGACTTTTGTCTTCATTTCCTTCACGCGACTGTTCTTCCGCTCGGGTTCCAATTTGGATCCCGCTATCGCTAATGAAACGGCGTGGAATACCGCAAAAGCTATGGTGAACAGCATCGGTGGACATTGGAATACGGCGGCCATTCCGGAAATCCTGAGCAATTACTGGCCGGTGTTCACACTGTTTGTGGTCGGTATGATTATCCATTGGCTGCCAGAACACTTCAAACGCTGGTACCGTATGAACTTTGCTTTGATGCCGATATGGCTGATGGGTATCGTCGTGGTGGCGTCCATCTTTGTTTTATATCAGTTCGTTACCGCTGATTTACAGCCGTTTATTTACTTCCAGTTCTAGATGTCGGGTATGATGTTTCCGAAATTGATTGCGATTACGGCAAAGAGATAATATGCGCCGAATCCCAACGTGACTGAGATTGTAAAAGAGTAGAGATTCAAAAGTTGTAAGTATGTCCAGATGGCCGAACTGGATCAAATTGTGGAATAAAACGAATTATTTTTAGAATCCAAAAGAGTTTTAAAATTTTTTCAAGCAACAAGCGCGAGTTCCATCGCATTACCATTCTTGTAGGGAAACCGACACGTGCGAAAACAGAGGCGCAACAGTGCGTCAACGACATCATCAGATTATACGAAAAGGATTTGAAGGCAAGAAACATCCAGCAAACACCCGATGTGATGGTGCATTTCTACGATTTGCCTGAGGGGAAAGATACTTTTACGTTCGAGATTGAGGCGTATGATTAGAAATAACTTGTCCCCGTTGTCGTCAAAAAACACATCTTAATGGTTGTCCAACCCGAAAAAAACTTATCTTCGCGCCATGATTTTCACGACCATATACTAGCAAAGTTCCCTCCGTTCCGCTAATGGGTGTTATCGGTACTTCTTCAACGGGCAGGAAAACGTCGTGGAGTTGTACGGAGAAGGCGGTTTGAACGGGTATGAGTTTCGGCAGTATGGCACAAGATTGGGACGTTGGTGGGGAGTGGATTTTATTGATTTTTGCAAAAACATACTTAAATTGTACAATAATGGTCGTTTTAAGGATGGAATCCCCTCTACGTATAATTCTGATTTTGTTGAGACACCATCTGATATGATAGAAATAAAGGAAAAAGAGCAAATAAAAAGGAAGGCCCTATATGAGCAGGAGTCGAAATAATTATATCTTTGTGTGGATTGGATTAAGTTTCTTGTTGGCATTGCCTAACATAGCAAGAACACAATCGCTTAAATTCACTTTAGTTGTCACAGACTCTTTGACAGAAGAGATTGTGACGGACTATAGTGTTTATATCGATGACAGCATAGTTTTCCATTCTCTTGATGAAACAAATGCCGCGCACTTCGTGTTGGATAATATCATAGACAACACACATAGAATTAGAGTTCACAAATCACACTACTACGACAGAATCTTTGATGTAAAAGTGTCAAAAACTTTATCCGACACCACTATTCATGTTAGAATGAACTATATTTTTTCAGAATCTCAATTGCCCATGTTTTTTTTCGACAATGCAAGTATAGTTCCCGATACAAATTTCAATGCTATTTATACAGAGCCAATTAAGTGGTTGGGAAAAATTCAGAAAGCCAATGATTTTACCATACAACTGAACGCTTTTTGCCTTTCCGAGAATAACACAGAAGACCAGACACTGTGCAAACAAAGAATAAATAGCGTGAAAAACATATTGGTTCAATATGGTGTAGATTCGTCAAAGATTGAGATCCTTATGCATCCGTTTGAACCTTATCAAATATTATACCCGGAGGAATTCGACCAATATTTTCATTTCAAGGACATTTTGGATGAGAAATTTATACGTAATCTTCCCGCAAATGAAAAATCCAAGGCGATGAAATACAATAGTCGCATTACGGTGACGGTTGCCGATAATTATTGGTCAACGGTAACTTATCCACAAAAGGAGTTCTGTTTCCGCTTTTTTGACAAATTTGGAGCAGAAGTAACCCCTTCCGAAATGCTGGTGCTGGACAACACAGGGGCTGTTTTTAATTTAGACAGTTCCAAATGCTTTCGCCATAAGGCCGACACGTCTTATTCTTTTATTTTGCAGGTGACAGACAGAAATTATTACTTTTTCCAAAAACAGTATGATGCCAATGAGATGTCGGGCTGTGACACGGTTCGACTGGAAAATATGGAGACTATTGACAAACTCGCCTTCAGCTCTCACCGTTCGAAACTGAACAACCGTCAAAAAAAGCAAATCACCTCCTTCTTTTCAAGCAACAAGCGCGGGTTCCATCGCATAACCATTTTTGTGGGGAAACCGACAGGAGCGAAAACAGAAGCGCAACAGTGCGTCAACGACATCATCAGATTATACGAAAAGGATTTGAAGGCAAGAAACATCCAGCAAACACTCGATGTGATGGTGCATTTCTACGATTTGCCTGAGGGGAAAGATACTTTTACGTTCGAGATTGAGGCGTATGATTAGAAATAACTTGTCCCCGTTGTCGTCAAAAAACACATCTTAATGGTTGTCCAACCCGAAAAAACCTTATCTTCGCGCCATGATTTTCACAACCACATACTAGCAAAGTCCGCCTCGTTCCAATAATGGGGGTTATCGGTACTTTTTCAACGGGCAGGAAAGCGATACAAAGAAAAATGGGATATCGGGCTAAAGAGCTTTATAAACGAATTATGGAAGGAGGCACGCACCTAATAGAACAGTTAATGAAAAATATGGAATAAAATGAAAAGTACTATGGAAACTATGTCAGCTATTTTAAAAGAAGAAATTGAGTGGTCCCCACTGGTGACGAGCAAAAGAATATACGTTTGTAAAGAGTATTCCTCAAAAGATTGCTTTTTGATAATGAATGATTTTCCTGACGAACCATTATGGACGTTATTCTATCGTGGTGAATTTTTAGATATAGATGATGAACCTAAACAATGGAAAATAACCTATAGAAGTCAAATATAATACAATTGTCAGCCATAAAATCCAATCCAAGCTGATTATTCAACTTTTTTATATTGACACCCTTAAATCCATAATCCTGTTATGAATAGAATAATCCTTCTCTACCTGACACTAATGTCAACGTTATGCCACGCTCAACAGTCCTCGCACAACGACTCCATTCCCGTGGTCAAAACCGTTCACGAGTTGGCTGATTCTGATTCTAAAAAGGTAATGCTCAGAACGAATGATATTTGTTTCCAATTTGTGACTCTGCATTTGGACACCACAGACCATCAGAGTCACGTTCTCTTGGATTCGATTGCAGATTACTTGTTGTCACATAATGATGTGAAATTCGTTGAAGTTGACATACACCTGTCACTTAAAGAATGGGATGAGTCCTATTCTGTAAGCTTGTTGCTGTATATGTACGAAGAAATAATATCCTATTTGGAAAATCGTGGTGTGGACACAACGTATATGAAAGGAAGGCAATGCTATAATTACGATCCCATAGTCGATTGTAACGAGTTGTCAGGTGAAGAAAGGCGAACCTGCTTTGCCAATGATGACTTCAGACTCAACCGGCGGGTGGAATTTGTTATCACGAAACGATGATGAAAAGAATGAAAAAGATATTAGTTATAGGATTGTTGCTCCAATTTGCGATTGTTCTGAGTGGCTGCACAAAAGACACCATTTCGAACAACTTGATAGGTCTGTGGACAGTGATGAAAATCAGGATTAACGAAAATCCTTGTGCCTATTATGATTTCAAGTTTCCCTCTTTGGAGTTCTATGACAATAAAACACTCCTGTTAATGGAACTGGATCCAGAATCAATGATAAGACATAAAAACGATAGTGCCACCCCTTGGAAAGTGGTTATGCGCAATGGGCTCTCGTATTTGGAAGTGAAAGAAGGCGAAGGACTGCTTTCCGGATTATATCGTCTTCAATTTGTCTATGATTCTGTTGAATCACGTTTGTTCTTAGAGCTCTCGTCAGAAAAGCTGTATTTGCTGGCGTGCCATTTTGATACTGACAACATAGGGAGTCCGCCATCCAATAATTCATCGTCAAGCTATGGCGTTGGACTTTTGGAACCAGAGTATCAGGAACCCGTGTTTCAGGTGATACGACCAAAAGGACGTCAGGATCTCTTACATAAAGTCCCTTTTCTGCTCAAAATAACACACGGGCGAATCACAACATTTGGACATAATCCTTTCGACAAGTGCGAATAAAAATCTTATCTTCGCGCCATGATTTGCACGACCACATACCAGCAAAGTTCCCCTCGTTCCGCTAATGGCGGTTATCGGTACTTCTTCAACGGGCAGGAGAGTGATAATGAGGTCTATGGGGAAGGCGGTTTAACTGGGTATGAGTTCCGACAGTACGACACGAGACTGGGACGCTGGTGGGGAGTGGATTTGAAATCGGCCAAATATCCTTCTTTTAGTCCGTATCAGTTTTGTGCGAGCAACCCAACAATAAGCAAAGATGTTGATGGAGGTGACTTTGTGGTTGTTATAGACAACTCAGGTCCCTATAAAACAATAAGTATTCAAATGAATATTTATTCAAACCTAAATTCAACAGACGCATACAGACAAATGCTTCCTGCTGTTAATGAGTTCAATCAGATAATTAAAACAGTGACGATAGATGACGTGGAATACCATGTCTTTTTTGAGTTGCGAGCAGTTCAACCGGATGAAACAGCACAGCACGATTACATTAAAGGACGACCTTTGGAGGACGTGGTTAGTCATAACGCATATATTGGAGCTTCAGAGGATGGACTTTTGGGTAATTTATTTTATGGGACTATGCCTGGACAAAATCAAGAAAAGACATCAACAAACGATTGTTTAAGGTATGTTGGCGGTTACACTCGGGGTCGCTCTATAAGAATGTTTCATGGTCCAAATGGTGAGGACTTCGGAAATTATCCTCAGCTGATTGCACATGAAATTCTCCATCTTTTAGACCTTTCAGATGAAGGTGGACAATTTTACACCCCCGGAGGAAGAATGGAATATATTGCGACACAAAACAATAACTACAAAATGTATCCTATCTCAAATGGAGATTTAATAAACATTTTTAAATTTGCTTTCCTATTTGACAGTTGGAAATCCAACTCCACTGAAGTGAGGATAGATTATACGGAAGATTCAGAACATATAATTCCAAATCCTACAATTAACATCTATGAATAAAATCTGTAAATTAATCTTATCCATCTGCATTGTCGTTTCCGTTTGTTCGGATATATTCGGGCAACGACTAATCAAAATAGACACATCCGATGTGGATGTGCTGGCCATTTTTCACTACTCTGGCGACAAGAACGCTTTCGAGGATAATTATTTCGGGATGGTGTTGCTAAAGAGCGCATCCGAACTTGAAAATTTATTGCCGTTGTCAACATGTTCATATCATTTCTATACGATTGATGATACACGGAATAGAACAATCGAAAAAATCATCAATGACCATTATATCGCAAATGTCTCACCATGTGAGTATATGCAGCATTGGACGTTTTTTGAAGAACTAACTCGGCAAGTATGGAAGGACTCCACTAACACATGGAGAGACATTGTCCCGTTTTTAATGAGTCAGTCATCTTTACATAATGATGAAAATTATTCCATTTCGGAATCAGATTGCTTTACAGATCCATTTTGGGAGGATTGTTTCCATTGCGGTGCCCCACCTGCCCGTTCTGTAGATTTGATTGGAGGCGGTCATTCTCTAATGGATGCCGATTTCAGTCAGGCAGGGTATTATTATCAGCTACATAAAGTTCGAATGGCATACCTTTTAATTGATGATGTGCGAGACTCCATCCTGAAATTATCCTATTTCAATCCTATTTCGCCAATATTCCCCCAAACAAATTACAAAATGAAATCATTAGATGAACCTGTGAAATTTATGATGGGGAATGCTTGTGCCACGCACTTGCACGCTTTCGAAAAAGATGGTATGTCTCGCGTTGCTGCCCCCTATAGGTATCTTGCCGTTAATGCCCGACCATCTACTGGGAAGTCCTTAGATGAAAACCACATCACAAGCTCTAAACATCCTGAAGTGGATTCCGCCCTCATCAGGACTTTTTTTACAGATTCAATGGTTAAATGGTACTTTCAATTGTCACAATATGACACCATATACATTATCAACAACCATTTCACTGAAAATGTAACGATCACCCATCACGAAGGGGACGAAAAAACGATTGTGTTTGTATCAAGAGAAATGGCACCGCCTACCTTTGTTTCAGGCAGGAAGCTTAACCTTGTATTGGAAATTTTAGGATTCGGCTGGGAAGGACACAACAAAGTTCAATTGAGCATCGGAAGGAATACGGAAAATCGAGCCACCATTCGGGCCGTTAAAAAGCGTGGACGTTGGCAGGTATATGGAGGTAGCATAACTTAAAGGAATATTTCTCATACTCAAAATGAGAAGAACTGGATTGTTTATGAAGTAGAGAGTCTGATTTCAAACAATCATAACGGACCAGAACACGAACGAAGTGTTGTCATTCTGAAGTTGAAAAGACACAAAGGGCAATATCAGGTGAAGGAGGCCAATTGTTTTTATGTTGTGAGGAAAAGATATTAAGTTGCTGGATTTGCGATAAATTCCCTATCTTCGCGCCATGATTTGCACAAACACATATTCTTTGGCGGGAAAGTTTCCGTGGAACATCCCAACGATAAAAAAAAACAGTGAAAAATGAAAAAAACAGCGTTATCTGGTTTGATTATTGTACTTTCATTTTTTCAAATGAAAGCTCAAATGAACGACACGTTATTATTTCGCTTCTGCAATGACAACTATGAATGCGGATATTTAAACACAAACGGAGACACTATCATACCGGTAGGGAAATATAGTATTTGTTTTACTGATACCATCAAAAAGGTGGGCATAGTCCTAAAAGACAGTATGGGGTTCATCGCCATTGATGCGCGTGACAACATGCTTTTTGAGGTTTTTCCGTATGACAACGGTCCGGATATTCCAAGTGAAGGTCTGTTTCGGATAGTCGGTAGTGATGGTTTGATAGGATATGCTAATATGGAAGGACAAATAGTCATTGCTCCGCAATATAAATGTGCATACCCCTTTGTCAAAAACAAAGCCAAGGTAAGTTGTGATTGCGAAATTATTAGTGAAGACGAACATCAAATATGGGATAGTGACAACTGGTTTTACATCCATAAAGATGGTTCTGTCTGCGATGCACCTTTTTGAAATAAGTCGTGATACCATACAACATTTTTTTGTTTCCTCACAATTTGACAAGCGATTGGATTCGAATTTTGAAATATGTAAAAGCCCATTATTAATCCGAAAAAACTTATCTTCGCGCCATGATTTCCACGACCACATACCAGAAAAGTTCCCTCCGTTCCGCTAATGGGGGTTATCGGTACTTCTTCAACGGGCAGGAGGCTGACAATGAGGTGCTTGGAGAAGGGGCTTTGCACGCCTTCGAGTACCGCATGCACGACACCCGCATCGGACGGTTCTGGAGCG
>JAZRYT010000163.1:0-2083 GCA_045600905.1 Bacteroidales bacterium
GTTATTGATTTTTTGAGAACTATCTCTGCCCGTCGGAACTTCTTCCTGACTATAACTGAACCAACCAGCAAACGTACTGGGTTTCCAACAGTAATCAGGCGAAGTTGATATTAGAAAATTTTGGTGGTCAAAGGAATGAGTAGTAATATTCAATACAGGGTGGTATTCCAAACCATATTCGATTCCGATTTCATGGCGGGGATAGGTCAAAGAGACGATCGTCTCATTTTGGGCATTTAGTGTAAATGCGCATAACAAGACTATTAAGTAGGTGATGACTATTTTTTTCATAACGTTTCTTTCCGGGCTTTCTCTTGTTCATATTTCTATTCCCTGCCCTCCTTCAACCTTGCAAAGCTCGTTGGGCAAGGTCGGGAGCGGGCGGGAGTGGCGAAGATAGTGTTTTTTGCGCCTGCGGCGTAACTTCCACAAATTACTCTAATTAAGACGAATTATGTTAGGATGATTTGTGGTCTTCACGCCGTAGGCGAAAAATCTCCGAACCTTATTTCTTCACGACCTTCAGCACCTCAATGCTGCCGTCCTCCAACTCGGCCTTCAACAGGTAGAGGCCGGCCGGCACAGCGGTAAGGTCCAGCTCGCATTCGCCGTCGTTGACGGAACGAGTGAGCAGCAGCTTCCCAAATGCGTCAAACAGCTGCAAACTGCTGACAGAGAGCTGGCCGCAGCGAATGTTCAACTGGTTGCGCGCCGGATTGGGGTAAACCTCCATCTCCCGCTCATCGATTTCTTCTACTGACGTGGGCTCAGAAAAGACAAACACGGTGTAGTCCGTTTCCCACGCGTTCTCGTAAACTTCTATTGTTCCGAATGGAACGGTACAATATACGGTATCATACAAAAAAGAGGCTGACATTTGTGGTGGGACGGTTCCTTTCATAACAACCCGGAAAGTTCCTGCTGTTGACACCTGCTCCTTACAAAACGCATTCGGTCCTATATTCTGCACTTGAGCGGGTATAACGATTTGTTGCAGGGTGCTCGTGTTTAAAAAGGCCAACTCCTCAATCGTCACAAGGCTTTCTGGTAGTACCACATCGCTTAGTAAATCGCAAAAGCTGAAACACGAAGCCGGAACCTTGGTTATACCCGTAGGAATAACTATGCTTGTCAATTGCGTACAGGCACTGAAAGCCATTTCCCCGATATGAGACAACGACTGAGGCAAGTCTATTTGAATTAAGGGACAGGAACAGAAAGCGCCATATTTGATTTGCTCCACGCCTTCTTGTAATGTGATTTCCTGCAATGAAGACTGATAAAATGCGGCAGAATCGATGATTCTTATAGAAGACGGAAGGTTCACAGTCTTTAGATTTTTCTGTAAATAGAAAGCCTCTTTGTCTATGGAGGTCACCATATAGATTGTCCCATTGTAAGATACGGAAGAAGGAATGTTCAGAAGGGAATCATAATCATATACCGGATATGCGAATCCCGGTTGCCCAACCTGATAAGCATAGGTGGGAGTTTGCAGGTTATGGAAAATCGAGTCGTGACAGCGAGTCAGTGCCACGGAAAAGGGCTCCGTATTCGAGGTGATGCGGTAATAGAGGGTATCGCCATCCTCGTTAGAAACTCTGAAGTCATACGGCTCATAAACATACGATTGTGCCATCGTCACAATCGTGCTCACTGTTAAAAACAGACAAAAGAATAATAATCTTTTCATAACGTTTCTTCCGGGCTTCTCTTGTTCTTATTTCCATCCCCGGCCCTCCTTCAACCTTGCGAAGCCCGTTGGGCAAGGGCGGGAGCGGGCGGGGCGGCGAATATACTGTTTTTTTGCGCCTGCGGCGCTTTGTCACACATTAAAATTATTAAAATAAAAAACTGTATATCATTATTTTAACGTGTGCTCTTCATGCCGTAGGCGGGAAAGGACAACTTTCTTCATAGTCTCCATCTTCATTACATCTTGACAAACTTACTTGTTATAACTTTTCCGTCCTTGTTTTCGAAACGAAGGATATAGACTCCGGCGGTTAATTTGGAAACATCTACTGTAAAATGTGCATCGGCACAGCTGCCTTTATACACAGTGGAACCTGCCACATTGGTG
>JAZRYT010000164.1:0-8881 GCA_045600905.1 Bacteroidales bacterium
CTGTCGGGAGTCCGCATCGCGCAACGTAGCAATGTCGTGTTCTGTCAGACCATTGAAGACAATGCCGCCATCTTCAAAGTATCGGCCATTGTCGGAAATACCGCTGTGTATGAGGATGGGATTCGTCTTCCAATGAATCCAGCCCAAATCTATTACATTGGCTGCGATAGATAATCCTTTGGATATCTTATATCTAAATCCGAAATC
Organism: Bacteroidales bacterium; assembly: GCA_045600905.1. Lineage (GTDB taxonomy): Bacteria > Bacteroidota > Bacteroidia > Bacteroidales > WCHB1-69 > F23-D06. Next base: position 208 of record JAZRYT010000164.1, read on the forward strand.
AATGGATGCACCTATGTTCTTGAACAAATCGGAGGCTGCAAAATTCTTCATATTAAATTCGTAAAGCACGTTGGTGTTGTCAATTGATAAGGCAAGAGGAAGAGCCGTTGCGAATGTTGCATCTCCATTACAGAACAAGCGCATCATATAGTCATCTTCACTGGTGAAAATCTGGGCGTCAAAATTGGGTATATAAAGATTGGCAACGCCAAATAATAATTTCGGGCGTACGCCCCAAATGAACTTGTCCTTTATCGTCTGGCGAATGCTGAAACTGATTTCCTGGTAGGCGTTAAGTCCCAGCTGCAAATTCATATCGGCTGGGTTCGCGTCTCCTAAATAATGTAGGTTCCCATTGATGGGGAAGGCTAAAATATCTTTTGAGTAGCATAAATCCATATTGGCACGCATCCGCCAATCAAAAGAGAAAAAGAAGTTCTTGATTTTGAAACCAAACCCTAATAATTCGGCATTCACATCCAAGGCCAGAAGGTTGCGTTCCCGAAGTTCGTCCGCCATCCGGTTCCCATTTATGGATATTGGGTATCCTTCATCATCAACACGGAAAACATCTTTGTAGCGCAATGCGTCATTGTATAAATCCAATCCGATATTGCTTATGCCCGGGATGGCGACGTACCCTTTGTAGATGGTTTCGGCAGTCGGGTCCGAATAGGTGGAAAAGGGATTCAGACGCATAAAATGTAACACGTCAGTACCTTGCGAAAATGCGCCCTCAATATGCAGGACGAGTAAAGAGAGTAATATAATTGATACTTTTTTCATACTATAAACTTCCAGCTAATTCACCAATGTTTAAATCAAATTTTGCAGACAAACGTACGCGCAGGCATTGTGTGGAGCGGATTGTCACGTTCTTGTCTTCGGTATCTGCCTGAGCATCAATAATGATGCTCTCGCAGGCCAGCATCTTTCGCACAGCATCCATATCGGCCTTCTCAATGTAAAATTCGGATAGGACAGGAGATCCGTCGAACGAGCCGCGCAGCCATTGTGACACAGAGAAAAGTGAGTCCACAATTTCGTGAGTCTGCTGATTGTAGAAATACATTTGCATTTTCATGTTGATGGGCAGTTTGCTTTCTATCAACATCTTGAGTACCATATTCCGGGTACCTTCAATAGCAGGAATGTCAATGCCGTTCAACGCCAAAGTGTCTTTGAAAGACAGATTGTCAAGTTGTATATGAAAAGGAATTTCGAAACTGATGCGGCATCCGATTTTCTCTCCTTCACGAATGGATATGGAGGGACCTTGCATGCCATTGGGATTGATTCGTGCTGAACCTTTGAAATACATATTGTCAAAAGACGTATTTACTTGAATGGGTCTCATAGCGGGGAGTTCGACGGTCTGGTAACCTTGTGTGGATGACGGAATATCCAATGTGATGGGCATCTGTTGGAAAAATGGAGATACCACTGTTCCGTTATGGGATAATCCGGCTTGGTCAAGTGTAATTTGGCCCGCAACGGCAAGCTCGTTGTTTACCTCAACTTTCATTTGAGGTTGGAAAAGAGTCAATGAGCCATTTATATGGGATAGGAAGGATAAGTCCATAGGTGTTGTCTCTTCAAAAGAGGATGAAAATGAAGCTATGCGTCCGGAAAGTTCGCTGAATGATAATGAATTCACCTGTATGTCAGTGGCCAAATGCGTAATGTCCGGTATTTGTAAATCGGATTGTACTGAAGCATTTAATACTATGCGCAGTTTGTTTCCACTTTGTGGTGATATTCTAAATCCAGATAAATCAATATTTTCATTGATTTGCCCGTTTCCGCAATCAGAATTTAGGCTGAAAGATTCATTTTGATTATTCAGAACTTCCAGACATTTTATTCCGATTTGAATGGGCAAGTCGCATTCAAAATGGATATGGAGTTGCCCAGATTTCACGATGGCATTTTCAACAATCACTTTGTTTGATGGTAATGCAACTTCAACCGTGTCATGGAACACTGAGATGGGGATGTTTGGCATAACGGCGATGCCTGCCGTGTTGATATTCCAGGAGCCATTATATTCTATATGTTCGTTTTCCATACAGTTGAGTATGATTTCTGATTCTATAATGGTGTCCTTTTGCATCGAATAACTGAGCTTCAATACATTATCCTCGTCGGTTTGTATATTATCCAAGGCATTTGACATATTCAATATATTCTCTATAGAATAGTTGGCATTTACAAGAGGAATGCCCCAATTGCCTTCCGCTTCAAAACCATCCATTCTTGAAAAATCGTATGCGTTTTTATTGCAGGAAAGAAGTAAAAAGGAAAGTGCCAATAACAATGGTAGGTGCTTTTTCATAATTTAGTCAGAAGGTTTTTAATATCACTATATTCAATATTAGAATAAGAAGTCGCAAAAATAAAAAATTCTTGATTTGTGGTAATTTGGGGATTTTGAGGGAAATGTGATCATCATCTCTTATCTGTTGATGGGATGAACGCAGTCTCAAGAAAAAATGTATCTTTGCGGTCACAACTGTTCAGGGGAAGTCAAATGAACAACTTGGACGGTTGCACTGTATTTTTTTATATATTAACTTTAAAATCAAAACATTATGGAAGACAATCTCAAATTAGTAACAGTGGCGACTGCCAATTTCGAGGCAGAAGCCGAATTGATTCGCACTGTTTTGGAGTCGGGTGGCTTTGAAGCATACGTCATCAATGCCAGCGCGTCTGTTTATACGCCTATGGTCAACAGTATCTTGGTCCAGGTGGAATCTTCGCAGGTTGAAGCCGCGAAAAAATTCCTTATCGAAAATCAGACCGATGAACCCGAAGACAAGGAAACTCTCTAACTCTCTAACTTATTAACAAATTGATTATGTGTATGAAAAAGATTTTTTTGGCTGTCCTTATAGCCTTGTCTGCATCTTTCGTGTTCGCGCAGGAAACGCAGACCGAAGAATCTGATTGGCGTACTGAATTGCAACGCCACGAACTCGGCATCGGCATCGGCGACTGTGCTTTTGCTACGTTGTATCGCCCTGATATGTTCTGGGGCAATTACTCGATTCAAGATGTCTGGTTCAACGATTTGAGTCACGCCTACGGGCCGACCTATTCTACGTGCCCGATTTCCTTCCATTATCTGTATCGCGTCACCAAATTTCTCTGGCTTGGCGGCGAATTCTCCTACTGTGGTATGTTTTACAAAAATCTCAACTATCCTCAAGATTTACCTGTCAAACGGTTCCAAGAACACTATCTGACGTTGATGCCGACAATTCGTTTCTCGTATTTGAACAAAAAGTACGTCACGCTGTATTCCGGACTCTCCACAGGCGTATGCGTCGGAATCATTGGCCGAAATCCAGAGCATCAGGCCTACGTTACGGCTAATTTCGCAGGCCAATTGACCGCTTTTGGCGTTTCCGCCGGCAATAAATGGTACGGCTTTACTGAAATCGGTTTGGGCTATAATGGCATCATCCGTGCGGGCTTCGGCTGTCGTTTCAATAGAAATAATAACTAAAACTGACTTCGCTATGAAAAAAATATTGAATACAATAATGGTGTTGTGCGCCTTGATTGTCTCTTTGAGCGGGTGCAAAATCGCAGAGGAAGATCACCAGGAAGATGTGAGAGGGATTTGTATGTTCAAGTCTTGGAATGTTGCAATGGATGATGTGACCGATGAATTTTTAGATGTGACTTTTCGATTCAATGCGTGGTATATGTTGCCTGATTCTATGCGCCCGATTGTCAAAGATATGTATTTCCCGAATTATAACATTAGACAAAATGGTGAAAATTCGTGGAATCTTGAAATGAATGGCAAGTTGCAATATGTGGTGGAAACCGATGGCCAAACTCTGGCTAGAACCGGTTCGCATTGGACCGTTACCAGTTTTGTTAGCCGATGTGGCACATACGTCAATATGGTTTGGAATAAGAATGTTCATTACCGCAACAGCACGTTTAGTTTCGGCAATATCAAGATGGACATCCAAACGCTGCAACCCTACCAATGGAAGATTGTGGTTAACCCTCAAGAACAGTACGGACAGTCGGAATCTTTTATGGATTTGGTAATGACGGTGCCCTCCCAGGAAATACCTACAATTGTGCGAAAATCGTCTTATCAGCTAACTGGCAATGGACGTTTCTCATTTGTTGACGAAAGATTTTTCGACGAGGAGGATAACCAGGAGGAGGTCTATTTGGACTTTGACATTACGGAGCCACTGCTTCGAGCCGGAAGAAATGTTTCGTTTTGGGAATCTGGCATTATTGCGTTGCACGGATGGTCTAAAGATGGACGTGAAAGAACTGAAATCGCACGTCTCTCTCATAACGATGAAGAAGGCTATGTCGTGTCATTCTTGAATAATGATTACCCGCAAGATGAAATGGAGTATCCTTATTACTAAAAATTGAATTTGTGAAAAAAGTAGCGACCTTTGATGGAAATCGAAGGCCGCTTTTATTTTGTAAAACGATTGTGCTTAGTTCATCCCGCGAGATTTCTTGATTCGCTCGTACGCTTCATTAACTTTGGCGAATTTCTCTTCGGCGGCCTTGCACACGTCCTCGCCCAAGTGGCTGACCTTGTCCGGATGGTGCTTCTTGGCAGCGGCGCGATAGGCTTTCTTGACCTCGTCGTCTGTGGCATCCGGGGAGACTTCCAAAATCTTATAGTCGTTCTCCAATGAGGCCTTCGAGGTGTATGGCTGAGAAGAATAGCCGCCTCCACCGTATGTGGATTGCTGACCGCCATATCCTCCGTAACCGCCACCATAGTAACCGTAACTTCCGGTGTGCATCGATTTAACAGCCTCAAAAGTCGTGCGGTTGATTCCCAGTTGTTGAGATATCTCCCAAATGGCATTGACCTCCTCAGCACGCATTTCTCCGTCTGCGGAGGAAAAGCCGAAAAGGAAGTTCAGGATGACTAACTTTTCGTTGATGGAGGCGTGTCTGTTAAGGTCGGCGCAGACAGGTTTGATATCCACATCGGAATTGAGAATGTCGCGGAAACGGAGCATGATGGAATTCAACCGCTCAGAGCCGACTTGGCGTCTGAAATACTCTTGAACGTATGTCATCTCTGACCGCAGCAGACGGTTTTGGTCGGCCTTCGCCACGTATGCGGCCAAGTACAACTCGTGCTCGGTGAAATCGTGACTTTGGTAGTAGTGAGTGGCTTTCTGGGCGCGGATACGGCCGACGATGGCATCAATGAAGCTGCCTATAAGGAATCCGGTAAAAGCTCCCCCGAGACCTCCGAAATAGATTAACCCGAAAATGGCACCTAAAAGACTAAATGTTCCTGTGAATAAGCATCCCATATTAATGCGATAATGTGATAATGCGATAATGCGATAATGCGATAATGTGCTACGCAGTAATATTAAACTTTAAACTTTAAACCTTAAACCTGAAACTTGAAACCTGAAACTACCAAATACACGCGTCTTCCTCGAACCATCGTCCCTGCAGTTTGAGGGTTTGTTCGATGACGTCGCGAACGCATCCGTGACCGCCAGGTTGGAAGGAGATGTAGTCGGCGATGTTTTTGATCTCCTCGGCAGCGTCGGCCGGGCAGCATTTCACACCCGCCAGCTTCATGATTTGGTAGTCGGGAATGTCGTCACCCATAACTAAAACGTTCTCTGGGGAGAAACCGTTGTCTGCCAAATATTGGTTGAAAAGCTCAATTTTATTGCTGACGTGTAAAAAGATGTCCATGGCGGGGAAACTTCTATAGCGTTGGCGCATGGAGTCCCCGAAACCGCCGGAAATGATGGCCACTTTGTAACCCTTTTTCAAGGCATATTGAAGGGCATAGCCGTCTTTGGCGTTTGTGCCGCGCACCATTTCGCCGTCGCTCTGCGTGTATATCATTCCGTCTGAAAGGACACCGTCGAAATCGAAAACGAATGCCTTGATCTGGTGAAGTTTTTCTTTGTAGTTAATCATACTTTTCTCATTATTCATTTTTCATTATACATTGTTCATTTACAATGACCATCTCCTCTTTCACCTCATCATAGTCAAGACTTACGATGGAGCCTTCGGGCAGCGTCTGGTTGAGGATCTCTTCTGCCAAGAGGTCTTCGACGTTTTTCTGGATGGCGCGTTTGAGCGGACGGGCACCGTAGTTGGGATCCCAACCGGTGTCTGCCAAGTAGTTCTTGGCCTTGTCGGTGACGGTAAGCTCGATGCCGAGGTCCTTCACGCGACCAAGCACTTTCTTAAGCTCGATGTCGATGATTTTGATGATTTCCTCTTTGCCTAAGGAATTGAAGTATATGACGTCATCTACGCGGTTGAGGAATTCGGGTGAGAAATTTGTTTTGAGTGCTTTTTCGAGAATGCCCTGTTCCACTTTGTTCTTGGCGGCTTTGGTGGCTTCCGTGTTAAAACCGACTCCCGTGCCGAAGTCTTTAAGCTCGCGTGTGCCGATGTTGGAGGTCATAATGAGAATCGTGTTCTTGAAATCGACTTTGCGGCCCATACCGTCCGTCAATTGACCTTCGTCCAAAACTTGCAGGAGCACATTGTAAACGTCGTGATGCGCCTTCTCGATTTCGTCCAGCAGCACGATGGAGTAGGGCTTGCGTCGTACTTTTTCGGTCAACTGGCCGCCCTCTTCGTATCCGACATATCCCGGAGGCGCGCCGATGAGTCTGGAAACGGTGTGCTTCTCCATATATTCGCTCATATCTATGCGGATGATGGCATCTTGGGAATCAAACAGATATTCGGCGAGAACTTTGGCCAAATAAGTTTTACCAACACCTGTCGGACCTAAGAAGATGAACGTGCCGATGGGCTTGTTGGGGTCTTTGAGGCCCGCGCGGTTGCGGCGGATGGCCTTGGCGATTTTCACGATGGCGTCATCCTGTCCGATGACTTTGCCCTGAAGTTCGTCGGCCATCTTCATCAGTCGCGTGCCTTCATTGGTGGAAATACGCTGGGTCGGCACACCCGTCATCATTGCAATGACCTCTGCCACGGTCTCTTCCGTGACTGTCGGGCGCTCCAAGTCGGCTTTCGTTTCCCACTCTTTCTTGATTACCTGCAAGGTGTCTTCCAAAACCTTGATTTGGTCGCGATAGCCGGCTGCCGCATTGTACTGCTGTTCCTTGATAGCCTGTGTTTTGAGTTGCTCGAATTCGGCAATTTGCTTTTCAATCTGGAGTAATTCGGTCGGCACGTTGATGTTCTGGATGTGCATTCTGGCACCGGCTTCGTCTAAGGCGTCTATGGCTTTGTCGGGAAGACAGCGGTCGGTGATGTATCTGTTGGAAAGTGACACGCAGGCTTTGATGGCGTCGTCACTGTATCTGACCAGATGGTGGTCTTCGTATTTGTCTTTGATGTTGTTGAGAATCTCGATGGTTTCTTCGGGTGTGGTCGGTTCGAGGATGATTTTCTGGAAGCGACGTTCCAAAGCGCCGTCTTTTTCGATGTATTCTCTGTATTCGTCGAGTGTGGTGGCTCCTATGCACTGCATTTCGCCACGTGCGAGGGCGGGTTTGAAGAGGTTGGAGGCATCCATGCTGCCGGGAGCGTTCCCCGCGCCCACCATCGTGTGCAATTCGTCAATGAAGAGGATGATGTTGGGATTTTTCTCTATTTCGGTGAGGATGGTTTTGACACGCTCCTCGAATTGTCCGCGGTACTTGGTGCCTGCGACCAAAGAGGCCATATCTAAAGTGATAAGGCGTTTGTTCATCAAGGTGCGTGACACTTTGCCGGCCACGATGTTCATCGCAAGGCCTTCGGCGATGGCGGATTTGCCGACGCCTGGCTCGCCGATGAGCACGGGGTTGTTCTTTTTGCGTCGGCTCAGAATCTGGGCGATGCGCTCCAATTCCTTGTGACGACCCACTACAGGGTCGAGCTTGCCTTCGGCGGCATACTTGGTGAGGTCCTTGCCGAAACTGTCCAGCATCGGTGTCGCGGAGTTCTTGGAAGATCCTTTGCCCTGGCGGGCTGTCATTCGACGGTTGTCGTCCTCGTCTTCATCCTCATCGGCTCCGGCTAGCGCTTCCGTACGACCAGAACCCATATTCAGCTCCTTCTTCAATTCCGAAACAAAGGAGTTGTACGAGATTCCGGCTCGGGTGAGCAACATTTTGACCACGTTGGCGGCGTCATTGCGCCCATCCCGCAAAACTGCCAGCACGAAATGATAGGATTCCACAACGTCGCTGCGATATTCTTTAGAAATCAGATAGGATAAACGCAACGTGTTGTCTGTCTGTGTGTTGAAACGGATGTCCTCGGGGGCGCAATCCACCTTGTTCTCGTTGCTCTCAATCAATTCCTCCAACTGGGTGCGCGTGACATCGATGTCCAAACGGAAAATGTTGAATAAATTCTTGGAGATGCTCTCGCCCGGATAACGGAGAATGGCCACCATGATGTGCTCCATTCCGATGTTCGGCGAATGATAATAGGCTGCTATCTTGCGCGCTTCTTCCAGCGCGTAAATCATTTCATCTGAGTATTTGTTATTCATAATTAACTACATAAATTAGGGGCGGCAAACTTACATAAAAAAATTGATTTTTTATGCCGGTTGAATATAAATGAAAAAATGTCAAGACCAATGTGTATTTTTGTAGGCAAAAAAGGTTGGGCGTTGTTCCACCCTAAGAATTTAATTATTAACGAGGTATGATCC
>JAZRYT010000165.1:0-7270 GCA_045600905.1 Bacteroidales bacterium
TCCGGAAATATCCCTTATGAGCGAAAACGGCGGCGCCGTGCATTTTATCAACTACGCCGATTCTGTGATGATGGCCGACCCCAATAGCAGCTTCTTCTGGGATTTCGGCGACGACCAGATTGACTCCGCCACATTCTCCCCACAACACATCTACTCCTCTTGGGGCGACTATGATGTGACGCTGCACATTGAAACAAATGCCGGCTGCTCCAGCGAAATCATCCATACCGTCGTTATCGAACAGGATCTCGTGTTCCCGAACGTCATTACCCCGAACGGCGATAATATGAATGATGTGTTCGCTATCGAGAACCTCAATACGAATGTGAATCCTGAAGACCCTGACCAATACCGTAACAACAAGCTCTATATCTACGACCGTTGGGGTAAGAAGGTCTATGAAGCCCACAACTACGACACATTTGCCAAAGACGGTACCATTTACAAGGGAACTCAGTTCTTTGACGGCGGTACCCTTCCCGACGGTGTCTATTATTACAGCTTCTACTATAAAGGCAAAGCCAAAACTGTAAACTACAACGGCTCTGTTTCCATTATAAGATAATCATATTTGGTTATTTTATCTGTAAAAATACCAATTATTTTAATTAATCATTTATTAAAATAATTGGTATTTTTGCTTTATGAAAAGAAATGTAAACTTCACACGCGGAGAGTGGATGGCGGCACTCGTCTTATTGGCTTTTATATTAGGTAGTTATGTTGTATATTATTTATATGATTCCAATAAGGGAACCCCTGCCAAAACGGATGACTATGCTTGGGCCTGTGATTCTTTTAACCGAAAACAGTCCGAGATTCGGGACTCGTTGGATGAGGCGTTCAAGCATCGTTTCGACAACTATCATTATCGAAAATATGCACCCGGAGATACGAATCCTCCGAAAAAGTATCAGGAAAAGAAACCGATGTACGACATTGTGAAGGTTGATTTGAATCGATGTGACACCAATGACATTATGAATGTTCCTCAGTTTGGAAGTAAAAGAGCTGCCAGATTGGTGGAGTATAGGGACAAGTTGGGTGGATTCTATTCATTGGAGCAATTGAAAGAAGTATATGTGCTTCAAAATATGGAATTGTCCTTTCTGGAAAAATATTTTTACGTTGGGAAGGGTGCCATTAATAAAATCAACATTAATGAAGCCACCTATAAACAGCTGATTGCCCATCCGTACTTTGACGCGTATCTGACGAAAACAATTCTCAATTATAGGAATAAGAATGGATCGATTCAAAATCTCAAGCAACTACAGCAAATCACGCACGCCTATCCCGAATTGATGGACAAACTTCAGCATTATATCGAATTTTGAGGTGATATATTAAGAAATTCCAACTCCTTTAGATTCCTCCATCATTCATCATTAACCCTTAACCCTTCATCATTCCCCTAACTCCTTTTATACTTCAAGAAAATTTTGGTGCGTTAGCCCTGATGGAAGTGCATAGTGGTTCGAATTATTGTCTATCTTTGCGCTCCCTTAGATGAAAATTTAACACGTTGACAATATGAATGATACATTAAATACGATTTACAATCATGTAAGTGTCCGTCAGTTTACGGAACAAAAAGTTAGTGAAGAGACAATGAATGCCATCTTGCGAGCAGCCTGCAACGGCTCCACGATGGGAAATATGCAGCTTTTCAGCATTATAGTTACAGAAGATGATGCGATGAAGCAAAAAATGGCCCCGTTTCACTTTAATCAGCCTATAGCTACACAAGCACCGATGATTTTGACGTTTTGCGCAGATTTTCGTCGCTTCAACCGCTATTGCGAGTTCCGTGATGCGGAAACGGAAGCCTATAGCAATATGCAGAGTTACCAATGGGCGGTGACGGATGCGCTTATTGCCGCTCAAAACGCCTGTGTGGCAGCCGAGTCTCTTGGCTTGGGACTTTGTTGGATGGGTACCATCACCTATAATGTGGATAAGTTTGTGGAAGTGCTGGAACTTCCCAAGCACGTAATCCCGGTTGCCTGCATTGCGATGGGCTATCCTGTTCAGAAACCCGCATTGACACAGAAATTACCGATAGAGGCTCTTGTCCATCGTGAAAAGTATCAGGATTACGATGAGGAATCCATAAACCGTTTCTTCGCTGAAAAAGAATCGTCAGATGAGACAAAACAAATTTTGTCGGAAAACGAACTCCCCAACTTGGCACAGGTGTTTACACAAAAACGTTATACAAAGAAAGATAACGAATTTTTCGCCAATGTGCTGCTGGATACTTTGAAGAAACAAGGTTTCTAATGTCTTTATTTGGCAGGACGCAGACTGTTCAGATATTCCTTATGAGCTTTTGACAACGTGCCGGCCTTGATGGATTCCACCTTTAGGAAAAGTTGGATTTTCTCACGGGTAGTCATATAGACTTTTTTCTCGTTGGCAGACCACCACTTGTAGTATTTCACTGGTTCGAAATTGTACATACTTTTGGCGGCTACAGGTTGTGGCTGTCCAGGAAAGTCTATCAGTATTTCCAACCCGACGGCTCTACGATAATAGTCTATGTGGTTGGCTCGCAAGGTGCTCATTAAAATACGATAGTTGTCCCGTGTGAGTTGGAACTCTATGGATACAAGGGCCTTGTGAAGCGTTACGGGATCTAAACGAACCCAGTCGTTCATTTTCTTGGTTACAGGCTTGCCGTCAACATCCAATGTCAACTTGTCTTTATGGGAATAAGTTTCTCCAGGCTGGGGATAATTGATGACTTCTTCGGTGTCGGTTTCTTCTGGAACTGCTGCTTCGTTTTCGATATCCAGTAAGTAGTCGGTTGCTATAGAGGATAGAATTTTGTCCGTGATACTATCGTTGTTGCGTGGCATAGTTTTTATAAAATACTGATTGATTTTAGTTTGTTAGTTTCCGCTAGTAAATGGGAAGCCAATGCAAAGGTCGCAAAGTTTTATTGCGTTGTCGGCCTAAAAATGTTTTTTTCCCACCAATGAAATGTTGAAAAAGTAGCAAATGTCTAAAGCCTAAATTGAAAGACAGAAATCCAGCTCCACATTTTCGGCAATTATTTTGTATTTTCGCGACCTGTTTTTCAAAAGCCTTTATAATGAAAAAAGTCTTTTTGCATAAGGGAAAGGAAAAGTCCCTCCTCCGTTTTCACCCGTGGGTGTTTTCTGGTGCCGTGGCGCGCGTTGACCGCGACATCTGCGATGGCGATATTGTCGAAGTTTATGACAATGCCGGTGAGTTTTTAGCGATTGGTCATTTCCATGACAGCTCGATTGCCGTGCGCATCTTTAGCTTTGAACCCATTGAACCCAACTACGCCTTTTGGAAAAACAAAGTGCAAAAAGCTCTTGCTTTCAGACATTCTATCGGTATGATTGATAATCCCGATACTACGATGTTCCGACTGGTGAACGGTGAAGGCGACGGACTCCCCGGCCTGATTATAGATATGTACGATGGTAATGCCGTGATACAGTTCCATTCCTACGGTATGTCATTGCTGAAAGATGTCTTTGTCCGGATTCTTCGCGAATTGTTTCCGAATATCAAGTCTATTTATAACAAGAGTAGGCTTACGCTGAGCGAGAATGAGAATGATGCTCAGCTGATGGACGAACTTCTTTATGGGGAATTGGACTCCGTAGTGGGAAAAGAAAACGGAATCCGTTTTAATATTGATATTCAGGGAGGACAGAAAACGGGGTTTTTCCTAGATCAGCGTGATAGTCGGAAAATGGTGGGTGATTTGGCAAAAGGCCACCGCGTGCTGAATATGTTCTGTTATTCGGGCGGTTTTTCCACGTATGCGCTCCGCGGAGGTGCGGAACACGTTGATTCGGTCGATATCTCGCGCAAGGCCATCGAACTCACAGACAGCAATGTGGCGCTGTTGGGCTCGGATGCGGTCAAAAGACATACATCCTATTGCGAGGATGTATTCAAGTTTTTGGAAAATATGACGGACGGCAATTACGATTTGATAGTGTTGGATCCGCCCGCTTTTGCCAAACATCATCGCGTGAAGGAGCAGGGCATCAAAGGTTATCGCAACATCAATCGGAAGGCTATGGAAAAACTCAAGCCTGGCGGTCTGCTCTTCACGTTCTCCTGCTCTCAAGCCATCAGTATGGATGACTTCAAAACCATCGCGTTCTCGGCAGCAGCAATGGAACATAAGAATGTTCGCGTCGTGCATCAGATGCAGCACGCCATTGACCATCCTGTCAGTATCTACCATCCGGAGGGAAGCTATTTGAAAGGTTTGTTGTTGGCTGTTGAATAATCCTGTTATGTGGAAAAATATTCTGTTCGTCGGTTTGGGCGGTGCGCTGGGTAGTGTCTTGCGTTACGTCATTACCTTGGTGACTGCCGCTTTGAAAAATGTGCCGGCCATGGTGGGCACTTTCGTGGCCAATATCTTAGGCTGCTTTGCGATAGGCGTTGTGATTGCCGCCTGCGACAAAGAAAGCCTGGCTTTGTTCGCCTCTGTGGGTTTTTGCGGTGGCTTTACGACCTTCTCTACGTTCTCCGCTCAAACGATTGCCGCTTTGCAGTCTGGAAAATACGGTGTGGCCGCCTGCTATATCGCAGCCACCCTCGTGGTCTGTTTCCTGATGACTTGGGCCGGATTGGCAGTGGGCAAGAGAATCGCGTGAAGAAGGAGTCAAAGGGTTAATGGTTAATGATGGAAGGATGAAGGTCATTCAAGAACTTTGATATCCAAATAGTGTGATACTTTTAAAATCAAATTTTAACAATTATTGTTAAAATTTGATTTTTTATTATTTGCAGTTGTTTAAATAAAATATTTTTTTTATTTTTGCCGCCGATTTAGAAAAAGAATTAACATTCTATGACAAAACAAATATAAACGAATAACCGATATGGAACAAATATCAACCCCCGCACAACATATCCCGACGTGGGATGAGATAATGTCTATGATATATGAGACGCGATGCATCACACGCGTGCATACAGAAGAATTTGACCGCCGGATGAAGGAGAGCGACGAAAAGTTTGAAAGGAGTTTACAGAAAAGCCGTGAGGACTTTGACCGTCGGATGAAGGAGAGCGACGAAAAGTTTGAAAGGAGTTTACAGAAGAGCCGCGAGGACTTTGATCGTCGGATGAAGGAGGAAGAGCAGGCAAGGCAGAAGTATCGCGAGGAATATGAACGAGAATCTAAGAAAACAGACAAAATCATAAGGCAAATGTCGGAGAACTTCATATCCCAGTCGGGACACATCGTGGAAGGCCTGATGGAACCGTGCGCGATGAAGATTTTTCAAGACTACGGTTTCGACTTGGACAAATGCTGGAAGAATATGGAGGGTAGAGAAAAGACGACGGGGAAGGAGATGGAAGTTGATCTCTTCCTTCACGATACGACGGATTCCGTCGCGGTGGAGGTAAAGATTCACTGCACGAAGAAAAAGATAGTGCACTTTTTGGAACAGATGCGGATGTTCAAACAAATCTTCACTGAATTTGCCCATAACAAGGTGTATGTGGCAGTTGCGGCCATCAACTTCGACAAGGAAGCCGTTGCCTACGCCAAAGAAAAAGGCGTGTTCCTCATCCACTGCAAGAACGATGCCTTTACCCTCGAACCGATGGAAAAAGAGAAACTGTTGACCTTCTAAGTTCCAGGTTTTGCATTGACGAAGTCGGAAAAAGTTTTTCCCAGTTTTCGAAATAAAAAAAAGGAGTCCCATCAGAAATGGGGCTCCTTTCGTATGGAAAGAGGTTGTTTATTTGGCCACCATCACTTTTTGTGCGCGGTTTTTGCCCACTTGCACCATATACACGCCTGTTGTGGGTACGGCATACAGTTTGTTGTCTTCGGCCTTTTCCGATACAATCAAACGGCCCTGGACATCGTAGATGCGCAGCGTCTGACCTTCGGCACCGCTGACGGCAATGCAGCCATTATTGGCATACACCTTATAATCGAAACTCTCCTCCTCAATGCCTATCGGTGCGCCGATGATATTGGTGAAATCCCTCCAACCGTAAGCGCTTTGATACTGACCAACCGACTCGCCCGGCACTATCAGCGGCAGCCCTTTCCACACTCCTGTAAAAGCGTTGGTGTCAGCCACGGTGGGAGGCTCGACGACATTGCAGATAATAGTGTCAAGGTGGTCGCAGCCATAGAAAGCATATTCGTCAAGAGTAGTTACACCTGAGTCGATGTTCACGGAAGTGAGGCCACTGCAATTATAGAATGCCCCCTCACCGATGCTGGTCACCGAATTGGGAATGGCTATATGGGTAAGTCCGAAACATTCTTCGAAAACATAAATACCGATGCCGGTTACCGAATTGGGGATGAACGTATTGTTTGTTCCTGCAATCATGGTGTTGGAGGCTGTCTCTATGATGGCATTGCAGTTCTCGCGGCTGTCATAATTAGAATTTCCATTCTCTACTACCAATGAGGAGAAACCGCTGCAACCAGCAAATATTCCGTCTCCGATGTTGGTCACCGAATTGGGAATAATCACATCGGTAAGACCATCGCAATAACAGAAAGCGTTTACCCCAATATCAGTCACCGAATTGGGAATGTTTACATTAGAAAGACTACTGCAATAAGCGAAAGCGCCATACCCGATGCTGGTCACCGAATTGGGGATGTCTACACTGGTAAGGCTGCTGCAATAAGCGAAAGCGAAATTTCCGATGTTGGTCACCGAATTGGGGATGGTCACGGAAGTGAGGCTGCTGCATTTATAAAAGGCGGATTTTCCGATGCTGGTCACCGAATTGGGAATGGTTATATGGGTAAGGCCGGAACATTCTTCGAAAGCCTGTGTTCCGATGCTGGTCATCGAATTGGGGATGTCTATAGTAGTGATGCCGCTGCATCCTAAAAAAGCGCGGTACCCGATGTTGGCTACCGGATGGGGGATGGTCACGCTGGTAAGACCGCTGCATTGGAAAAAGGCGGAATCCCCGATGCTGGTTACGGAATAGGTGGTGCTACCGTTCACAACTGTGCTGGGGATAGTTAGTGAACCCGTAAGTGTAGTGTTACCAGACACCTCGACGGTAGAATCCGAAGTGATGGTGTAATACAGGGTTTGTCCTGTAGGCGCAACCGCACTGAAATCGTAAGCCCATGCCGCTAAAGCACAGACACTTAAAACCTTATTTCCGCAGATTAATCTCAATTTTTAACTGTTGAAAAATGACAAGCCGTTGTTAATAAATAACTTAGCAACGACTTGCATTTCTCAATAATTTCACCTATTTTTGTGCTGTG
>JAZRYT010000166.1:0-25647 GCA_045600905.1 Bacteroidales bacterium
AACAGGATTTCGGCAATTTTATTAACAAAATTTGTTGATAAAGGTGAAAGGACGAAAGTTGAGTATCCCAAAATGTTCAATTCCTCCGAAATTTCACAGTGGATTGACGAGAATATGCTGAAAAAATAAATTGGGGGGTAATGGCAAACAAAAAAGGAGTTACATTGCTGTAACTCCTTGATTTTCTTGGCGCTCCCTCAAGGACTTGAACCTTGGACCCTCTGATTAACAGTCAGATGCTCTAACCAACTGAGCTAAGGAAGCGTGCTGTCATCCACTCGGTTTGACGGGTGCAAAAATACATTTTTTTTCATATTGTACAACACTTCTGAAATTTTTTTTATTTTTGCCAAAAAATTTGATTCAAAATCAACAATAAAATACTGATTTTTAGAAATTTATAAAACACTGAAAAAATATGACAACCTTCAAACAAGTACTCAAAGAGGCTAAAAATTACTTCTTCATCACCGTTGGTTTGGCAATTTTTGTGCTGGGATGGTCCGCATTTATGACTCCGTTCGAAGTTACAGGCGGTGGCGTGGCGGGTATCGCAGCCATCCTTTTCTTCGCCACAAAAATCCCCATCGGTATCACAACCTTCGTCCTTAACGCCATCCTCATCGGCGTGGCCTGGAAGATTCTCGGCACCAAATTCTGCATCAACTCCATTGTCTGCACCGCCATTATGTCCCTGTTTTTCTCCATCGGGCAGGCGGTTTTCACCCAACCTCTCGTTGATGATATGTTTATGAGCGTCATCATCGGCGCTTCACTGTCCGCGCTCGGCGTCGGCATCGCCATCAACTGGGGCGGCAATACCGGCGGACTGGACATCATCGCCCTGATGATTGGGAAATACCGGAATATATCATACGGCAAAGTGAATATCGTGGCCAACTTCATTATCGTCGGTTCCTCCTTCTTCATCTTGGGAGACATCCAAAAACTCGTCTATAGCTTCGTGGTACTCTTCGTCTATATGTTCGTCGCCGACATCGTTATTGACGGTTATCGCCAGACCTACCAGTTTATGGTGTTCTCCACCAAGAACAAGGATATTGCCGAACGTATCAACTCCGAACTTCACCGAGGCGCCACCTTCCTGAAAGGATACGGTTCCTATAACCGTCAGGAAAGCGACGTGCTGCTCATCATCGCCCACAAAACCGACAAGGTCCGCGTGACGCGCATCATCAAAGAAGTTGACGGCTCCGCCTTCATCACCATTACCAAAACCGCCAGCGTCTTCGGCAAAAACTTCGACAAACTACGCCTATAAATGCACCGTTTGTCGTAGAGACGGTGCACTGCACCGTCTCTACATTACCGCATTATCACATTACCACATTACCGCATTAACATGTCCATTACTCGTAACGTCAATTGCAAAATAAACCTCGGCTTGCAAATTTTACGCAAGCGCGAAGACGGTTATCACGAAATACATACTGTCTTCTACCCTACTGATTTTTTCACAGATATTCTCACCATAGATTCCTCAGACGACGAATTGGAATTTGTCTGCCAGAGTACGGAAGACATCGGTTCATCCGAGGACAACCTTTGTGTCAAAGCTTTCCAACTGCTGCAAGCCGACTTCGGCATCAAGGGGGTGAAAATCACGTTGGAGAAACACATTCCCAGCGGTGCGGGCTTGGGCGGTGGCTCAGCAGATGCGGCCTTTACCTTGAAAATGTTAGCGGAGTTTTTCTCTCTGCCCGTCAGCAACGAGCAATTGAAAGCCTACGCCGCGCAATTGGGCAGCGACGTGCCCTTCTTCATCGACAACGTCCCGATGTACGCCAGCGGCCGCGGTGAAATCCTCGAGCCTATCGATTTGGACTTGTCCGCATACAACATATATATAAGGAAGCCCGATGTTTCGGTTTCCACGCGGGAGGCCTACGCCGGCGTCACACCAAAGATGCCCGTAACAGATGTGCGCGACATCATCAAACGCCCCATCACAGAATGGATATTGGAATTGCACAATGACTTTGAAGACAGCATCTTCCCAAAGCATCCCGAATTGGTGATGTTAAAGAGCAAGTGCTACGCCAAGGGTGCCATCTATGCTTCTATGACCGGCAGCGGCACAGCAGTCTATGGAATTTTCCCAAAATAGCATCTCTTTATCAATTTTCAATTGACAATGAGGACAGTATGAGTACGGAAGATGTAGGCAAACCATTAACGAAACTTAAAGGCTCCAACTACTCTCCTATAGCCTTCCGATAATACTCGGCATCTTTCTTAAAGCCGCGTTTTTCCAAACTCTTGGCCGTCAGTCTGTACAGTTGGATGTAAGCATCGCTCTCATTAATATCCTGCATATCACAGAATTTCACCCATAACTTCATCAAATTACCTGTCATTTGGTCTGCATCAATAGCTTTCTTAAACTCCTTTCTTGCTGACACAAAGTCCTTGCGTTCCAAATGAACCTGTAACAAACGGTCATACGAATCCAAATCTTTCGGGTTGGATTTTATTAATTTGTGAAAAATATCGATAGCTGTGGCCGTATCTTTTTTGTGCAAATAGACGATGGCGCGGGAATAATCTGACAATTCCGGCTCAAATTTAAGATGACGGTTGAGAACGAACAATGCGCTATCCAATTCGCCAATACGCATATAGGCCTCTCCCAAACCCAACAAAGCACCTGGATTGTTCGGGTCAACCTTGAGTGCCTTCTGATAAAGCAAAATCATCGAATCCACTTTACTATAGTTTCTTCTCAGAGCATAGGCCTGACAGTCAGATTTGTCTTCACGTTTCAAAATCACAGCAATGGGGACTCCATCAACATCAATGGTCTTCACCGTATTCTTAGGCGGGAAATATTCACTTTTCAAATAATCGGGCCACATACCTGTTACGGTAAAAATCGCATAATCCCAATCGCTATACTCCTTTTCATCCCAACGCACAAATTTGACTTGGAAATCATTGGTGTCTTTGCGGAAGAAATATTCTACGGAAGCAGTGTGCCACGTGGCCACAATAACTTTAGAGCCGTCCTTCTTTTTCTCGGCATTGGCCAACACCCATTCTGATGCCTCGCGGGTGGAATGATAGTAATAGTCCATTTCGTATTGTCCCAGCTGGTTCTTAGTACCACCCACCAACTCGTTGAAATAGACATATTCGTAAGGATGGTTGGCAATAATATGTCGGATAGGTCCAATGAGCAGCAAGAGCAGCAAGACGACAGCACCGACATTGACCAGCACGGGTTTCCAATTCTTGGTAGTACTCTGTTGTTCACCCTCTAAACTCTGAGCCCTAAGCCCAGAACCCTTAACCCTATTTTCCACCCAGTTCACCAGGCCTTCGAATCCCAAACCGGCGGCCACGACCATAGGCGGGTAGGCGAACATGGCGTGACGCCAGCCGCCATACACGTTGGCGCGGGTATATACAATCCAGAACACCGGGAAGAAGAAGGTGAAGAGCACCAAAAAAGACCAGAATCTGTCCTCTTTCTTGCGCCAGCAGAAGATGAAGAACAGCACCAGTCCCACGATGACCGCTATTGGGATGGTCATCAGGATGTACTTCGGCGTGTAGTACCAAGGCAGAAGGTCGGACCACTGCGCAGTACCTTCAAAGATCTGTCGGATGCCAGTGTCAAAGGCGGACATATTTTCAACGGTATCCTTAAAATTCTCTATCGGAGATTTCAGTAGGAATGGCCACAGCAAAATAGCCAACACCATCCCCACCAATGAAATGCCGACGCCCCAAGCAAACATTTTACCTAATTCACTGGCTCCCTGTTTTTTGAAGAGTCCTTGTTTCCAATTACGTTTGATGTATAGGATTAATCCGAACATCCCAAAATAAGCCACAATCAAAATGCCGGCAAAACGAACACTTGTAGCAAAGCCTATGGCAACCGACAATAGGATAGCCGTGCTCCATTTGATTTTTGGAAACTCCTGTAAAAATCGTATTATGCCATACACCCCAAATATTATACCTGTAGCCAAAGGCAAATCCTTAAGATTGTTCAAGGAATGGCCCAGGAATCTGGGGGAAAAGAAGATTAACACAAAGGCAAAGACAGCTCCACGCCATCCTACCAGCCTATAAACAATCAAAGCGGTGAAAAGCATTGCCAGCCAGCCGAACACACTGTTTATCAAATGTCTTGCGCCATACACATCGTCAATATGAAATGTTTTCGTGACGAAATAGGCAAAATTGTCAACCGACTGCCCATAGTATGGCAGATTATAGTCGGGCGTAACCACTGCGGCGGTACTATCTTTTCCACCCGTCGCGTAATAGTTATAGACATTTTCAGCTTGATCCAAGTGGAATTTTTCATCGCCCGAAATTCCGGCACCCCTACTTAGGAGCATAATGGTAACCAAAGCCACTAAGGCTATTCCCCAAAACAGCCATTTCCAAATGGGGTTTTGAGGATTTTCTTTTTGTAAGGTCGTTGGCTTGACTTCTGTTGATTTTGTATTTGTTTTTTTCATAAAAAAGGATTTTACTCAAGGCACTATTCATTAAAATTCAATCTTTTTTCTTCCACCACCAAAGGCCTGTTCAGCAGGCGGTTGTTGATGCTCAAAATGTATTCACCGATAAAACCGATAAATATTAATTGTACGGCACCCAAGAAAAACATTCCTATCATAATGGGAGCGGTGCCGGCACTGAACTCGTTCCACATCACCAACTTCATCACAAGATAAACCAGTGCAATGATGATGCAAATTAGAGCGATAGCAAAACCGACAAATGTAGCTAAACGTAAGCCGATTTTGGTATATGTGGTGAAACTGAGCATAGCAGCATCATAGAGCGAGTACCAGTTGTTTTTGGTTTTGCCAGCTTTGCGTTGTGCTTGTTCGTAGGGTATATCCTTTCTGTTTCCACCCAGCTCGGCTACAATGCCACGGAAAAATGGCTGCGGGTCGTTTAAATTACGCAAAGTCTCAATAAAGGAACGGTCGTATAAGCCAAAACCTGTAAAATGCTCGATTTGTTCTACGTCAGAGAATTTTTTGATGGTTTTGTAATAGATTGTTCTCAGCTTATACATTATTTTATTTTCCTGACTTGTTGTTTTGATGCCGGAAACAATCTGATAGCCGTTTTCCCATTCTTTCACAAATGTAGGCACCAATTCTATGGGGTCTTGAAAATCCGCACAAATAGGAATCACGCAATCGCCAGAGGCCTGCAGCATTCCGTAAAAGGGGGAATTGAACTGTCCGAAATTCTTGGCATTGAAAATCGCCTTTATTTTCGGATTTCTGCTGCAAAGTTCTGTCAGCAGTTGCTGAGTCTTGTCCTGTGAATGATTGTCAATGAACAGGATTTCGTAATCGTATTGTGGAAGTTTTGATGTAAGCATTTCTATCAGAGCTTCTGACAAAGGCACCACATTGGCCTCTTCGTTATAGGTGGGGATTAGGATTGTTAGGGTTTTCATAATGCTAAATGTTATTCAATCATATCTCTAATTCCCTGTTCAAAAGTATAATCTGGCATAAAACCAGTATCTTTAAACAGGTTTGTAATATCTGCACAAAGGTGCATCACTTGCTTGGGAGCGTATGGTTTGAGGCCTATTCCCAATTTGGCATCGGGTCGGATAATATTTCGGATGGTCTCAAGGTAGGAGTTCAATGGTTTGGCATTGCCGGAGCCAATGCAGTATATGGAACCATCCATACCCTTTTCACCAATAAGATAAAGCGCTTTCGCCGCGTCCTTGGAATAGAGGTAGTCCCACATTTGCTCACAAGGCGTGAATTCGGTGGGAGTGTTTTGTGTCAAGTTGCGAATGGCAGAACTGATTAGGGTGTTCTCACCGTCATTCCGTCCATAAATGCTCAGGATACGAGTCCAACAATGTCGTATGTTATTTTTTTTGCACTCCTCGCGACTCATCTGTCCGGCACACAACTTGGCCATACCGTATCCGTTTTCAGGAAATGTAGGTGTCAGTGGTGTTAGCAAACCTTCCACTCTACCGTACTCAGCTTGTGACCCAGCACCGACAAAAGCGCAACATTTGAGTTTTGCAGCCAACGAGACGGCATCCAACGTAGCCTTGATATTGCATGTTTGCAGGTACATATCATTTCTGTATGGTCCGCCTGCTCCTTCCCAACCCAAATGATAAAATACACCATTGGTAAAATCCTCATGGGGCATTTTGCAATGATCTAATTCCGACAGCTCACATTCGATCATGTGTACTTTGGGATGATTGGGTATATTTTGTTTGCGCTTTGAATTTGGACGGACAATGGCATAAACTTCAATATTCTTGTCGGCGAGATATTGAATCAATGCGGTGCCGATAACACCCGTAGGACCGGTGATGATGGCTTTATTCATAATTTCATCGAACTATTCTTCCAGAGCCATTGCCCATTATTAGATTTTCAACTTCAACCAATGAGACCAAATTAAAATCCCCCTCTATACTATGTTTTAGACAACTTGCGGCGACAGCAAAATCAATGGCACGTTGCATATCGTATCTGTTAATGAGCGCATAAATTAATCCTGCTGAAAAAGCGTCTCCTCCTCCAATTCTATCAACTATATGAATATCATACTTTTTACTGTGATAATTCTTTTCACCGTCAAATAAAGTTGCAGACCATTTGTTGTCATTAGCTGTAATAGATTCTCTCTGAGTAATCGCAACAATTTTAAAGTTGAATTTATTTTGTAACTCTTGAGCTATCCACTCATATTTTTTGTCGTACTCCTCAAGCTCAATCGGAGCCTGAATGCCAAAAATATCATAGCTGTCTGTTTCATTCGCCATACATACATCTACATACTTGCAAATTTGTAGCATTACGTTCTTTGCTTTTTCTCTTTCCCACAATTTAGAACGATAATTTAAATCACAGCTTGTAACTATCCCTTTATCTTTGGCACAACTCAAAGCCTGAATACAAATCGAAGCCAAAGAATCACTTAAAGCAGGTGTAATACCGGAAATATGAAACCATTGAACGTTCTCAAATATTTTGTCCCAATCGTAATCTGACATTTTTGAGTTTGCGAAAGCGGAATCTTTTCTATCGTAAATCACTCGTGAAGGTCTTTGACTTGCACCTTTTTCAGAAAAATATATTCCCATTCTTTCATTACCTTTTGCTATAAAAGAAGCATTTACGCCATATTTTCGAATTGCGTTTAGAGCTGAATCACCAATTGGATTATCAGATATGCGAGAAACAAATATTGAATTGCATCCGAAATTAGCCAAAGATACAGCCACATTTGCTTCCGCTCCAGAATACTCAATTCTAAAATCAGTCGCTTGTATGAAACGCTCGTTCCCGAGAGTGGCTAATTTAAGCATTAACTCCCCAAATGTAACTATTGATTTCATTTTATTGTTGGAATTTTGAAAGTTGATGTTGCATTCTGCGAATTCTTTGCTCATCCTCTAAAGACATCGTTGAATAGTAGTTTTGCTTATTTAACAGATATTTCAATTCAAAGGAAAGGGCAGAACATATAGCTTGCTTCACCTTGTTGGAATCGTTACACATAGGTATTACAACTTTTCTAGTTTCAAATCTGTCTGTAATATCGCTCATGTTTATAATAAAAGGAACACTTTCTATTCCAATATTTCCTCCAAAGTTGGTTGTTAATTTTGCCGTTTTAGCCAAAGAAACCAACTTTCTGGTAGCATCATAGACAGCATCGGATTCAATTTCTGTTCTTTCAATTCCCATTGATGCTGACAAATCGCTACGTCCTACCGTTACAGTATTTAAAAAACCGTTCCCAACTTTTAAGATTTCTGTAAAATTCTGAAGGCAGGTTTTAGTTTCCGCATTGATAATCCACTCAATATCTTCCATATCCTCTCCATAAACCCGAACAGCTGCAGAATGAAATTTTTTCAATGCAAAAGGGGTTTCTATCATAGGGGCCATAATACCATTTGCTCCAAGAAGTTTGCATTGATTCATATCATGAACTGCCTCACACCCTCCAATCTTGATAATAAATTTGAGTTCCGCACGTAAAACGAGTTCCCGCAATCGAATCAACTCGTCCATTCTTGCACCTTCGGCTTCAAATTCGGCTTTGATTCCGTATGTGCCATATTTCTCTCTTAATTCTTTTAAAGAGTCTAATATTTGATATTCTAATTTATTCATTTTTTATGATCAATTTGAATCATTTAGCAAAATAGTCACATTCTTTTTGAAGTTGCTCATCCATAAAAGGAGCCATTTTTTCTAACGGAGCAGAGCAGATTTTTCCTGTTTCGGGGTTTATGAATGAAGCAGATTTAGGGAAAAGTGTTTGCTCTGGATCCATATTTATCTCGCAAATAACAGGTCCTTCTTTTTCAAGAACTGAATGAATCGTATTTTCAAGAATAGTTCCTTCTTCTCGGCAACAATAGTAAGGTATGTTATAGGCAGATGCAATTTTTTCAAACGATGGACAAATCACGCCACTTTCACTATTGCTACCTGTAAAGTGTCCTTCAAAAAAGTTCTTTTGAGTGGTTTTGATTGCAAGATATCCATCGTTTTCCAAAACGAAAATTTTAATGGGCAACCGGTAAGTAACGATGGTTTGTAACTCTTGTATATTCATTTGAAAACTTCCATCACCCGTAATCAATATTGTTTTCCCTTTTGTATTAGCAGTTCCTGCTCCAATTGCAGCAGGAATGTCATATCCCATGGCAGCACAGCCCTGATTTGCAAAAACTCTCACACCTTTTTTAATCAACATCGCTTGATAAGTAGATGTATATGCAGTTCCATTACCTGTTACAACTACATCTCCTTCATAAAGTTGATTGAATAAAGATTGAGCAAAAACATAAGAATTACAATAATTGGGCGCAGAAGGATTATCCTGGAATAATGTTGGGAGTTTTTGTAGTGTTTTTCTCCCCCATTCTATCCAATGCGAAAATGAAGGAATTGCTATAGAATATATATTTTCAGAGAGCATGTCTATAAATGTTTCAATTCTACAATTGATTGGCAAATCAATATGTAGCGTTGGTTTATTCATTTCTGCCTCATCAATATCAACCATGATTTTAAATGCCTTTGGCGCAAATAAATCATAAGCATATCCAATTTGACGAATTCCCAATCTGGTTCCTACAACTATTAACAAATCTGAGTTTTGAACCATGATATTACCTATTCTATCTCCGCAAATTCCAGGCCTTCCAAAATACAATGGATGGTCACTCCAAATAATATCACTACCACTTATAGAGGTGACAATTGGTATTTTTAATTTTTCTGCCAATTTGATAAACTCGTCAACTCTATTGGCCAATCTTATCCCATTGCCTATATATAACACGGGACTTTTTGCTTCTAACAATTTTTGAAGGAATTGCTTGATTTGCTTTTCAATCAAATTAATACTGTCATTATTAATGACATGATTTTCTTCATAAGAAGGCAACACATCTGGATCAACGTAGGAACTTTGAATATCTAAAGGGATGTCAAGCCATACTGGCCCAGGACGTCCTGAGAGTGCAATCGACACTGCTTTATCAAGTTCATATTTAATTGAGCATGGATCTGTTATTGTTTTTGCATATTTGGTTATAGGTTTTACTATGCTTACGATATCCGCTTCTTGATCTCCTAATTGCCGTAACGGAATGTTGGGATAAGAGCCCATCATCGTTTCTGTTTTGATTTGACCAGAAATATAAATGGCAGGAATGGAATCCGTCCATTGTCCCAAAACTCCAGTTATAGCATTGGTGCCACCTGGGCCTGTTGTAACATTTACGACACAAAGTTTACCACTCGTACGAAAATATCCTTCGGCAGCAATTGCAGATGCTTGTTCGTGATGATTGCAAATATAGGTTAGTCCTTGCGTACGGCCGATTGAATCATTCAGATGCATCGCTCCCCCACCTGTCACTAAAAAGCAATGAGATATACCGTGCTTTTCAACAAGATATTGAAAAATGAAATCTGATAACTTTACTTTATTCATGTTTTTATTTACAAAATTCCTTAATTGTTTTCACCATCATTTCCAGCATTGGCTGTGTCATTCCGGGATAGACGCCGATCCAGAAGGTGTCGTTCATAATGGTGTCCGTATTGGTCAGTTCTCCAACAACGCGGAAGCCCTCGCCCGTACGGCGCATTTCATCAAAACAGGGATGCTTCAAGATATTGCCGGAAAAGAGCAGGCGAGTTTGAATGTTTTTGCTTTCAATGTATTTGACCAAATCAACCCGCTTGAAACCGGCATCGGGTTTCACCGTCAGCATAAATCCAAACCAGCTTGGCTTGGAATTTTCAACTGCTTGAGGCAAAATGAAATATTTTTCCAAGTCTTTCAAACTGTCATAAAGATATTGCCAGTTATGACGGCGTGCTTCTACAAAATTTTCTAATTTTTCAAGCTGTGCACAGCCGATGGCGGCCTGCATGTCCGTGACCTTTAGATTGTAACCGAAATGCGAATAGACATATTTGTGGTCATAACCAAGTGGCAGTTCTCCGAATTGCTGTGTGAAGCGGTGCTTGCAGGTGTCGTCTTTACCCGATGGGCAATAACAGTCACGACCCCAGTCGCGGAAAGATGTTACAATGCGTTTGAGCAAGGGATTGTCTGTATAAACCGCACCGCCTTCGCCCATTGTGATATGGTGTGGCGGATAAAAACTGGAAGTGCCGATGTCGCCAATCGTTCCGGTATGTTTCCAAACCCCGTCAATGCAATACTTGGAGCCGAGCGCATCACAGTTGTCCTCAATCAGCCAAAGACCGTATTTGTCACAAAAGCTCTTAACCGCTTTTAAGTCAAAAGGATTTCCCAATGTGTGAGCTATCATCACGGCTTTGGTTTTGGATGAAAGTGCCTGTTCCAATTTTGTACAATCTATGTTATATAGAGGAATGGTGACATCCACAAAGACGGGAATTGCACCAAATTGTATCATCGGTGCAATGGTGGTCGGAAAGCCGGCGGCAACAGTAATAACCTCATCCCCTCTTTTGATGGCACGTTCCTTCAAAAGCGGGGAAGTGAGTGCCATAAATGCCAACAGATTGGCAGATGAACCGGAGTTGGTCAGCATCGCAAACTTTACACCTAAATGTTGAGCAAAATCCTTTTCAAACTTTTCGGCATAGCGTCCGGTGGTCAACCAAAAGTCAAGGGCGGAATCCACTAAGTTCACCATCTCCTTTTCATCAAACTTCCGTCCTCCGTAAGCAATTCTGTCGCCTTCGACAAATTCCATTTTAGTGGCGAAATTCTCTTGGTAGTATTCACGCACCAAGTTCAGTATTTCTTCTCGTTTATTCATTGTTGATTATTTGTTCAAATAGGACTTTATTTGTTCTAATGTCATTCTGAAGATTTCTGTCGGTTCCTCGTAATATATTTTATACCATTCCAACGTATGTTCGAGGGCTTGTTGTGCAGTCCGATGCGGAGTCCAACCCAACACATCATGCGCTTTCGTGATATCCAATGAAAGCAGTCCGGCTTCATGCGGTTGGTTTTCCAAATGGGGAAAATCGAAATTCCCCTTTCCCCAGATCTTCACGGCCATTTCGGTCATTTCTTCCACAGTAAGAGTGTCTTCAGGATTTGGACCGAAATTGAATCCTTCGGCATATCGGACAGGGTCTTCCATCAGTTTTTCTGCCAATAGGATATATCCGGAAAGAGGCTCCAGCACATGTTGCCATGGACGAACGGCTTTAGGGTTACGTATCTGGATTGTTCCTCCTTTGGAAAGTGCTCGCACAATATCAGGGATCAAACGGTCTGCCGCCCAGTCACCGCCGCCAATCACATTGCCGGCCCTGGCAGAAGCAATGGCTTTCTGATGCTTGTCGTAATCGTTAGGATTGAAGAATGATTTGCGGTACGAGTCGATGACCAATTCGGCGCAGGCCTTGCTGGCACTATAGGGGTCGTAACCGCCGAACGGATCTGTCTCTCTGTAGGTCTGCCCCGTTTCGTTGTTCTGATAAACTTTGTCGGTGGTTATCATCACGCCCACACTGGGCTTTCCCAAAAGTCGGATGCCATCCAGCACGTTAGCCGTACCGATGGTGTTGACCTCAAACGTTTCGGCGGGAATCTTGTATGAAGTTCGTACGATGGGCTGTGCGGCCAAATGGAAAACCACATCGGGTTGAAAGTCTGTCATACATTTGTGCAAATATTCCGCATTTCTAACATCACCGATTACGGAGTGGCACAACTCAGCACCCTTAATGACATCAAACAAACTCGGATTGGTATTCGGAGCTAAGGAATACCCCATCACCTCGGCACCTAACTGCTTGAGGATGGCCAGCATCCAACTGCCTTTGAACCCGGTATGTCCAGTCAAAAATATCCGTTTGTTTTTCAATTTGCTCATTGTGTAACGCCTATAGTGATTAGTCTTTACCAAACTTTCCAAGGGGCATTTCCGCTTTCCCACATTTGTTCAAGGGCTTGCTTGTCTCGTTGTGTATCCATACAATGCCAGAACCCCTTATGCTTATAACCTTTGAGTTCGCCCATCGAGGCAACTGTTTCAAGAGGTTCACGTTCGAAAATGGTTTCGTCACCTTTGATAAAATCGAAAATTTGAGGTTCAAACACCATAAAGCCGCCATTGATCATACTGCCATCAATGTCAGATTTTTCGCGGAAAGAATTGATGGAATTGTTGGCATCCATTTCAATGACACCGAAGCGCTGACCTACATTCACCGTAGAGATAGTAGCTATTTTGCCGTGTTGTTTGTGAAAAGCGACGAGATCTGCAATATTGACATTTGCCACGCCGTCACCGTAAGTCAGCATAAAGGTCTCATTCCCGATATATTTTTGTATGCGTTTCACACGGCCGCCCGTCATCGTGTTCAGACCGGTATCCACAATGGTGACGCGCCAAGGTTCAACTTCCACATTGTTCTGTATCTGAAGCTGATTGCCCTGCGTGAAATCAAAAGTAATATCACTATTGTGTAGGTAATAGTTGGCGAACCATTCTTTGATTACAAATTGTTTATAACCGCAGCAAATCACGAAATCGTGAAAACCGTATGCGGAATAGATTTTCATGATGTGCCACAGAATGGGCTTGTCACCGATACCAATCATGGGTTTTGGTTTCAAATGACTCTCTTCACTGATTCTTGTGCCGTATCCACCGGCCAATATTACAACTTTCATTATATATACATTAAAAGGCCACAAAAATACGAAAAAACACACTGTACGTATAGGACCAACCATTAAAATATCAACATCCGACAAGTAAAAAAGTATCTTTGGATTAACTTTTTTTACGACCACTTTACCACAACCAACACGAACAACTCGATGACGAGAATCCCTATCATCATCCACCAAATCCATTTTTTGGTTTCCTTGGCGTAAGTGAAAATCTTGTTGAAGACATAATTGAGCAAACCGACAGGAATAGCCATTAATGTGAGATTGAGATAGTTATTCGTACTGCCCAGATGTTCGAGCAAGGCAATGCCGCCGATATTCAGCAAATAGGTGAAGGTGGTAACCATCAGAAAACGGAATATCAGTCGGTTGTCCTTGTTCTTAAAGACCAATGCGCCGTACGTCTTGAAATTGAACAAGATACTCCCAATGGTTGCCAGCAAATTGGAAACCACGTAGGCATATTTCAAGTGAAGAAGATTTTCGAAAATGAAAAGAAACACATAATTGATTAACAGCCCGAAAGCCGTGTTCAACATCGCAACCAAAACGAAACGTATAAATTGCGGAGTGAATATCTTTTTTATCAATTGCGTAATTTTTTCAATCATTTTTTTCAAAAGGCTGCAAAAGTACAAAAAAAATGTATTTTTGCAGCATCTTATAAAAACGCGGTGTTACTCCTTCCCTTCCTTTGGTAACACTGCTTCACACAGATAAATAAGAAAATCAAATTCAATTTTTCACCTATGCTAGACTCTACTGAAAAAAGACCTAAGCGGAAGAGAATAACGACTAATAACGACATTCCCGTCGCCACTTCCAACCAACACAAAAAAACCATCAAAGTAAATTTGCCTGAAAAAAAAGCGGTGCCCATCTTCAAAGAGAAAAGCACGAAAACCAAAGAAGAAGAGGCTGCTCCCATTATAGAAACGAACGTCACAACCGCTGAAGAGCCCGTATTATTCGCCAATCCGGAGACTTCTACGGAGAAGCCCAAACGTAACACCAAACGTAAAACCACAGCGAAAAAGCCTGAATCAGCAGTAGAAGAGACTACCTCCGAACCAGCTGTGGAAAATACAGTTGAGGCACCCGTCCAAACGGCTGAAACTGAAACCGCACCTGTCAAAAAGAAACGCGGCCGCCCCAAAAAGAGCGAAAACAAAGTTGAAGAAAACAAAATAGCGGAACCTGAACTTCCTCTTGTTGAGGCTGCCGAACCCGTTGACACCCTCAACGATGATTACGCCTTTCTGGAACAATCCATCAACAAAGCTGAAAACACAGAGAATACGGAAAACGAAGACAAAACCGAATCTCCTGTAGCCAAAGAGGAAAAAACCGACTACCAAAACGACAAGAAAAAGAAGTTTGATAAAAAGCAGAAGAAAAACGACAATCAGGACAAAAAGCCCAAAACGCCAAACGAGCCTAAAAGCACCTCTCCCAAAGCAAAAGAAGAGCCTGCTGTAGAAAAAACAGAAGGCGAGAGGATTATGGAAGAACAAAACGCCCTGCTTGCCAACTCGCAATATGAAGGCCTGGTAATGGCCGAAGGCGTGCTGGAGGTCACCAGCGACAACTGCGGCTTCCTCCGTTCCTCCGACTACAACTACCTGACCTCCCCGGATGACATCTACGTTTCAATGTCCCAAATCAAACTCTTCGGTTTGAAAAACGGCGACACCGTATATGGTGCCATCCGTCCACCAAGAAGCGGCGAGAAATACTTCCCACTGACCAAAGTCGAAAAGATCAACGGACGCAACCCAGAAGATATCCGCGACCGCATCCCGTTCGATTACCTTACCCCGATGTTCCCAGATGAGAAAATCAACCTCACGGGCCATCCCGGCTGTAATCTCTCCACCCGCGTCATCGACTTGTTCGCCCCTATCGGCAAAGGCCAACGTGGTTTGATTGTGGCTCAGCCGAAAACAGGTAAAACCGTGTTGCTCAAGGATGTGGCCAACGCTATTGCCGCCAACCACCCGGAAATATACCTCATCATCCTGTTGATTGACGAACGTCCGGAGGAAGTCACCGATATGCAGCGCAGCGTAAATGCCGAGGTTATCTCCTCCACCTTTGACGAGCCGGCAGAACGTCACGTCAAAATCGCCAATATGGTGCTGGAAAAAGCCAAAAGAATGGTGGAATGCGGACACGACGTCTGCATCCTGTTGGACTCCATCACCCGTTTGGCACGCGCCTTCAACACTATGGCGCCGGCCTCCGGCAAAGTCCTTTCCGGCGGTGTGGAAGCCAACGCCCTGCAAAAGCCCAAACGCTTCTTCGGTGCCGCACGTAACGTAGAAAACGGCGGCTCCCTCACCATCATCTCCACCGCCCTCATCGAAACCGGCTCCCGTATGGACGAAGTCATCTTCGAGGAATTCAAGGGCACCGGCAATATGGAACTCCAACTCGACCGCAAACTTTCCAACAAACGTATCTATCCCGCCGTCGATTTGGTGGCCTCCAGTACCCGCCGCGATGACCTGCTGCAAAAGCCGGAAACACTCCAGAAGGTATGGATTCTCCGCAACCACCTCGCCGATATGACCACTATCGAAGCGATGACCTTCATTAAGGAAAATATGGAAGGAACCAAAAACAACGAGGAATTCCTGGCTTCTATGAACGGCTAACAACTGCAAAAATGCGTAAGCTTTGGCTTGTCGTCATACTATGTCTCCTGTATCGTGTTGCCTGGGCGCAATGGCCGCTCGAGCAACACGATTCTATTTCCGAAGTCATCATCATGTCGCCCGTCAATCCGGCCTTGGCGATGATTCAACAGGCAACCCGACAACGAAGTCAAAACAGCCTGCGCGCCAACGCCTCCTACCAACTCGTCCATTATCAGAAAGTTTATGCCACCGCCGATTCCTATCGGCAAAAACTTTTTATGAACGAATGCGTTACTAAAATATCCTATCTTCAGCCCAATCTGCATAAATCTGTCGTCATCGCTTCCAAAACTTCCGGTTTCAAAGAATCCTTCCTCTCCATTTGGCTAGCTTCCCAACAATCTTTCTATATGGATGAAGATGAGATAGAATTCTTGACGGAAAAATATCTTAATCCAATATCAATCAAAGGATTACATAATTATGATTATACATTGGATGAAAAAATCACCTTGGACGAAGACACGTTTTTCAAAATCTCATTCCATCCTAAAAAGAATTACCATTTTACGGCCTTCAGCGGCGAACTATGGCTGCATTATCCAGATTGGGCATTGCAGCACATTCGCGCAAACGCACACGACAGCACTTACAAATATCCGCTGACCTTTGAACAATATTTCCGTCAACTACCTAATGGCACGTGGGTGCCAGATTCGCTTTATGTCAGCATCTGGATAAACGAACGCTCTTTGCCCAACACGACCATCCGTTTCCACAACGTCAGCACTTTCAAACAGTTGCAACTGGACTGTCCGCTCAGCCGCAAAGATTTCGACCAGATAGACGTGACCGACAGCATATCTGGCGACATCCAAAACGAAAAGCTACTCACACAATACCGTGAGCAACCGCTCACGGCAGAAGAAAAGCGCACCTACGAATTAGTAGATAGCATCAGTCGGGCGGCAGGATTGGACAGGACTTTCTCAATGCTTGAACCACTGACGGAGGGCTACATCCCGATCGGTCCCATCAACCTGGATATTGCCAAAATCATTGACTATAGGGATGTGGAAGGTTGGCGCTTCGGACTGGGACTCTATACTAACCAGCGGCTCAGCAAGCTCATCAGCTTCGGGGGACATTTTGCCTACGCGTTAGCCGACAAGCACTGGAAAGGCGGCGGCCGTTTTGACTTCAACATCGGCACACGCTGGAACCTATCCTTACGACTGGAAGGCGGCCACGACCTGTATGAAAGCGGCAATATTTACCATTACGACGCATCATACGCCTTTCTCTCTTCCGAATATATTCGACAATGGGTAGTCAGCCATTATGATTACGGCACACGTGTAAATATTCTTTTTAAAATGCAGCCTGCCAAATGGTTGAAAATCGCCGCACAATCCAACTACGGCATTTACGAAACCGGCTTCGACTACCAATTTCTACCTATGCCCGATGAAAACAACTCCGCATTCCATTATCGGAATTTTGAAACCGGCCTTACTGTTCAACTGTCATTCAAAGAAAAACAAATCCGCACCGGAAACCTCACGCTTACCACAGAATCGCCTCTTCCCGTTTTCACCTTGCATTATGCGAAAGGGTTTAAAAATGTAATACACAGCGATTTCAATTATAGCAAATGGGACCTCAACATTCGTTACCGAAAAAATTACTACCATACCGGCTACACCGAAATCAGTCTGTGGGGCGGATACACACCGAACCAACTGCCGGCCTCCCTACTCTACTCACCAATGGCCGGGTATGCCGTCGTCAACTTTGACAGTTGGGAGCAATTTGCCACTATGCGCAGCAACACTTTCCTTTGCGACAAATACGCCTTCCTCTTCCTACGACACAATTTCGGAAAGATGACAAGCAACAAGAACTTCTCTCCGCAAATCATTCTTTGTCAGAACATTGGAATTGGAGGCCTGTCGCATCCCAATCTGCATCAGGGCATCGGATTTGAGACTCTCAGCAGAGGGTATTTTGAAACCGGAATCATAATAGACCATCTCGTAGATTTATTGAAAACCTTTTCCGTCGGCATTGGAATTTTTTATCATTATGGACCATATTATCAACCAAAGACGTTGGATAACTTTGCCATAAAAATCAAATTCGGCATTTTATAAAATCATATCTTTGCGGTCATTATGATAAAAAAGATTTCTATTATTGCATTTTCTTTCCTTTTGTGCCTCAGCTTCTTACAGGCAGATTCTTTTATAAAGGAGGAAGTTTTCCACGAATATCTCATCCCCTTTGAGACCAAAGAATTGCATACCATATCCGCAGACATTCACGACCCCCTCATTGATTCCCTCATCGCCTACGCAGACCGCCTGGGCCAGCGTATGAACGGAACGGTCCTCGTTGCCCGTCACGATACGATATTCGTCGAAAAATCCTACGGATACTTGGAACTCTTCAAAAGCACTCGTGGCTATGAGGACATCACCGCCGATCAGTTGGAAATCCTACGCGACGGAAAAAACAACGCTATAACCAACCACACCATTTTCGGTTTGGCCTCCGTCTCCAAGCAGTTCACCGCCGCTGCCATCCTCAAACTCTTTTACGACGGGAAACTCCAACTCTCCGACTCTTTAGGGAAATACATTCCAGGCACACCATACGGCAAAGTAACCATCCGACAGATGCTTTCCCACAATTCCGGAATTCCCGAATATTTCAACTTCAACTACACACTCTACGACACCACTCCTTTCATCACCAACGAACAGCTTGCCAACATTTTGAAAAGAGAGAAAGTTCAATGGATGTTCCGTCCCGGCGAGGGTTACAACTATACCAACACCAACTACGCGCTGCTTGCGTCCATCGTCTCCATTGTTTCCGAAATGCCGTTCGAGCAGTATGTCCGCGACTATCTGTGGAAGCCGGCCGGTATGAAAGACACGTACTTCTTTACCGAGTTGGTAGGGCTTTATCCTGAAGGGAAGCAGCCGAACATCTCCATCCGCTGCGGGCAGGAATTTGCCAACGTGAAACCCAAATCCATTGAAAACACACCTATCGCAAGAGGCCATTTCAAAGGCGGACCGCTCGCTCAATACGACCGACTGAACGGCGTACTCGGCGACAAAGGTGTCTATACCACAACCGAAGACCTGGTGCGCTGGACCAACGCCTACTTTATTGACTACAAAATACTTCCAAGAGAAATCATAGACGAAGCCACCTCCACAAGAAACAAAACCATCAAAGGTACGATTCCGAAAGACCTTTACGGATACGGCTTGCACTTGGAGAACAAAGAACACGGATTCATCATTTACCACGGCGGCTTGTGGAACGGATTCCACAACCTCTGGCTCTATCGTCCGAAAGACGGCTTGCAGATTATCTTCCTCAGCAACTTCTACAACTACTCACACCCCGGCCAAAGCAAACTCATCCTTGACCTCTTTGACAAAGCTGGGAAAGTATAAAGTTTAAGGTTTAAAGTTTAAGGTTTAAAAAATACTCTGTTAAAGTTCATTAATCTACTATAACATTGACTGCGTAGCACATTACCGAATTACCGCATTATCACATTATCGCATTAAAAAATGTTAACCACCAATTACCATACCCACAGTTCCTATTGCGACGGCAAAGAACCTTTGGCCGCCTTTGTTTCAGCAGCCGAGAAACTGTGTTATTCCCAATTGGGTTTTTCTTCCCACGCTCCCGTGCCTTTCGAAAACGACTTCAGCATTTTAGAAGAAGATTTGCCAAAGTACTGTACGGAGATAGAAGAACTGCAAAAAGCCACGCCCGTCACGCTGCTCAAATCCTTGGAATGTGACTTCATACCGGGAATGACCAAACCGTTTCGCAGTTTTCAGGAAGAGCACCACTTGGACTATATTATCGGTGGCGTTCATTTGGTAAAGCCCACTGATAGAGAAGGTATTTGGTTTATTGATGGTCCAAAGCGCGAAATCTATGATGAAGGGTTGGCCACGCTGTTTGACAACAACATCCGCAAGGCCGTCACTACTTTTTGGGAGCAGACCTTTGAAATGTTGGAAACCGAGAAGATGGACATCATCGCCCATTTCGATAAGATCAAGATGCACAACCAGCACCGCTTTTTCGAAGACGACGAGCCTTGGTTTGTGACCTTGGCAGACAAGGCGCTGCAGCTCATCAAACGAAATGACGTCATCATCGAAATTAACACCAGAGGGCTATACAAGAAGCGCTACGATGGATTCTATCCTTCCACGCAGCTTTTGATGAAGGCCCGCAAATTGGATATACCCGTCGTTATCAGCAGCGATGCTCACAAATCCGAAGACCTCGGACAATTCTGTCCGAAAGCCTGGGAAGAACTGCAACGCTGCGGCTACGACCACCTCGCCACCTACGACACCAAATCACATTGCTTTCAATATTAATCATTTATCATAAAAAATGGACTTACGTTCAAAACCAAACTTGTGGTTCAGATACATACTTACCACCCTTTCGCCCAAATGCGTGATCAGGTTGTTGTTCAAGCTCTGCCATCATCGATGGCCGGACCTCAAAAATCCGAAAACCTTGGACGAGAAAATTCAGTGGATGAAGCTGAACTATTACAAAAACAACGCGTTAGTCAAACAGTGCGCTGACAAATTCCGCGTTCGCGAATACGTGCAGGAAGCTGGTCTCGGCCACATCCTGAACGATGTGATTGCCTCCTATTCCTCCGCCAAGGAAATTGACTGGAACAATCTGCCGGAAAAATTTGTCTTAAAGTGGAATTTCGGAAACGGTGGCAATGTCGTTTGCCTGGACAAACAAAAACTGGACAAGGGAAAAGCCGTCCGCGAATTGGAAGAATTCCGTAAAATAAAGTTCCACCTGCTGGCAGCCGAGCCGCAATACGACTTGGAAGAATCAGAGAAAATCCTACTCTGCGAAAAATTCATTGACACAGAAGACGGAAACTCCCCTACCGACTACAAGTTCTACTGCTTCAACGGCAAGGCCGAATACGTGTTGTGCTGCTACGGCCGCGGACAACAGTCCAAACCGTCCTTCTACTTCTTCAACCGCAAGTGGGAATTGCAACGCCTCAACAAACAGGGACTTGCCGCACCCGAGAATTTCACAATTCCCAAACCGGAAGGTATGGACCAACTTTTCGATATCGCGGAAAGGTTGTCCAGCCCATTCCCATTCGTACGTGCCGACTTCTACCTCGAAAAAGGGAAAGCCTATTTCGGCGAACTCACCTTCACGCCCGGCGGCGGCTTCGACTACGGCCGCCTGCCCGAAACAGATCTGCTGTTCGGAGAAATGGTACAGTTGTAGGTTTCAGATTTCAAGTTTCAGGTTTCAGGTAATCACATTTCTACCCATCTACCTATCTACTTAATCTACATTATCACATTACCGCATTATCACATTATCACATTATCGCATTACCGCATTATCACATTATCGCATTACCGCATTATCACATTATCGCATTACCGCATTATCACATTTCCACATGAAACAAAAAATCGCAAAATACCTGCTATACATCACGTTGGCATTCGTAGCCGTTTCATACCTGCCGTGGGTATATTTGACTATCGGATACTACATCCTGCGTTATGCCATTATGGTCTGTATGGCGACGTCCCTAATTTTGACGTTTTCCATTGAAAAGTATTTCTCCGAACGTTTTATGCGACTCTTCGCCGTAACCATTATCTTAGTTACTGCGGAGTTCCTCTTTTTCTACCTTG
Source organism: Bacteroidales bacterium (assembly GCA_045600905.1). Taxonomy (GTDB): domain Bacteria; phylum Bacteroidota; class Bacteroidia; order Bacteroidales; family WCHB1-69; genus F23-D06. The sequence goes on from JAZRYT010000166.1 coordinate 21,602, forward strand.
CTGGACGACATTTCCGGCTGGCCGACCTCAGTCAGCTGATTATTGCCTTTTTGTGTATCGGCATCGGTATGACATTGGACAATGACATCAAAAATTGGGCGAACATTTGCTATTATTACACACTCGGGCTCATTGTAATGGGCGTGCTCAACTGCTTTTATTGGGCCGGTGGCCTGTACATTCCAGAACACTATATGCTGGATGAGGGAAAAAACCAGGTGGGCGGCCTAATTGCCATTGCCGGCACCGCGTGCTTCTTCTTCGGTATCAAAATCAAAGAGCAACGTACGCACTTCCTCGTTCTTTTCATCCTCACCTTGCTTGTTCTGCTTTTAATCAGAGCGCGTTCCGACTGCTTCGCGATGTTACTCTGCACTTTGTTTGTCGGCATCAAAGACTGCAACTGGAAGTGGAAATGGAATCTCAAAACCGTGTTATCCATCCTCGGAATCTGCCTCATCGGCTACATTATCTACGCGGGCTTTATTTGTGATGAGCTTCACACCTTTATGGTTGGCGGGAAGTCCTCTGACGACTTGGATGTCCTCACCTCCAACCGTATGGAGCGCAATCACCAGGGATTGGAATTCCTAATGAAAGATCCTTTTAACGGAGAGCAGACAGAAGAATCCGGCATCTTGCTCATTCACAACTATATTCTTTTACGATTGGTGCGTTACGGCGTATGGTCGCTGCCTTTGGTTGGGTTCTACTTGTATTTCGGAATCAAAACCATTTGTGCGCTGTTTAAAGACCGTATAACCCGTTTGGAAGACGTTGGCTATATTGCCTGCGCCCTTCCGCTTTTGGTCAGTTTCGTAGAGCCCAACTTCCCTTACGGGCCAGGCTCCATTCAAATGCTTGCCTTTCTGCTGTTAGGCGCCACATTCAATCATCCGCAACGGGCATTACCATCCCAAGAGGATGATTCCGCAGACAATTCCAAGAAAGTGCTGCACATCTGCAACGACTTTACTTACAGTAAAGTACATACGGAGCTGTATCAGCAGTTGGATAGATTGGGTGTTGAGCAAATCATCTATTCACCCATTCGCGACAAAGCGTTAGAAGGCAACAATCGTTTTGAAGGAAATCATACAACAATAATTTATTCATTCATACTCAAACCTTTACATCGGATTTTCTTTAATAGGAAAATAGATGTGATTGATAAAGACATTTGCAAGAATGTGGATTTGTCAAAGGTTGGTATTGTTCACGCCACGAATCTTTTCAGTGACGGAGCTGCAGCCTTACAACTCAAAAGGAGATATGGGCTCCCGTACATTGTGGCCGTGCGCAACTCCGACCTCAACGCGTTTTTGAAGCTGCCGCATCTCTGGTGGGTACATCGCGCCGTCATCAAAGAGGCCGAAAAGGTGATTTTCATCTCGCCTTCCCATCACAGACGTCTCAGCAGCCACTGGACGCTTATCGGGATGCGCCAAACGCTCGCGCAAAAAAGCCTCATTATGCCCAACGGCATCAACCAATATTGGCTGGAGCATCTACAGGCCAACCCAGAGCAACACGCGCATAACCACGGAATTTGCTACGTAGGCAATTTCGATGACAACAAAAACGTGCTGCGACTGATTGAAGCCGTTTTGAATTTAAAGGCAACATTCCCCGACATTCACCTTGACCTGGTAGGCGGCACAGGCAACCGGGAGCAGGACGTCCTCCATCTTGTTGAAAAGCATCCCGAGACATTATCCTACAAGGGGAAAATCTACGAAAAGGACAAGCTCCAAAAAGTATATCAAAGTAACAGCATATTCGCGATGCCTTCCATTCACGAGACCTTCGGCCTTGTATATGTGGAGGCGCTATCCCAGGGATTGTCCGTTTTATACACTAAAAACGAGGGGATTGATGGCATTTTTGACGAAAAGGTCGGCGAAAGCGTTCATCCCACCCATCTTCAGGAAATCATAGACGCACTCCGCCTATTATTATCACAACCGAATAATTATGAGGCACTTTCAACGAACAAGTTCGACTTGTTCAGTTGGAGACACATTGCCACGAAATATCAAGAAATCTATAGTCCGTTTATTTAAAAACCACCCGCCATGCTTTCCGTCATCTGTCCTATTTACAACGAAGAAAAATACATTGCCAACTGCATAGAATCGATTTTGCAGCAGGATTTTCCCAAAGAAGACTTGGAAGTTTTGTTTGTGGATGGTATGAGCAATGACCGCACACGCGCCATTGTGGGGGAATATGCGAGCCGATATCCATTTATCCACCTTTTGGACAATCCGCAACGGATTGTGCCGCCGGCATTGAACATTGCCATACGTGCCTCAAAGGGTGACATTATTATGCGTTTGGACGCGCACGCCAAATATCCCGACAACTATTTTTCCGTACTGGTTCAAAAATTAGCAGACTTGGAAGCCGACAATGTGGGTGGCGTGTGCCGCACGCTTCCCGTCAACGACACACCCGTATGCAGGGCCATTGCTACGGCGTTAAGCTCGCCTTTCGGAATGGGCAACTCCTATTTCCGCATCGGAGCTGACAAGGAAATGTCTGTCGATACAGTGCCTTTCGGCTGTTTCCGCCGTGATATTTTCGACCGCATCGGCTTCTTCGATGAGGAACTGATTCGCAACCAAGATGATGAATTTAACGGCAGAATCATTAAAAACGGAGGCAAAATATTTCTGATTCCGAGCATTGTCATTGACTACTTTGCCCGCGACACCATTGGCAAAGTCTCCAAGATGTTCTACCAATACGGCCTTTTCAAACCTTTGGTCAATCAGAAATTAGGAAAACCCGCGACCTTGCGGCAGTTCTTCCCCTTATGCTTCGTGTTAGGACTTATCCTCGGTTTCCTGCTATGCTTCGTACATCCGGTTTTCCGCTATTTGTACATAGCCGTATTAGCACTCTATTTGCTTATGGCACTTTACTTTAGCTGCAAATCAGAAAAAAACATCCGCACCATCCTTCTACTGATATGCACGTACATCACCATCCACGTCAGTTACGGATGGGGTTACTTACGGGGTTTGGTGAAGCTGTTGTTGAAAAAGGACTTTGTGGCCAAAGTCAACCGCTAATTGAAGGCTACCTGTCCGCCAACTGGATATACTTCTATCAATTTACAATTAACAATGTACAATTTACATATAGCGAATAAATAAAAAAACATATAAATAATGAAGAAAAAATCATTTACTCTTTTGACCTTGCTGATGATAGCAATGACAGTCTGGGCCCAGACGGCACAAAACCCGAAGTTGAGTTATCAAGCCGTGGTGCGTGACAACTCCAACAAGTTGGTGACGAACAGCAATATTGATGTCACCATCAGTGTGTTGCGAATGGACAACAGTCTGCAATACACCCAATCTTTCGCAGCCGTGCCTACCAACCAGAACGGTTTGATCTCCCTGCTTATTGGCGGAGAGGCCGACTGGGACGATATCGACTGGCTCCATTCCAAAATCGCGGTGGCCATCACCCTGCCGGACCGCTCCGTAGTGAAAGACACCACGGAGGTGAATGCCGTGCCGTTGGCCATCAATACGATGCATTCGGAAACGGTTGATCCGTCTGCTCTCGTTCAAAGCAACTGGACTCAGGTGGACACGGAAGATCCTTCCTTTATCCAGAACAAGCCGAGCATCAGCGACACGGTGAACACCATCCTCACCACGGAGGGCTACGTGACCGCCACCACGTTGGACGGCCGCCACTACCTGACCTCCGACAGCGCGGTGATTACCACGATGCAGCACGACATTACAGCAAATGAAAACAACATTGCCAACCTGACGCTGCACACCACCCGGCACGCCATCCGCGACAGCGTGGCCGGCCAGATCCACGACAGCATCGCCGCCATCTCCTCGTTTGTCGAGCAGCAGGTGCTGAGCATTAGCAACGACACCATTTACCTGACGGGCGGCAGCTACGTGAAACTGCCCGCCGGCTTCAGCGGCAATTACAATGACTTGAGCAATAAACCGACCATCCCGACGACAGTGGCGCAACTTACCGATGCTGCCAACTATCTGACCACTGGC
>JAZRYT010000167.1:0-10785 GCA_045600905.1 Bacteroidales bacterium
CTGCAACTTCATGGTCAATGCGGTCGCCGCCATTGCTGCCTACTGCTTCTTCCCCAAGAAACCATCCATATCGGTAGAAGCATTCTCTGATAATCAGCTGGTTCTCTTTTAGTTGCTTATATCGAACTCACGTTAAAATAAGGTGACGTTGGAGGTTTGAAATTCCTCACGAAACCCGTTTCTTTGATAACCCACTTTTCGGGCATTTCCTGCAACAATCCAACAGATAATTGCAGAAAACCTCTTATATTATGCTATTTTTGCATGGACTAACAATGGTAAAAATTGGTATTTTTGCAGCGTGTAATTGAAAAAACAAAATTTCATCTATAAAATATGGCAAAAAAAACGAACACAGCCGAAATCGGATTCGAAAAAGAAATATGGAAAGCAGCGGACTTGCTGCGCGGCAACCTTGATGCTTCCGAGTACAAACACGTGGTGCTTGGACTTATCTTCCTGAAATACATATCCGATAGTTTTGAAGCAAAATATAAAGAACTGGCAGAACAAGGAGACGGCTTTGAAGAGGACAAGGACGAATATACTTCCGAGAATATTTTCTTCGTTCCGCAATTGGCCCGTTGGTCGGTCATTGCGGATGCCGCACATACGCCGGAAGTGGGTCTGACCATTGACGAGGCCATGCGCCTGATTGAGAAGGAAAACCCACGATTGAAAGGCGTGCTCCCCAAAAACTTCGCCCGCCCCGAACTCGACAAACGCCGCTTGGGCGATGTGGTTGACCTTTTCACCAACATCAAGATGAAGGAACACGGCGACAGCAAAGACATCCTGGGACGTACTTACGAATACTGTCTCTCCAAGTTTGCGGAAGCCGAAGGCAAGCTGGCCGGAGAATTTTACACGCCCGCCTGCATCGTACGCACCCTGGTGGAAGTGCTGCAACCATATCACGGCCGCGTGTATGATCCTGCCTGCGGCTCGGGCGGCATGTTCGTGCAGTCGGCCAAATTCATCCAACGCCATCAGGGCAACATCAACAACATTTCCGTGTTCGGTCAGGACAGCAACCCCACCACGTGGAAGATGGCACAGATGAACCTCGCCATTCGCGGCATTGAAGCCGACCTCGGCAAGTTCAACGCAGACACGTTCTTCGACGACCAGCACCCCACGTTGAAGGCCGACTTCGTATTGGCAAACCCGCCGTTCAACTTGAGCGACTGGGGCGCCGACAAACTGCAAGACGATGTACGATGGAAATACGGCATCCCGCCTGCCGGCAATGCCAACTTCGCCTGGCTGCAGCACATGATTCACCATCTTTCGCCAACCGGACGCATCGGTATGGTGCTGGCCAACGGCTCGCTTTCCTCTCAGAGCGGCGGCGAAGGTACGATTCGCGAGAACATCATAAAGGCGGATTTGGTGGAAGGTATCGTGGCTATGCCCTCACAGCTGTTTTATACCACCGGCATCCCCGTTTCTCTGTGGTTTCTCAATCGCGCGAAAAAACAGAAAGGCAAGATTCTTTTTGTGGATGCCCGCAATATGGGCACGATGGTGACGCGCAAGTTGAGAGAACTTTCCGAAGATGACATTCTCAAGATTGCCGCCACGTTCGAGTCTTTTGAAAACGGCACCCTCGAGGATGAAAAAGGTTATTGTGCCGTTGCCCCGTTGGAAGAAGTGGCCAAACAGGACTACATTCTTACGCCGGGCCGTTATGTGGGCATCGCGGAAACGGAAGACGACGGCGATCCTTTCCAGGAAAAGATGGAACGGCTGACCTCTGAATTGTCTGACTTGTTTGCCCAATCGCACGACCTGGAAGCTGAAATCAAAAAACAACTTGGAAGCATCGGTTTTAATATCAAATAAATAAAATGCTCGTATTCATTTGTGATATAAACTATAAATCACAGATGAATTATGAAAGAAAAACTTATTCAAGAAATCAGTAGTGCAATGTCGGATTCGTTAAATGTAGAACAGTTGGCGCAACTCAATGGAGTGCTTCTCCGGGTGGTGAGTGAATATGTCATTACCCGCGAAGGCGAGGTGGCGCACGAAGACGCCGCCTCCAACGAGCGTCTGCTCGAGCTCTTCCTCTCTGCCAAGCAGGTGGAGGGTTGCACGGCCCCGACCATCAGCTATTATGGGAACACCATCCGACAGTTGCTGAAAAAAATGCCAAAGAAAGTAGTAAACTACACCACAGAGGACATCCGTGCGTATTTGGCTGTATTTCAACGGAAGCATAAGTCCAGCAAGGTTACCATTGACAACATCCGCCGAATCTTCTCCTCCTTCTTTGCCTGGCTGGAAGAGGAGAACTACATTATCAAAAGTCCGGTTCGCAGAATCCACAAAGTGAAAACCGGAGTGTATGTAAAGGAGGTGTTGACGGATGAAAACATCGAGCAGTTGCGCGACCATTGCGTGAAAATCCGTGATTTGGCAATGATTGACTTGCTTTCATCCACCGGAATGCGTGTGGGCGAATTGGTGAAGTTGAACCGCGAAGATGTGAACTTCAACGAGCGGGAGTGCATCGTGTTTGGCAAGGGGAACAAAGAGCGAATCGTCTATTTCAATGCGCGGGCGAAGATTCACTTGCAGGAATATCTGAACTCGCGAAAAGACCGCAACAAGGCGTTGTTTGTCTCTTTAGCCAAGCCCCACAACCGGCTGCAGATATCGGGTGTGGAAACACGGCTGAGGAAAATTGGCAAGGCGGCGAAGGTGCAGCGAGTGCATCCGCACAAATTCCGCCGTACGTTGGCCACTATGGCTATTGACAAGGGAATGCCCGTTGAGCAGGTGCAGAAACTGCTCGGACACGTGAAAATAGACACAACGATGCATTACGCCATGGTTAACCAGGCCAATGTGAAACAATCTCACCGCAAATTCATCAATTAGTTATGTTTGTCAGTACAGTCACATATCATCCACAGTATCATAATATTTGTCAAAACAGACGGATAAATGATAATTTAGAGCAGCAGGCGCAGGCGCTGTTCAAGTCGTGGTTCGTGGATTTCCAGCCCTTCCTGGATGGTGAGTTCGTGGAGAGCGAGCTGGGAAGGATACCGAAAGGATGGAGAGTGGGAAGACTTGGTGATCTTGCTGAATTTAAAAGAGGGAAAACCATTATAGCTAAAGATGCGGTCACTGGAAATGTTCCTGTCATCGCCGGCGGTATGACTCCAGCATATTACCATAATGTTGCAAATACAAATGCTCCAGTTGTGACTATAAGTGCTTCAGGTGCGAATGCTGGATTCATGAAAATGTATCATGTTGACGTTTGGGCTTCAGATTGTTCTTTTATCGATAATAACAGCGAGAACATTTATTGGGTGTATTGTTATTTGGCGTTGAATCACAGGTTATTGCATCATGCTCAAACTGGAGCTGTACAACCACATGTAAAAGCAAGTGACGTCAACGATTTTGCAATTATTATTCCTCCACAACGATTAATCGATGAGTTTCAAAATGTAGTAAAACCTTTTTTTGACACGAAAGGTAACAATGAATTTGAAAACTCTCACCTCGAGACTCTTCGTGACACCTTATTGCCAAAACTGATGAGTGGAGAACTTAAAATTAACGAATTAGACAACTAAATTCCCATTTATGGAAGAGTGGAAAAAATATAAAGCTATTGATTTTTGCGAAAATGTAACTGATGGAACTCATGATAGTCCTAAAAGACAAGATCAGGGATATTATCTCATCACATCAAAGCATTTGAAAGAATATGAAATAGATTTTTCTTCTGCATACAGAATTTCGAGAAAAGACTATCTGTCTATAATTCAACGAAGTGCAGTTGAACAATATGACATTCTTTTTAGTATGATTGGAACTATCGGAAATGTGGTTCGTGTTGAAATTGACCCTGTTGATTTCGCAGTAAAAAATATAGGTATTTTTAAGATGGGTAGAAATGCTCTTAAAAGTAAGTGGATGTATTATTGGCTCAAATCTCCAAAAGCAAAGGAGTACATTTGTTCTAGATTAGCTGGCTCAACTCAATCATATTTGACGTTGAACTCATTACGAGAATTTCCTATTCAAGCACCAAATGAAAAAAAAATGAAATCCATCGTCGATGTCCTTTCCTCTCTTGACGACAAAATCGCCCTCAATCGACGTATAAATGATAATTTAGAGCAGCAGGCGCAGGCGCTGTTCAAGTCGTGGTTCGTGGATTTCGAGCCCTTCCAGGATGGTGAGTTCGTGGAGAGCGAGCTGGGAAGAATACCGAAAGGATGGAAAGTTTGTGAATTAGGAGAAGTCACTATAGAAGTCAAAGAAAAAGTCAAAGATAGACATGATGTAAAAGTATTGTCGCCTGTCACTACAGGAAAACTTGTTTTGTCAGAAGAATATTTTACAAAACAAGTTTATAGCGCAAGCACATCAAAGTATATACTTGTTAAGCCATTATCATTTGCCTATAATCCTGCTCGAGTAAATATTGGTTCTCTTGGTATGAATGAATTTTCATTCGACGGATGTGTTAGTCCTGTTTATGTTGTTTTTCAAACAGAACCAGATTATCAATTCTTTTTTGATTTATATAGAACCACTCAAAGATTTCAAGATGAAGTTGTAGCACGATCAATTGGAGGAGTACGACAAACCTTAGGATATAAAGATTTTTCACTTATAAAATTGATTTATCCTCCCAAAGATGTAGTTAAGAATTTCAATAAAATATATTTGTCTTTAAAACAAGTTATTTCTTCAAACAATAAAGAAAACGAACGAACATCTAATCTTCGCGACACCTTATTGCCGAGACTAATGAGTGGAGAACTGAAAATTAACGAATTAGACAACTAAATTCCCATTTATGGAAGAGTGGAAAAAATATAAATTAGAGGATTTTATTGATTTTAATCCTAAGATTACGTTGAAAAAAGGTTCTTTAGCTCGAAAAATAACAATGGACCAATTGATCTCTCATAATAGGGATATTTACAATTATTCCATAGAACCATATAACGGAGGTGCAAAATTTCAAAATGGAGATACAATAATGGCCCGCATTACACCTTGTTTGGAAAATGGAAAACATTCGTATATTTCATTGTTAAATGAAGATGAAGTTGCGTTTGGCTCAACAGAATATATTGTTATGAGAGGTAAAACTGGAATTAGCGATAATCTGTTTGTATATTATCTTACACATTGTGATTTCTTTGTGGGTGCAGCAGTAAAATCTATGGTCGGGTCTTCTGGACGACAAAGGGCACAAGTTGATGTTCTAGCAAATTTGGAAATGCAGTTGCCAGAAATTGATGAACAAAAGAGAATCGCCGCCATCCTTTCCTCCCTCGACGACAAAATCGCCCTCAATCGACGGATAAATGATAATTTCATGCAAATCGCATAGTTGTAAAATATTGATATTTAATTAGTTGTATTATGTCCTTTACCGAAGACAATTACGAGCACGCCTTAATAGAGATCTTTAGAAATCTCGGTTACGAATATCTTTACGGACCGGAGGTGGAACGCGATTACTACGTTCCGTTTTACGAAAGCCAACTGCGACAAAGTCTCGTGGAAGTTAACCCGGGCAAACACCTTGAGGCCATCAACGAGGCCATCGTCAAACTGAAGAACATCGATACCGGCAGTCTGGCCCAGCGTAACGCCATCTTTATGGATTATCTGCAACACGGCGTGGAAGTCTCCTACCACGATGGCAAAGAGCAACGCAACGAGATGGTCTATTTGCTCGACTTCACCCCCAACAGCACACGAAACACGTTTCAAATTGCCAACCAATGGACTTTCGTGGAACTGTCGGAGAAACGTGCCGATATGATTGTTTTTGTCAATGGCCTGCCCTTGGTGGTTGTAGAGCTGAAATCCCCGTCCAGAGAGGAAACAGACGCTTCGGAAGCCTACCAGCAGCTGCGCAACTATATGAAGGAGATTCCTTCACTGTTCGTTTATAACGCCTTCTGCGTGATGAGCGATATGGCCTGCTCGAAAGCGGGCACCATCACTGCCAAAGAGGACCGGTATATGGAGTGGAAAACCAAGGACGGCAACTACGAAAGCACCGCCTTCGCCGATTTCGACACCTTCTTTGAAGGCATTTTTGAGCAAGGCAGATTCTTGGATATCCTCAAAAATTTCATCTGCTTTTCAAACGAAGAATCCGGCAGTGCCAAGATACTGGCCGGTTATCATCAGTATTTTGCAGTGAACAAAGCCATCGAGCGAACCAAAGAAGCCGTAAACGGCAACGGAAAAATCGGCGTATTCTGGCACACACAGGGCAGCGGGAAGTCGCTGTCAATGGTCTTTTACGCGCACCTGCTGCAAGAAAAGCTATCGCAGCCCACCATCGTGGTCATCACCGACCGCAACGATCTGGACGACCAACTATACACACAGTTTGCCAAATGCAAGGATTTCCTCCGCCAAACACCACTGCAGGCAAGCAGTCGGGAGGATTTGAATCAGCTGCTGGCGGGACGCGAAGCCAACGGCATCATCTTCACGACGATGCAGAAGTTTGAGGAGTCGGACGGTCCGCTCTCCAAACGCCGCAACATTGTGGTGATGACGGACGAGGCTCATCGCGGACAATACGGATTTGAAGAAAAAGTGAATGCGGAGACGGGCAAGGTTTCCATCGGCACCGCCCGCATCATTCACGATTCCCTACCCAACGCTTCCTACATCGGCTTCACGGGAACTCCCATTTCCACAAAAGACCGCGACACGCAGGAGGTTTTCGGTAACTACATTGACATCTACGATATGACGCAATCGGTAGAAGACGGTGCCACCTGTCCGGTTTATTACGAATCGCGCGTCATCAATCTCAATCTGGACGAACAGACGCTCAAGGAATTGGATGACGAGTACGAACTTTTGGCGGCAGAGGGCGCTTCGCCGGAACAGATTGAAAAGAGCAAGCGAGAGATGTCGCATTTGGAAGGCATTTTAGGTGCGCCTGAGACCATCGACTCACTTTGCAAAGACATTCTTAACCATTACGAAGAAAACCGACAATACGAGCTCACTGGCAAAGCAATGATTGTGGCCTACTCGCGTCCCATCGCCATCAGCATTTACCACCGCATTTTGGAACTTCGTCCCGATTGGACAGACAAGGTCCAGGTGGTCATGACGGGAGCCAACAGCGACCCCGAAGAGTGGCACGACATTGTTGGGAACAAACAATATAAGAAAGAACTGGCCAAGCGTTTCAAGGACAATGACGACCCGATGAAGATAGCCATCGTAGTGGATATGTGGCTCACGGGATTCGATGTACCGTCGTTGGCAACGATGTATGTCTATAAGCCGATGAGCGGACACAACCTGATGCAGGCCATTGCCCGCGTCAACCGGGTATATCCGGGCAAAGCCGGTGGTCTGGTCGTTGACTACATCGGCATTGCCAAGGCATTGAAGGAGGCCATGCACGATTACACCGCCCGCGACAGACATCGTTTTGGCAACCCCAACATCAAGGAAACGGCACTGAACAAGTTTCTTGAGAAGTTGGAAGTCTGCCAGGGGCTATTTCACGGATTCGACTACCGCCATTTCCAGACGAGCACGGATATGGAGCGGGCGCAGCTCATCAAGGGAGGAGTCAACTTCATCATCGCACCCGACAAGGAAGAAGCCAAGCGTCTTTTCTTGAAAGAAGCCGCCTTATTGCACCATTCCGTCACCTTGTGTCGAAGTCTGTTAACCGAGCATCAGCGTTTTGAAGCCGCCTTTTACGAAGCCGTCAGAACCCTTCTGAACAGGATGGGCGGCAAAGGCAAGATTACGAAAGGAGAAATCAACGCACGTATATCCGAATTGCTCCGACAGAGCGTGAAGAGCACCGGCGTGACCAATTTGTTTTCGGATGTCAAATCTGAATTTTCACTTTTTGATGCCGCCTTTTTAGACGAGATCTCCAAGATGAAGGAAAAGAACATCGCCATTGAGTTGCTGAAAAAACTCTTGGAAGAGAGAGTCTCGGTATATCAGCGCACCAATCTCGTTCAGGCCGAGAAGTTCTCAGAAATGCTGAATAACTCCTTGTCCAATTACATTAAAGGATTGCTGACCAACGAAGAAGTCATCCAAGAACTTCTGAAGTTAGCCAAAGAGATTGCCATTTCCGAAAAAGAGAGCAACAGTTTGGGACTCACCGCAGAAGAGAAGGCCTTTTACGATGCCTTGACCAGACCCGAAGCCATCAAGGACTTCTATACCAATGAAGAACTTGTCAACATCACCCGTGAATTGACGGATGCTTTGAGAAAAAACCGCACAATAGACTGGCAGAAGAAAGAGTCTGCAAGAGCCGGTATGCGCAGAATGATCAAGCACCTGCTCAAGAAATACAAGTACCCGCCCGAGGAGGCCGAAGGCGCAATGGAAACCGTCTTGCGCCAGTGCGAGCAGTGGACGGATGAGGGGGAATAAAAAAATGTGGCAAAATTCCGAGTGTGTTAAAAATAAATGTATTTTTGCCACGGAAATAAAATCACAGTAAAGTGCATTAAATATTTTATTATGAATCATATAGTCGGAAACAACCTCGCAAAATTCCGTAAGGCAAACAGATTTACCCAAGAACAAATGGCTTCGTTTTTAGGTATTCAGCGCTCCGCCTATTCCAATTATGAATTGGGGGAACGGGAAGTTCCTCTCAATATTTTGGAAAAAGCCGCGGCACTGCTGGGGTGCAAACTCAGTCTCTTTTACGAAGAAGATGCGTCTTTGGTTGACAACATGCTGGTTGGCGCTTTTCGTGTGGACAATCTATCCGTTGAAGACATGCGCGAAGTGGCCGCCTTCAAAAACGTAGTGATGAATTATTTGAAAATGGATAATCTTCTGAAGTAATGAAACTGCTTACGCTTGATATTGTAGAGAACCTCGCCAACAAACTAAGAGGTGAATGGGGCGTGAGTGAATCCGAGCCACTCCATACGAAGACAATTCTCCGAAAATTGAACATTCTGGCACTATATCGTCCGCTATCGGACCAGTCCTGCGGTCTTTCCATAAAAACGAAGGATGGCAAATGCTTTATGCTCATCAACTCCAACAGCACAAGGGGGCGTCAGCATTTCACCATCGCTCACGAACTCTACCACCTTTATGTGGATGAGCATCCTGTTCCGCATTTTTGTAGCGAGACAGTGGACAAGGATCCTAACGAAAAGAACGCAGATCTATTCGCCTCCTGCCTGCTAATGCCGAAAAACGGCATCTTGATGAACATCCCGGATTCCGAAATTGTGAACCGCTCCGTTTCTATGGCGACAATACTCCAGTTGGAACAACTGTTTGGCGTTTCACACCAGGCCATGGCTTATAGACTGAAACGGCTGAAACTGATTTCCGAAGAACAGCTGCAGACTTTTTTGAATGTGAACATCAAAGAGGTTTCAGCCCAATACGGCATGGACCAAACACTTTACCAATCCGGCAATGAGGGATTGGTCATTGGTGACTACGGCAGCAAAGCACGTATTCTGTACGAAAATGATAAAATTTCCGAAGGCCATTACAACGAATTGATGAACCTGATTACCTATGGCGAAAACTAAAATCGTACTGGACGCGGATGTGCTCATCCATTTCTCAGAATCAGGTTACCTGACTGTCCTTCCTCAGATTTTCAAGGAATACGATTACATTGTGCTTAGTAAGGTATATGATGAATGTAAGACCTTGAAAGTTAAGATTGACAACATCTGCTATCACCTAAAGACAATGGCTGTAATCCCTTTTTCTCCCTCTGGAGAAATGCTGAGAGAATATGCCCTGCTTACTGAAAAGTTTGGTTCAGGAGAAAGTGCTTGCATGGCCTATTGTAAATTCAATCACGACGTCGTAGGCAGCAGCAATCTGCGGGACATCAAAGATTATTGTACCGCTAACGGCATCACATATCTCACCACTTTGGACTTCTTTTACTATGCTTGGCAAAGAGGAGTAATAAGCGAATGTGACATTGACAATGCCATAAGCAAACTTATAGCAGAGGGACATAGGTTGCCGAATATAAAGATTGGACAATATAGCCCTAATGTCAATCTTTAAACTCCATCATTTCCTCTCATCTATACCTTTCCTCGCGCAGCTGCTTTTCAACGGACACACCCTTTAGCTTTCTTTACTTCCGCCATTTTTCCGTGTTTACAGCCACCCCCAGTGCCGTCAGGCGCGCAATTAGTTTCCCATATGTACAGATCTTCCCAGAAAAGCGGACGCGATAAATCGCGTCCCTACAGCGCGCGTCGGCTAATGAAGGTTCTGTTTCCGCCAGAAGGGACCTCGAGTTCAAGAGATAAGAGATAAGAACTAAGAGTTAAGAATTCAATTTACTCAATAAAATTTACTCCGCATTTACTTTATTAAAACCAAAGCCAATATGCTTTCCGTGAGTTCGTGGATTAAAAACAAACTCATTCGGAGCAACCACGATATATTTCGACAAGTCAGCACCCTCAACATCAGCTTTTGTTGGTATAACTTCTTTCGTGATAGTCATTCCTTTAACGTCTTCAGGGCCATATTCCAAATCGGAATTGGCAGTCATAACCAATTCAATCAGCTCGCCCTATTTATATTTACTCAGTGCCATAGTTCGAAAATTAATCTTGTACGTCGTCTATCAAATCTGCCAATTCCTGCATTTTGCGTTGCAGCAAGGCCTTGTCGGGTAGTTTCAGTTCGTATTCGGCTACCAATGTTGGTGATAGACTGCGGCTAAGGGCATACTCCACCACTTCGTCGTCTTTGCTTTTACAAAGCAGCACG
>JAZRYT010000168.1:0-3834 GCA_045600905.1 Bacteroidales bacterium
CACATAGACTGAATATTTTTCTGGTCCATTGCCCCCTGTAACATAATCAAATGAAACCTTCATATCAGAACCCAAAACCAGTTCGGGGGAAATCAGCCAATCGTTGGCAGACATTGTTGAAGAATACATGTAGAACGAGCTATATACCGTTAGTACCTGTTGCATTTCTATTGTATTGCCATCATTATTGGCATCCACAATCTGCCAACAATCTCTTGTTGACGAAGTGTCGGGAAAATCTTCAATAAACGGGAAATCGACAATGGCATTGCATTCGAAAGCAGCACCTGTCAAATTAATTGTCGCAGAAGCCGTACCACTGGCAAGTTCTACGGTTCCATTGTCAGCACCTTCAGCAGTTGGAGCATATTGAACATAAAGAGTGCCGCCTGCGGAAGCCAAAGAAGCTGTCGTATCCCAGGTAGTACCATCGGTAGAAACCGCGAATGGAGCAGCAGTGGTGGCAGTGATGGTATCGGTAAGAAGATATCCGGTAACCGTAGTTTGTTGAATGGCCGATGTACCTGTCTCAATAGCACCAAAATTTAAAGTTGAAACAACGTCAATTATAGGTTCTGACGGCACTGCAAAAATTGTAACATCATCTAAAAGCAGCCAATAATTGTCGTATGAATTTCTATGCACAAAAGCAATATAAATGCTTTGACCTACATAATCACCCAATTCGACAGAATAATACGTATAGCCTTCTTCCGAAACATCTGTTTCCGTAGTCCCTGAAAAAATCGCAGGCGAAGTGAAATCTGCCACTGTATTTCCTGTTGTAGAAACCAAGACTTCGATTGGTTCTGTATAACCATAATCTCCAGCATACCACGACAATGTGGTAGATGAGGATGTTATGTTGACAGCAGGTGTTATCAACCAGTTTTGAGGATGCAATACTCCAACAGAATTAATGTATGAGGCAGAAGCTATACATCCATCCCCCGTATGAGCAGCACCCGTTAGATACCATTCTTCGGCATCCCAATTGTAGCCATCTCCATCCTGGTCAATCATGGTCCATCCAGTTGGGAGATCCCCCTCATCAAAACTTTCCGATAAAAGAGTTTGCGCTTTCGCACAAAATGTCATCACGAATAAAGCAACGACCAAAGTAAAAATCTTTTTCATAATTGATAAATTTAGTTTATACTAAGTTAATTTTCATTACATCAAACCCAATTTTTTCTAATACATTTTTTTCGAAATTATCACCTTTAGTCTTGCATATAACCTTATTTCCGCAGATTATTCTTGATTTTGGGTTGTTGAAAAATGACAAGCCGTTGTTAATAAATAACTTAGCAACGACTTGCATTTCTCGATAATTTCACCTGTTTTTGTGCTGCGAAACCTAAAAACGGGTGATATGGCGGCAAAAATACAACTTAATTTCGGAAAAATCGGAACTTTCGGCGGAATTTTTTCAACAATAGACGCATTCCGCAAGGCTGGACTGTCCAACCTCATAGACAACACGCTGGGAAACAAGGGGATAAACACGAAGTACGCCTACTCCCACATTGTGGAAAACCTTATGTCAACCTACCTCTGCGGCGGGGAGTGCTCACCAACGACACCGACAGCGGCGAGCGGGAGGTCGTGGAGTTCTACAACGGGCGGGGACGCTCGGAGAGGACTTTCGACATGATGAACAACGACTTCGGCTGGAAGCACCTGCCGTGTTCGTTCATGCGGCAGAACACGGTCTTCATGATACTCACCGCGCCCATCGGCAACTTCTTCGCCTTTCCGGCCAGGCGGGTCGCCGAGTTAGGGAACTTCGGAATAGAGGCAACCTCCAGAGCCAAGAGATTCCTCTTCAACTTCATACAGGTCCCGTTCCGCTGGACGCACTCCGGAAGAAGGTGGCTGCTGCAAATCTATTCCGACAGACCATACGACAAATTGAAACTCTGACAGCACATCTTCTTGGCTCACACCATTCCCCGATCGTGCCGGGTGGGGGAAGTTGTGCCCGGTGACTTCAAAAAACGCCCCTCCGGAACCACACCAGGACAGTTCAACGACCCCGCACGTGCGCGTTGAATGTAAACACTCCTTCTCAAATTAGCAAATTCTCATTCTGCGGAATTTAGGAGAAAAACAACTTTTAAATAGAACAACTATTTCTGTATAAGTTGGAGTGTTAAAAATTGCGCTCATCGGCAAAAACGTAAAAATAAATTTTGCGCACAGAAAAGAGATTCCTACGCTTTGCTACGGAATGACGATGCGCAGTCGAGCAAAAAAAGGCGGCGACGGGAAGTGTTAACGCAAAAACATTGTCGTGGTGTCGCCGCAGAAACCGCGTTTGCGGCGGCTTCACGCACTGACTCTTATCGACAACTTTGCGCCGCCGCACTTGTGCGTTAATGGCGAATCGTCATCCTGAACCTCCGACCTTAGGAGGAGGTGAAAGGATCTCAACAAGCAAAAAGCTCATCCATTGTGATTTCGCTTTGGGCAACGCTGCTGTGCTTGCCTTGCGCCACACCGTACGTCGTGACAAAAGTCTGGATGAGGCTGCGGCGGCTCCGGGTGGCTTCTTTGAAAAGCGCCAGGCGCGTGCGCAGCTTCATCTCATAATCCTTGGTGATGATGTATGGTTCGTTTGAGAATTTCATTTCGCACAAATTAATCATTCTATCGCTGCGGTCAATCAGCAGGTCGATTTGCGCATCCTCACTGCGCCAGCAACTTACGTTAGTAGATATGCCATAAATTCCCAATGCTTTTTTGATTTGTTCAAGATGCAGCATACACACCAATTTAAAAGTGAGTCCCTGCCAACTGTTCACGGTAGGCGTATTGATGTTGTGTGCCCAAAATTCAGCATCCTGCGTTTTATTGCCTTCCACAAAACGCAGATAGAACAGGGTGTAGAAATCGGAAAGGCGGTATATGGTGTTTTTTCGCTTGTTGCCGAATTGAACGTAGCTGACGATGAAATCACATTTTTCGAGATTGGACAGTATTTTGGAAAGGCCGCCGCCGGCAAGTCCGGTGGCCTTGGCCACTTCGTCACGTGTCAGCCCTGCGCGTTTGGTGTACAATGCCCTAACCACGCTGATGTATCTGTCTGATTGTGGAAATAATGCACTGTACAATTCATCAAACTCCGTTTGCAGCTGGCTGTTTTTTACAAAAAACAGGTTGTCGATATTCTGTACCAAACTTTTGGTATAATCCAGCAAACTGAGATAATAGGGCACCCCGCCCAAGGCCATATAGGTCTGCGTTAGTTGAAAACGGTCCCAGTGGCCGCCCTTGCTTTCCATATAACTTTCCACTTCCTTCAGCGTGAAAGGTCGCAAATAAATGGGTTTGGTGATTCGGTTATGCAAACCTCCCTGGTTCATAATGAGTTTGTCCACCATCCAGGAAGTCGCACTGCCGCAGGCAACGAAAAAGATGTCGTCACGGTTAGACACCCAACTGTTCCAAAAATTCTCCAATGCCGCCACGAAATTAGATTTTGCGTGATCTATCCAGGGCATTTCATCAATGAAGATGACTTTCCGTTTGTTTTCGGGAAGCGTTTCAATATATTTCTGTAGATGGTTAAAGGCATCGTACCAATCTTTCAGCTCGGGCAAAAAAGGAGCCCCGCTATGTTGCTGCAAAGCCAAAGCGAAATTCTGCAGCTGACGTTTTTGGTTGAGTTTGTGACCTCCCACATAATGAAAGTCGTATCGGTCTTTGAAAAACGAGCGCACTAAGAAGGTTTTTCCGATACGCCTTCGACCGTAAACAACCACGAATTCTGATTTTTCAGAAGAATAACTTGACTGAAGCTCAAGGAGTTCCCGTTCTCTACCAATAATT
>JAZRYT010000169.1:0-12092 GCA_045600905.1 Bacteroidales bacterium
TATAATGTGTGACAAAGCGCCGCAGGCGCAAAAAAACAGTATATTCGCCGCCCCGCCCGCACCCGACCTTGCCCAACGGGCTTCGCAAGGTTGAAGGAGGGCAGGGGATGGAAATAGGAACAAGAGAAAGCCCGGAAGAAACGTTATGAAGAAATTATTACTATTTGTATGCCTTCTCATAGCAGGTGCCGCGTATGCGCAAAATGATCTTACAATAACAATGAGACCCAGATTCAACTTCGAAAAAGTGGATTTTGATAGCATTGTGGTTCGCAATATCACTCAAGGAACCCAAAAGACGTTTTATTACCCGGATTCCGCCTTGTCAAACCAAACGGTTGGGATTAACGCTCTTGAAAATGACGAATTTGAAGTTTCACAGAATTACCCCAATCCTTTCAGTGAAGTTAGTGTGATAAAAGTAAACATCCCCAAATCAGACAAATATGTGTTCAGTTTGTGCGATATTTCAGGACATCTTTGTTTGCGTAAGACTTTCGATCTGGTGTCCGGAGAATACACTTTTAAAATCGAATGTAGTAGGTCTGGGCTGTTCTTCTTGAATGTAAAAGGTGGGAATTACGGCAGTACCATAAAAATAGTTTCCCGGGGAGGTGCCGGCGATAAGATGAACTTCACAATGGAGAATATGGCAGCGAAAAATGCTGCGGAAGCACCCTTTTTCAGTGCGGAAGATATACTTTATCCGGTGGCATACGCCACGATTAACGGAAATCGTGTGCATTCTGAGTTTATGAATAGCTTGGTCATCAGTGAAAACGGACTGCTCGTTTTGGATATGTTTGGTTCTTCTTATCAAAATTGTCCTTCCTTTTCACCGGCCGGCAAGACTATGCAAGTCATAAATAAAAGTCACAACTTCATTCCATCCTATCAGGCCGATGAAAAGATACTGTTCAATGTCTTCTTTTCTGATTCGTTATTCTATTCCGTTCCGACCGACTATTGTTATAATGGAGACACACCCAATTATGAGGCTTGGCGTTATTTCGGGTGGTACAAATACAAGATGGATGTCTTCCCTTCATCAGATGGCACGCCGGATAAGTATGCGTTACGGATATGCGGCTTAGATGAAAATATAGAAGACGAGGACTATTACCCGATTTCTTTTATGTTTTTGATTGACGAATGCAATTCACCAATACTCAAATATACAACGTATGGCATTGACGATTGTACCGTACATACGGATTACAGTAGGTTTATCAATATGATGAAATAGAGTTGTTTGTGAAATCGAACAGAATATTTTCAAGGAGCAACTTGCATTATATTTTAATCTTCCTCGCCACTATCATTGCTGATGCGAAGGCGAAGAACAGGTTGTAACCGCCGCAAAGTCCGTCAATGTCCAATAATTCGCCCGTGACGGAAATTCCGGGATATCGTTTGAGCGAGAAATCTTCGTCCACCTCGCTGAGGTCAATGCCTCCGTGGCAAACCTGGGCGAATGCCAAGTCGTACGGTCCTGCTATCTCTAATTTCATTTTTTTAACATCAAACGGATGCTGCTCGTAAAGCTCATTTAATTTGGGATGAAGGATTCCTTTCAGCGAGCCGAATTTTTGGAGATATTCGGCCACGTCAAACTGCTCGTTGTGATACATCAAGTTCAATTCGATGCGGCAGTTCGCTTTGTTGGGCAAGCGGTTGTAGTAGGCGGAAAGGTTAAGGATGACGATGCCGGAGATGCCGTCATCTTTGAATGTGACTTCACCGGCTTCGCGGTGGATAAGCCGATTGTCCTGATAGAGCGCGGCAATGACTTTTGTGCGACAGCCTGAGAGTTTTTTGGGATAGTGGGCGATTTTGAACCCCACCAACGAAGGTTGCAAAGCGTGCCATTTCAGATCCAACGGCATTAAGAAGGAGTTGTACTGCTGCCGATTCTTGGGAATCATATTGGCAGGCGTTCCCGTGGCGATGACGATGTGGTCAAAAGCGGTCGGCAAGTCATCTATCTGCCATTTCCCTTTGTCGGAAACAATGTTCCGCACCTCATATTCCAATGCTGGATGGACATTGCTTCTTTCCGGAGTCCAGAGCACATCGACTACCGTTTGCGAAAACTGCGTGGCGGGGTAGGCGCGTCCTTCCTCGTCCGCAATCACGGGCATCCCCATTTGTTCGAAAGTGCGTCGCAAATCTTCGGGCGTGACTTTCTGCAGAAGTCGGGCAATGAAGTCGGGTCGGTTGTAGCAGTCGGGTGTGACATCGGTATTGAAAATATTGGCTTTTCCACCTCCAGAGGCGCGGAGTTTGGTGCCGACATGTTTACATTTATCAAAAACATACACCTGCACGGCGGCGTTATCTGAAAGTATCCGCGATAGCAGCAGCCCGGAAGCGCCGGCTCCTATGATGGCGATGTTTTTCATAAGACTTTAGTCCAAATTGTCTTTTAAAAAATGTTGAACCGACTGTTGAAATTCGGGGAAAAGTTCAGGACCTGATGCAACGATTTCGCGCCCGAAGAGCCAGTTGTCGCCGCCAGAGAAATCGGAAACTTTGCCGCCGGCCTGCTGGATAATGAAGGCGCCGGCTGCCACATCGTAAGGCTTCATTCCATACTCAAAATAGCCGTCGCAGCGTCCGCAGGCCACATAGATGAGGTCAGTGGCGGCAGAACCCAAACGGCGCAGACCGTGGGTGTGCTGCATCGACCACTCCATATACTTCATAAAGGGCTTTAAAATGGAAAAGTCCGAATAGGGAAATCCCGTGGCCAGCAGCGAGCTGTTGAGGTCAGGGCAGTTGCTGACGTGAATGGGATAGCCGTTCATATAGCTCTGACCGCCCTTAAAGGCGTAAAAACATTCGTCGCGCCAAATCTCATATACCACGCCGACTACGATTTCGTCATATTCCTTGAGGGCGATACTGATGGCGGTAGGGGGCATTCCGTGGATGAAATTGGTGGTTCCGTCCAAAGGGTCCACAATCCAGTTGAAGCGTTCGGCGAGCCCTGTCACGGTTTGTTCCTCAGCAATGAATCCTGCTTCGGGCACCAATTCCTGCAGTTGAGTCACGATGGTTTGCTCGGACTGTTTGTCAAACAGCGTCACATAATCGTGTACGCCTTTGGCTTCCATTTTCACAGCGGAGAGGCACTGCCGTTCGCTGCACAACCACACGCCCACTCGGCGGGCCAGGGTGGTGACCTCTTCACAAAGTTTCTGGTAATCCATATTCTGATGTTAGTGTGCTAAAAAATTCTGAACTAAATCAATCATTTCCTGTTGTGCGGTAGAAAGGTCGTCATTGAGCACTATTTTGTCAAATTGGTTGGCAAAGGAGATTTCGTATTCGGCCTTGTCCAAGCGTTTTTTTAGAGATTCTTCCGTTTCGGTACCGCGGTTGAGCAGCCGATTGCGGAGTTCTTCCAAAGTGGGTGGCTGTACGAAAACAGAAAGTGCCTGCTCACCAAAATATTTCTTTATATTGAGGCCTCCAAGCACATCGACATCGAAAATAACGGTGTGGCCTTCGTTCCAAATGCGTTCCACTTCGCTTTTGAGCGTGCCGTAGTATTGGTTGGCATAGACTTCCTGCCATTCGAGGAACTCGTCTTTGGCAAGACGCGCTTTAAACTCTTCGGGGGTGAAGAAATAGTAGTCTTTCCCGTGCGCCTCGTAATCGCGTTTGGCGCGGGTGGTGGCGGATACGGAAAAATTGAGACCTGGCACAGCCTGCAAGAGGTGCTTGACGATTGAGGTTTTGCCTGCGCCAGAGGGCGCGGAGACGATGATGACTTTTCCTTTCATACGATATTTTTTTAGGGGCGCAAATATCCGCAAAATCCCAATACGCTGCTCCCTGCTAAGAAAAAATCTCTCATTAAATATTAACCATTCTTCCATTTTTACACCCTACCGGGCGGTTGTCCCTAACGGGACATCTTCACCCTACATCATTCCCCATTCATCATTAACCCTTAACCATTAACCCCTTATTTCACCTCTCTATCACCAGTTTTCCCGACAGGCTTTCCTTGGCGGACAGCACGTTCACGGTGTAGATGCCCGGACTGAGCGCGCTGACGTCAATGATGTCCTTGCGGTAAATGCCCGCCAGGTGGCCCTGCATGTCGTACAGACTGACCGTGTACTCTGTAAATTCTTCGGGCAGCTCTATGCGCACCAATGATGAAGCCGGATTCGGATAGAGGCGCAGACTTTGCAGCGGAATGGTGTGGGAAGGAATCCCGTCAGGGAATGATTCTAAGATGGACGGATCATAACGGTAGGCAAACAGGGCATTGCTTCCCCCCGAGTTAGATATTTCGTAAATGAAGTCGTTGCCGAAAGAGACATTCCCGAACGCAATCAAATCCACTAAGATATGCCCCCTGTCATCCACTTCGACTTTTTGGGGCAATGTTTGATTTCCAAAGCGTCCCAAGGTGTCTTCCCTTTTAAAAACGCAGGCACTGTCGAACTGGCAAAGAACGGCATCGCCGTTGTAGGTGTTCTGGAACAGGAACATTCCCAACACGTGGTCGCCTATGGTTGCAGGTTTAGAGCCTGACAAACAGGTTGTGTATATGTCCTCGCTTGGGATTCCGAAATGTTTATATTTCCCAGTGAATTTGTCAAATCCCACAATGTAGCCGGTGTTTTTATTGTCAGGCAGACAGTTTGCTTCTTCGTCAAAATAAAATATTCCCCCAAAGCATTGACCAAGTCCCATAATATAAACGGTGTTGTCTCCAATAATGTGATTAAACCAATTTGCAGCCAAAATCGAACTTTCATTTAACATTTTCATACGAGGCTGGTTGGACCATTGTAGGACACCTGCGGAATCATATTTCAAAATAAAAGGCAAATATATCCAACTGTCAGAGTCTGTAATCTCTAAAGAATGTGCGCTATCCAAGAAAAATCTTGTCGGATATTCACCCGAATGTCCGCGAATAATTATGTGGTTAATATAGCCTGAGACGTAAAGGTTGTCGTCCTGGTCTATGCTGAATCCTTCGAATTTGTATATCGCACTGAACAGGGAGTCCAGAGGCAGCGTGCCCGATGGCAGCTCCAGATGGTCTATGAGTGGTTTGGCCCAGGCCAGTTCCCAGCCGGGTGTGAACTTGTAGATGATCATATTGTGAATGCCTGCCCCGTCTCGGGAGCTTCCCGGAAAGTACACGGGGTAGGTGTGTGCGCTGTCCTCGTCAATGACCACGTAGAAGGGCAGTTCCTCCCGCCCGTAATATTTTTTGTCCGCTATCAGGTAGGTGTTTCCCTGGCTATCTACACACATCCTGCTGTATTGGTCGCATAGAGGCACGCAAGTTCTGATGAATCCCCCCATAGAGGAATTGTATATCCTCGGCAGCGCGCCTACGAAGTGGTCTTCCAACAGGTTGCCGTCCAAGTCGAAGTTCGCGAAGTAGGTGTAAAACCCGGTAGTGTATGGTGGATTACTTATTATATAAGGATATTCCGGCATAAGGCCATGGTTTAGTGCGAAGAATATGGTGTCCCAGTATTGGACGAAACCGTTCTCGTAGCGAATCACTCTTCCCGTGAGGTGGATTACCCCGTCTTTCAGAACCATATCGTATGGGGTTATGCCGTCAGTGCCGGGTATTTTGAAGGCCTTGCGCCACAGGAGGTTGCCCAGGGTGTCGAACTTGGCCAGCATCATAGCGGGGCTGCTGGGTGGGATCACCACGGTGGAGTCGCAGATGTAGTCCCATCCCTGCTGGTCGTGTAGTACGGCGTTGCCGCCGAACTCGCCGAAGATGTAGATGTTGCCGTCCTCGTCAAAGGCGCTGCTGATGACCTTGTTGTAATATTGGGAGCCGAAACCGTCGTTGCCGCTCCAGGAGTTGGCCCAGCGCCATTCTCCCTGTGCCGCCGCCTTCCCGCCCGGGAACAGCAGACAGAGCACCGTGAAAATCTGCCACACCGGCAGATGTCTTCTATTGCGTGAACTTTTCATATACATATTATCTTTAAATGTTAACAATTAACCGTTTTTCCATCATCTTCCTTTCACCAGTTTCAGGTAATGTGCCTTACCGTCCTTTGTTTGCACACGTACGATGTAGGCGGCTCGTGCCAAACTGCCGATGTCGAGGCGGTAGGTGCCGGTGAACGAGGTGACAATCCGTCCCTCCATCGTCAAAATGTGGACGCTGACGATGTCATCGGGTTCCACGCCTTTGACGAATACTTCGTCGTGTGCGGGATTGGGTGCCAAACTGAGGTTTTGGGCTGGCAGATTGCTGCTGCCGTCCCCGTCTTCTTCGGGGTTCTGTCCACTGTCAGGCATCCTTCTATAGTCGAGCCAGATTCCATCCAAGAGTTCCTCTGCCGGTATGCAGAATTTGGACACGCAGATTTTTTCGTCCGTGCAGGTCACGATATAGATACAGACATCCTCTCCGTCAGCCGCCATCTGCGTCAGCCGGCCGAAGTCTATATTCAGCAGCACGTTGTAGGTGGAGGACCCGTCAAAAAAGTAATCCGAAAGTTGGAACGGCTCGCACCAGAAGCCGAGCAGGTTCTGCATCCATTCGGGCAGAACGACGTTGAGGTTGTAGTAGGCCGTCTGGTGCGGTGTGCTGATGTCGGGCGCGAAATCCCAGCTGGATTCATCAATGGGACAGTCCCACTCCGTCACGCAGCTGCTCCAGTCGAGAATGACCTGGAACTTCTGTTCGCAGGGATGCTTGCAGTCCCACAGTGCGAACTCTACTGCTGACGCGTTGAGCGGCGCTCCCGAATAGTAGAACACCAAAGTCTCTGTCCCGCCGGGTGGAATGTCCAAAGGAAGATGGGTGGTGCCGTGAATCCGGCCGCCGGAACAGCACCTGATGTCATCTATCGCAATATAATCCGTCAGGCCGGTATTGGTGATTTCGATGGAGATGAAGAATTCCAAATTGCAATCTTTGATGATGCATTCGTTCTTGATAACTTCCACTTCTGCGTATTCGCAGGGGCATTCCTCCACTTTCTCTATGCGCAGTGTGGGGGACATGTCAGCGACGAAATATCCGTTCACCAAATCTGAGAGTCCCCACCTACAGGGAGGGGAGAGCCAGAACTCCAGACTGTGATCCCCGTATTGGCTGATGGGGAGCAGTAGGGGGTCTTCCCCGAAGACACTAGTTGTATTGGACCAGAATCCTATCCAGTAAATGGGTGAAACGTAAGGATTCAGTGGCAGGGGGTTGTCTATGGGGAACAGACGGTAAACGGGCATCGTCAGCGGAAGTTGTTCGGGACATAGTTTGTAGCATCCCGTCAGGAGGGCGTCGAAGTCAGGAGCCGGGGGTATGTACAGCGAGGCGTCGTCCGATCTGCATCCCGTTGCGGGATCCACATAATGTGCCGTGATGAAGCCGTCGTTGTAGAACTCGGCCCGTTGTCCTCGGGAACCATTACTCCAGTTGAGGATGTCTCCGCTGACCGAGTATGCCGGAACGGGCGGGGAAATGAGGCTGTAGTTTCCTAAGTCGAAGGCTATCTGGGGTGTTGCGGGGAGGGTATCTACTTCGAATCGGTAGGTGGCAACCGATTGGCAGTTCGAGCTGTTCTCAACCGTGAGGGAGGCATGATAGACTCCCGCCTGAGTGGGGGTGAATTTCAGGTCGGGGGAGGTCGTGGTGTAAACCTCGGGGCCTGACACGTGCCATCTGTAGCTGTTGTTGCTGCCAGAATTGCCGTAGAGAGCGACCTCGCTGCCAAGGCAGAATTGTGTGTTGCCCGTGATGCGCGCGGTGGGCGCGTTTTCAAACTTCACATTTTTAATTTTCTCATCCACACATCCGTTGGACTCATCCACCACCCTCACGTGGTAGTCCCCTGTCTGACAGGCGAAGTACGTGTTGGAGCGCGTCCCCATAGTGGAGAAGTTCCAATAGTAGTGGTTGACTGACGTGTCGGGATAGGTTAGGGTGACCGTGTCGCCCGAGCAGACGGCATAAGCGAGGTTGGATCCTATAGTGTTGTTTTCCAAATTGTTGGCAACGACTTCCACAGTGGCGTTTGAGGAGGAAGAACAGCCTAAGCTGTTGCTCGCCGTAAGCGTGACTATAAAGTTTGGGATTTCTGCTCCGTACGTATGGTAGATGTTGTTTCCGTTGTTGGTGGAGCCGTCACCGAAGTCCCAGTGGTATTCTGTCACCTCACCAGAGGTGGAGGCGGAGAAGAGGAACGGGGTGTTCGCACACATAGTGTGACGGATGTCGATGCTGTTGATGGTGGGTGCGGGCGGTACGTGGAGAGTTGTCATATAGATACACGGTATCCCGTTGATGGAAATGGAAATCTCGAACTGCGTGTTCAGCTGTGTCGTGCAGGGTACTCTGACGGTGTCCAAATTATTAGTGCCGATATAATATGTCTGATTGTTGTTCCGGATGGAAACGGTCTTCATCGGAGTCAGGCTGTCCAGATATAGAGACTTGTCCACTATCTGGATAAAGCCCGAGCAGTCGTATTTTATTTCGAAATCAGGGATACATTCTATAGTCACATAGTATTGGTAATTGTAGGAGGTGTCGTTAGATAAGAAGCCGCCACTAATCTGATAACTGCCTGGTTTGGAGAAATGGGCGGTGACCTGGTTTGAGGAATTGGATGGTCGACAATAACACCCTGGCATATTGGGCGATATGAACCAAAGGACGGGGTTGTTAACAGAAAGGGTTACTTCGTTGCAGTTTATGGAATCGTTGTTGACAGGTAAGACCACGTGCTCAACAGTAGAAGAGGAATCATTGCCTCCTGTTTCATTTTCGGCGAAGTATCTGCAGGATTGTGCGTAACAGTTGGGATTGGTGACTGACGACACAGTGCAGCAGATATTTCCCGTAAAGTTATTATCTACGGAAATGGAGTTTGTAGTGTCAGTCAGGGAACCATTCAGCGTCCATCTGTAGGTGACATCCTCCTGTACGGGCACGGAGATTTGTGAGGTGGTGGAATTGTAGTTGTACTGGAGAGTTGCGTCAGGCATATAAAACACGCGCAATGTGTCGGATACTTCTGCCGGCAGACATCCGTTATGGGGATTGTAATTCAGTGTGAAGGGATATTGTCCGGGAGTGTCGAAAATATGGGACACGGTCATTCCGTTCAGCGTCACGTCATCCATAACCCATTGGTAGTCATTACTATTGGTCGTTATCCCGGTGGCGGAAAATGTGGCGGTGGCATTTTGGCAGATGTCGTGGGGAAAAGTCAGGTTGGGAATGGCTGTCTGACTGATTTTTACGATTTTGGTTTCCTCGATTTCGAAACCTGCGCAGTACGTCCTTTTGAGTCGGATTGTCGCATACGCGGTATCTGCGTTGGTTCCGTTGAACAGTATGCGTACAAAATTCTGTCTGTTGTCATTGATGACGGATCCGTAAGCCTGTGGCTCCACCGTCCACAGGTAAGTCACATTCTCTGATTGGTCGGTGACTTCCAGCATCTTTACGAGACCGGGACAGGCTAAAAGTGTGTCCGTGTTGAACGGTGCGAGTTGGAAGGAAGCCATAGTATGCACAAAGGCCTCGGACCGGCATCCGTAGCGGTTATCGACCTGATAGACGTTTATGTCGCACGCGGCCATAAAGGTAAAGGTTGCCTCGTTGCCATCCACTATCGAGGGGAAGGCGGTAGCTCTGGCAGGCCTCCATTCCAAGTAGTAGTCGGGGCGTGTAGGTGTCCCGGAAAGGAGGACGGAGCCTCCGATGCAGACGCTGTCAGGCCCTTCCGTGGCGGTCAGTGCCGGGGGGGCGGCCAATACGGTGAGCGCGAAATCCGCCGTTTTGCAGTAATCGGAATGGGAGGCGGAAATCCGGTAACTTCCGTCTTCTGCAAAAGGAAGGGAAAGGGAATGTGCAGTGGTGTTGTAGATGCTGTTTCCAGAGGAGTTGAACACCTCCCAGCGAACGGAACCGGGGCAGTTTGTCGTGAACCGGCCTGTGTCACCGGCACAAATCGTCCGTTCCGAATGAATGCGGAGCGTGTCCTTGGCGATGACGTGCTTCGTCAGAGTCCTGTAAGGACCGCAGCCTAAGAAGTCGCAGCCGTATTCCGCGTACAACTCATAATTTCCGGGTTGGTTGAAACGCAGCAGGCAGTTGTTCGGATATTTGTCCGGTATGACATCTAATCCCCCTGTGTTGGTTACCTGCCAGTTGTAGTAGGTGCTTCCATAGCGGGGAATGCCGTATTGTTGGACATCGCCCACGCAGACA
This sequence comes from Bacteroidales bacterium, assembly GCA_045600905.1. Taxonomy (GTDB): domain Bacteria; phylum Bacteroidota; class Bacteroidia; order Bacteroidales; family WCHB1-69; genus F23-D06. Next base: position 10,229 of record JAZRYT010000169.1, read on the forward strand.
ACCTCAGGACCGGAAATTTCGACATTGTCTCCGATGATTGGTATCTTCACGGAAGTCAGGGAATTGCAGTCTGTTTCACAAAAATAGGCATCCAAAGACAGCGTGCCGTAGCCACACGACGGGTTTCCCCAAGCTACGGTAACAGTATCGTCGTTTAATCCGTTCACAATGTCTCCTCCTTCCACAATCCAGTGGTATTCTGAACAAAGTGGTCCTAAAACGGAATACTCAGCTGTGGAATTGGCGCAAACCGTTCCATAGCAGGAAAGCTCCAATTCGGTGGGTTCTATTACCCTTAGGATGATTGTTTCCATATCTTCGCAACCGCATAGGTTGACTACGCTGTGCTCTATTTTAAATTCTCCGGTTTGAATTGTCTGATATGTGCAATTGGGTGTGGAGTGATATCCAAATCCATAATCATAAGTCGAATGAGAATCTGGCCAATCGGGACAACTCCACATACAGCCTGTGATTACGGAATTGTTCCCATTGCTTTGGTCGAAGAATTTCACTTCTTCGCCCAGGCATACTTCAATTACTCTATTCCCATACTCGTCTATATAGTACGAAGGAATCGTTGTGCTGCCTACGGTAGGAGTTTCCATAAGCAGAACGCATAGCTCGGCCGTGCAAATGTTACTACTGTCGGTAGGCACGAAAGTGACTGAGATATTTCCGATAGTGGTTCTCCCCCAAGTGACGGATGCAGAACTCCCGTCACTGCTGACAGAGTAACTGCTCGCCCCACTGATGTTCCAACTATAGGAGCCTCGCCCCGAACATTCGGCCCGATAGGTCACCCTATTGTTTTGACAGGCTAAAATGCAGTCTGTCGGAGGCGGGCTTGCCATTAGTAGATTGCTTTTCCAATACTCGGTTAGAAGGCATTCGGAATCAAAATCTGAAATGATGCGCAAATCGCAGGGTGTTTGCGCAGTCGATCTTAATGGCAAAAGAAAGACTGCCAAAGAAATTAATGCTGCAAGGAATAGAATTTTTTTCATACCGTAATTATTTTATTTGTTAAAGCTGTTCTGGTTTGATAAAAAAACTGAAAATATGCGCAATTTCACAGTGCGATCCTTAGGCAAAAGCAATAGCAGAGTTTTTGTTCATCTACGTCTCAGTAAGTTTTGTTACGAGGCTGCAAACTTACATAAAAAATTGATTTTAAGCGCAGCGACCTTGTTTTTTCTGACAATTTTGAGCAGATTCTTTTTTGATTTTAAAACATTCATTAAAAAAAAATCTGCCACGACGCAGTTGCATTGCAAGTTATAAAATCCCAGTGAAAATCCCATCAAAAATAGCCGGACGAGCCGGCCTTTTTTAGGTCGTCGTCTTTCAGACTCCTTAAAATCGTATTGAAAATCCAATAAAAAATCTAATGAAAATATCGAAGACTTCTCAATTGCCAAATATTGTCCTAAGAATTGACAAATATTCAATTTTTCAGGTCAACAAGTATATAGTTGCCTAATTGTTTCTCCCCTGCCGCAATCCTTCGGGGCAAGCTACGTTCATCGGCGGTGACAGCACGCTTCGTACTTCGGCTCAAGCCACTCCGCGCCGCCACTTCCGCGCAACGCCGTAGGCGTACCTCAGCGTCCTTTGTGTTCTCTGCGGTTTACAAAAATCTCCCCCTTCACCCCCAATTGCGCCCTCCATTGCATTCCAGGTTTATCTGGGGTTACAGAAATACAACCCCTCCGGGGGTTGTTCAAGGTACGGCTGCGCCGTGATATTTTTTAATAAGCTGGTCAACAAGTATATGGTAACTTCTTTTTTTTGTACTTTTGCGGCCTTTCGTTCCCTATTCAGGAAAACACATTATTTCATTGATTATTCAATTATTAACATA
>JAZRYT010000170.1:0-9805 GCA_045600905.1 Bacteroidales bacterium
AGAGGAAATTCTTTTATTTTATTGTTCCCGCCCGTCACCTTGGGTGCTCGGTTGGGGTTCTCTTGCCTGATATTCTCGTTTTTGCCAATCTCCTCCGACTATTTCTTCTTTCTTGGTATGTATTTATAGAGGAAAGATACACAAATTTAATAACATAGCAAAAATGTTTGCCAATTTTATGAGGGAATAATGATTGTGTTTTGCCAATTTCATGAGGGAACAGTTACTGCAACAGTCACTCTGTAAGCTCCACCTTGCTAAAATCCATCCTCACGGGTGTCACGTTTTGCCAGCCGCCCATGGGGAAAAAGAGGGTGCCGGTGACACGGATGCGTTTGTTGGCATACTTGGCCGCAAAATCTTTATATGAAAAAGATTCAAACACCTCCCAATCCGGCACTATCATAAACTCGGACTGCATGGTTTCGTCATATTCTATGAGTGGTGCCAACTCATCTCCTTTAAGATATTGGGTCATATCCAATTTCTCATCCGTTTTCAGTATAAAAGCGACATATTCACCCTCCTTGGTAGTCCTGCGGTAACGGTCGAGTTCCTGCAGGCTGTCACCGTATCTCGTGACCATGTACATGGAGAGGGTACCTTCGAGGGTGACTTGGGCGGTGGTTTGAGCGGAAGATTGAGCGTGCAAGGTGTTATTACACACAGCGAACAATCCTAAAATCAGCATCGTAAAACCAATGGTTGATATTGCCAACTGGTTCTTTATTAGTTTTTTATGAGTATGACTATCGGTCTTTGTGAGTGTTTTCATAAAAATCTTGTTTTTTTGTATTGCTATCATTAAAGGACAAGTATTAGTGTTAACCATACCCATAGGCTCGCTACATCCTACTTACATTATTTGCCAATAATATCATCTCTACCAACATTTTCTAATTGGACGAACACGATTATAATGATCATAATGATCATAAAAAACATTCCCTGTAGAAAAATCAACATAATAGTAATAAAGATCTAAATAAAGATCTACTTTTTCCGAACTCCAATACCTTTCATTTGCAAATCCACCAATGCAAACCCTATCCGTGTACATCTGCACTAACTCTGCTTTGGTTGGCATTTTCCAATCAGAACATCCGTATAGAGTTAATCCTTCACAATAATTTTTAGCATCAGACCAACGCATTCCACTTCCGGGATCAGGAGCGACCATATAGGTGTACCCGCCATATTGAAAGTAAGTGATGTTATCATAATATGGGCCAAATTCCTTCTCTTCCCCATAACAGTACGTACCATTCCATACACAATAAGCCTTGTATTGATATTTATTAAAGGGGCTCAAGCCAGAGATTGTAGCAGAAAATTCTCCTATGCCATTACCTTCTACAGCAATATGACTGTTTAGGTTATGGTCGGTACCATAATAGAAACCTCTTTCAGAATAAGGCACATCAATGTTAACTTTCCCATGAAGAATGGCAGAGTTGCCAGTCTCGCCAGTGGCTTCCAATGTGGAAACATCTGCTCTTGTTGCTTTGATTTTTAACTGTTTGTTTCCGTTGTCAGAAGTAACATGCAGAGTAGTTATGTTTTCGCCTTGTTGTAACAAGTTACGGTCAATCACCACAATGATACCTTTGGTTACTCCTGCAAGCAGAGTACCGCTGGTTTCCCTCACCGTTATCCAGTCAGCCGTTTTAGTAATCTGCCACTCCAAAGCACTTTCACTGTCATTAAAAATATTGAAAAGGCGTGACACATCACCTGGTTCACTCCCGAAATCTATTTCACTGATATCGTTTCCACTATCATCCACCACACGAAGAGCGGCAGGCAACTTTGCTATCTGCACATCGTATTGAGCAGAGGTTCCCTTCAATTGGATTCCGCTTTTCTTATTGGGATCATAGCCGGTTTTGGTAACATACAGCTCGTACTCTCCATAATCCACATTTGGGAATTGGTATGTTCCGTCTGATCCTGTTACTGTCTTTAATCCAATGGGCAGCAACTCAACCCCTGCGCTTTTCACAGGTTCGCCCGTAGCTTGGTCTGTTACTGTTCCGTAGATGGTGCCAGTCTCTTCAGGTTTTGTACAACCTTGCCAAAGCATGGAGATTGCAATGATAAGTAATGTGATGAATATTAGCTTTCTCATATCATCATTGTTGTTTAATTGGCCAATCGCACAGGGCGAACACGGTGATACCCTGGATTTTGTCCATTGTACTCCGAATCCACCACGCCATTAGAAAAATCAACGTAAAATGACCAGTATGTATTTTGGTTAGAGCCCCAATATCCTGTGTTTTCGAAACCGTCAATTATATCTTTGTTCGCATACATTTGTAACAGTTCCTCAATTGTTGGCAATTTCCAATCAGAATGACCGTAAAGTGATAATCCATCACAATAGGCATACGCTACGGATCGCGTCATAAGATTCCCTGGATCTGGTGCAACCCAATAGGTATGTCCATTATATTCAAAAGAAGGTATGTGTTGTAATGATTTTTCTTCTCCGTACAAATAAGTGCCATTGTTGACACAATAAGCTTTGAAGTAATAAACTGTTCCACTTGTCAATTCTGTGATTTGAGCAGAATAAGCGCCTGTGACATTTCCTGGAACGGTAACTTTTGAATTAAGATTATGGTTCGTTCCATAATAGAAACCTTTTTCAGAATATGTAACATTTCCGTTGATTTTGCCGTTCAAAACTGCTGAATTCCCGCTAACTGCTGTTGCGTCTAAAGTGGAAACATCTGTTCTTCTCGCCTTGATGGTCAATTGCTGATTTCCATTATTGGAGGTGATATGCATAGTTGTGGTATTATCGCCCTGCTGTAATTTGCTGCGATCTATCTTCACAACAATACCTTTATTCCCACCTGCTTGAAGCGTACCACTTGTGCCGGTCTCTGGTGATTCTATCCAATTGGCTGTTGTAATGATTTCCCACGATATGGTTTCCCCGCTATCATTGAAAATATTGAAGATACGGGACACATCATCTCCTTCCGAACCAAAATCCAATTCATTGGTGTCTTCACCATTCATATTCGTAATACGTAGTGACTTTATTTTCATCTGCACATCTCTACGTACGCTTTTCCCAGCTGCAAGCTGAATAAGATAGTCATCAACCAAATCTTTATATCCCGCTTTAGATAAAGAAAGGCTATAATCGCCTTTCTTTAGGTCTTGAAACATATAAGTTCCGTCACTGCCAGTCAATGTTGTCTCGCCGCTGGGGATAAGTGTCACATTGGCATTTTTCACAGGTTCTCCAGTATCAAAGTCTGTCACAGTGCCATAAATAGTTCCCGTTTCTTCAGGTTTTGTACATCCTTGCCACTGAACTGTAATAGTGACAATCATTAATGTTAACGCAATTATTCTTTTCATTTTCTTCTATGTTAATTTATTTAATGATCAAGTCGAATGGGACGGACGCGCAGCTTACTTCCCGGATTGGCTTCCATCACATTTCCATTAAGGAAGTGAATGACATAATAAAGATCAACTGCATTTTGTGTTGAACTATAAGTTGAGCTCCAATACACTTTGCTCAGGAAATCACCAATTTGATCTTTGTTACTATACATTTGCTCCAATTCTGCTTTAGTCGGCAATCTCCAATCTGAAAAGCCATATTGAGTTAACCCTTGACAATAGGAATTGGCGTCTGCCAAAGTCATCACATCATCTGCATTGGGAGCCACCATGTAAGAATGTCCGCCGTATTCAAAGGAAGGTATAGACTCAAGTTGCAGATCACAACGCACAGGACCTTCTTCAATCAGAATTCCGCTTTTCTCGGAGGATGTATAGCCACTTTTGGAGACAACCAGTTTATATTCGCCCGATTTCACCTCTGAAAACTGATACCATCCGTCATTACCCGTAGTGGTTCCAAGCCCAATAGGAGACAACTCAACATGCGCTTCTTTTACTGGTTCACCAGTTCTTGAATTGGTAACGACTCCATAGAGTGTTCCGGTTGTTTCATTCTTGCACCCTTGCCACAATAAAGTAAGAACAAGAAAGATTGTGTAGAATAATATTGGTTTATGCATGAATAATCAGTTTAGTATGATATTTGACATAATGAAAAAGAACTGGACTCTACATTGCATCTTTAGCAGTGTCTAACAGCTATACTCTTGTCGCTTTTACAAAGAGAACATTACTCCCTTCTTCAGAAGTGATATAAAAGTTTGTTGAGTTTTCGCCTGCCGCTAATCGTGTTCTGTCTATGCTAACGATAATTGTTTTTACTTGCCCAGGTGAAATTTGAACTGAAGACGATGATACTGAAGAAATCCACTGGCATTCATAAAACATTTGGCAATTAATAACCTCTGCACCAATGTTATATATATTAAAAGCCATGGTGTTTTGATCAGTCCCAAAATCCAAAACAGCAATTTCATTTCCATTCATATCTGTGATTCGCGGTAAAACCTGAATCTTCCGCATTAGCACATCATGTCTTACATTTTCTCCTGATGCAAGTTCTATGATATGGGAATCATTTAAATCCACATATCCTGTTTTTAAAACCGAAAGAGAATATTGGCCTGGTTTGAGATCCTCAAATTGATAAGTTCCATCAACTCCAGTTAATGCTGTCCAACTACCTGGCAAAAGTGTAACCATAACATTTTTCACGGGCACTCCGGTGTCAAAGTCGGTCACAACACCATAAATAGTCCCTGTTTCTTCCGGTTTTGAACATCCTTGCCAAAGAATGGCAATGGCAAAAATCATTAACGTAATTGAAATCAGTTTTCTCATGTTTCTATATTACTATTGTGAATCATTCGTAAACAAATACAACTTCAGCCGGAGTACTCACAAATTGTGGCATACAATCACCAACCGGTGCGCCGATGTAAGTGGGGTCGCAAATCACATATTTTCTGCCATTTACCATAAAGTAATAACCTGAAACTTCTTCAGTAAACTGAACAGCCGTGGCTAAATGGCCTGGAAAATGCAACATAATGACATCCAAGTTTAGCAAATCGTGAACCAAAATAGTGAACAGAATGGAACGGTCTTCACAGTCGGAAAAGGGGTAAAAGAAGAGTTCGTCGCCAAACAAGGGTCGTTCATACCCGAATTGCTCTTGGTCAGTCCGATATTTGAATGCCGTCTGCACAAAATCCAACAGAATGTTGGCGGCTTCCCGCTGTGATTTTCCTGAAATCTGCTTTCTGAGGTTAGGATATAGAGTGCGTTTGATTTTGCTGCTCAATGAAGCTTTTGCATATTCGTTCCATTGGCCTGTGACAGGATAACTGTTGTAAAATTCTATCAAATTCCTGTTTGTTGAAACTGCTGCGGTAGCGGCCGGATAATAAATTGAGGAAAATGTTTTGGGAGAGGTGGGATTATCCTCAAACCGAGGCTCTGTCTGAATACATAGCGAAGGCGTTTTCTCTCCCTTGAATTTTTCTGTGAAAACATGACAGGGACCATCATTCTTATCATCATCCATTAAGTAGAATCTTTCCCCATCAAGATATAAATAAGAATATCCGTACAAATCGTTGGCAAAAGGAATCAAAGCAACCAATCGTCCGTCACGTCGCGCGACTCTCACTTTATAACCAGACTGAGCCAAAAGGTAGATTTGCATCAGAATGGCCTCATTGGCACCTTTGCCTAAGAATTTTTCCGATACTGTTTTGGCCAGGTCAATGTATCCCCAGTCGTTCAGAGAAAGCCGTTCTCTGTATCGTAGGCAGTCATCAGCCACAATGTCGAATCCAGTTTCCGACATTCTTTTCCATGCATTGGAAGCCGATGCCTCGGAAGCATCGGGCAGAGTAAACGTTTGGCTATTTTGTAGATGAACTTCACAGGGCGTGTGGTGAAATTGGAAGGAGAAGTGTGGCGGTTCCTCTTTTTCCGGACGAACTATAGGTTGTACAGGTTGAGGGATTTCTGGTTTCATTGGTTTCACCACTTCTTTTACAGGCACAGGCTGAGTGGGCACCAGTTTGTCATTGTCCTTTACAACAGGCTTAGGCGGATCTGGCTTCTCGGGGTTTGGTTCTGCAGCCCGTAATTGGAACATCTTCCAGTTTGCTTTCATCCGCTCGGCATACGCAGCGTTTAACCTGTCCCGGAAATCGTCATACGCCCTTTGAGTGGCATTGACATGCTGGTTCCACTTTTGCTGCATTTCTTCTCGATGTTTGTTAAAATCCGTGTTTTGGGCATAAGAGACACTCACAAACAATAGTACAGCTATATATGCGACCACTCGTTTCATTCGTAAATCAACGCTTTGGTTTAAGAGTAATAGTAACCATTTCTGTCTCTCCTGCATTTACAACCACAGTAACGTTGTTAGATTCATAATCAGACTGCCTTTGGGCCCACACTGTCAACTTTCCTGGATCTAAATCAAGAAAAGTGAAAGTGCCATCGGAGCCTGTCACTTCATTTCTTTGTCCAGGTTGCACTGTTACGGTAACTCCTTGTATCGGATTATTTGTGCCTACTTCGACAACTGTGCCGCTTATGGAACAGAACGTGTTATACGTTACCGGATCACAAGTGCTGAATACAAGTAAAGCTATACAAACAAGACCAGTTAAAACAATTCTATTCTTCATAACTGTTAAAATTTAAGATTCAAAGCTATTCCCGTGCTGTTGGATGACATATACGGACTGAATGTCAACATTTTTCCATCTACCGACACGTATGGCCTTCCCTTTGCTACGGCACCGTCAACAATGTTCCAAATATACAAAGCCACTGCCCCACCTATGCAGACATTGCGAGTAATAGCACATATATTTGCATTTCGGGCATATTGTGCCTTGAGGCTTGAACTATGAGTTTGGTTTATCTTTAACGCGTAGTTCTTTCTCATAAACTCAGTAGTCACAATTCCACCGACAAACAGCACTTCTCCCGTGATAAAGGCGGCTCCTTTACCATAACTTCCTTTGTATATTTGCGCCATGCCAGGCACAAAAACGCGGGCTGAGAAGGGGTATCTATCAGTGGTAGAAACACTTTCAGGAGTATAGGTCGGGTTCTTCAATGTTTGATAAAGGAAATAGCCTGTTCCATCTTCGTCGAGATATTCCGCAATAGGCGGTGCTTTCATCCAAATGTCATCCATCACCCCCACTGCCACATGCCGACGACGTTCGATCTCTTTCTGTGCCATTTGCCGCATTTTGGTCAAATCTCGCTCATTGCGGATCAGCACCACTTCCAAGTAGGAATTGTTCAAATCCTTGTGGTAGGATTCAGTAGCCCAGGTGGGTTTTATCTTATTAGTCTGTGCAAATCCAATCGATGGAAATGACAGTGTGCAAAAGATGCACACTGTCACAATAAATAAAACAATCCTTTCTTTCATAATTAATCCTTAACTTCAAACACTTTGAAGGCTGATTCTCTGAAAGCATCTTCATTCTTCCGCAATTGCTCTCTCTCGTTGGCGGGTATGGTAGTGTCCTTTTCCAAACCGTCAATTATCTCTTCCACGAGCTGAACCTTGCGTACCAAGATACCTATGTAAACATTCTGATATCCGCCATCATCCACTTGGCCGAACTCACGACAGTCCTCTTCCGTGTCATTCAATATTTGGTCTATGATTTGCTCGCCAGCGCTTTCAATATGGGAAGCCTCTGTGCTTTTCGCATCAATGTCCATTTGATCAAAATAATCGCGAACGACGGCTTTATATCTTCCACCGATCTTCGATTTCACCTGTTGACGCAAGCTGTTCAGTTCTTTGTTGAGAAGAAGTGTGAAATCTTTCTCGCCTGTACCACCCGCTTTAATTCTGATGAAGCCGCTGGCGGCATAATACTCATTGTCATCATAACGTTGACAGGGTTGTATTGTGGTGTTTTCTGTGAAATCCTTATCTTTTTCACGATCCCTCAATCTATCATTGCGTCCATCTCTATTTCCTTGAGCAAATACCACTTGAGATAGTATCATACAAATAACTACAACAAATAACTTTTTCATCTTTACAAAAATTTAAAATTATCAAACAGGTTATTTGTTCTCCTTTTGGAAGTCATCATAAGATTCACGTTGATCCTTTTCAAAGACTTTCCAAGCATCCTCCCTGAACTTCTGTTCATTGAAACGCAAACGAAGTTGTTGATCTTGCGAAAGTCCTCTTGACAAAGCATCTACCAATCCTTTTTTACTCACCTTGATTCCAATATACATAATAATCATGCCTTCATTATCCGGACGAGTCTGCTCTCGACAATATTCCATCACATCATTCAGATATGTATTGACAATCCGCTCTCCAGCACTTTCAATGTGCATAGCTTCGTCACTTTTTTCATTAATGTCCATTTGATCAAAGTAATCTCTTGTCACTTGTTTGAGAGCAGACATGATTTTCTGTTGCATTTGCTGGTTTGCCGCGCGCAAAGTGGCGGTAGCCAGAGTGTTCTGTTGGTTGTAGCCTCTGCGTCTCGAAGCACTGGCATAATAGTAATCCTCATCATCGGCTTGCCAGCAAGGAACTTGATATGTTGTGTACCGAGCTTGCTCCTGTTTTTCTTTTTCTGCTTTGGCTGCTGCTTCCGCCTTTTCTTTCTCTGCTTTAGCAGCGGCTTCCTCTTGCGCTTGTTTTGCATTTCGGATACTGTCCATCTTCAGTTCGTGTAAAAGTTTAGCCTCTTCAGCTTTACGCTGTTGTTCTGCCTCCCATTCTGCTTTTTGGGCGGCTTTTTTGTCTTTTCGGGTTTGTCCCATAGCGGGATTACAAATCATAATAGCCATTGCGGCTACTAATAAAAATAACAACTTTTTCATAACTTTGATATTTTAATTCTATAAAATTAATTGTTTGCAAATAGCCAATAACAAATATATTTTCGACCCCGCAAAATTACAAACCGACTTGTATAGCCACGCCATACAGTTGTGTAACAAATATTATTACAACAGTGCTATTGTATTGGCTTTACATCGGTGACGCTGTATTGCCCGTTCTCAATTTCTATTGTAACAGCAAACTTAAGCGTGATTTTGGAGGATTGCTTTGAGGCATAGATTTCCGACACGAAATCATGCTCGAGGACCTTGGAAATACGTTGAAGGAGTACCACATCAATAGTTTTCCGCCTGAAGATGTCGTAAACGTTCTGCCGATGGCAGTTCAACCGACGGGCAAATTCGCTCACGCTCATGCCCGATGCCTCAAAATATCTCTTTACCTTTTCGCCTGCGTGTACTTTCATAGCTGCTTACGATATGTTCACCAAACACAATGCAAAAAGAAAGTGGAGCTCACATCCTAAAGCATCCACTCGGTAGGGCTGGACTCCCTGTTAGTAAGATACTGAAGAACAAGCCCCACCTATTCGTATTTGGCAATAAATACTCATTAGGCAAGCTTGATTTCCGATATCCGTACTAACATTCGAGAATTGTCCAGATTCACCGAGACGGATAAGCGAAAACTCGCTTTCTTTTCAATAAAAAACCGTTGTTCTGTCTTTTGGCAAAACAACGGGACAAACGTACATAAAAAATTGATTTTTATGCCGGTTGAATATAAATTTCCTTAATTCCGCAGATTAATCTCAATTTTTAGCTGTTGAAAAATGACAAGCCGTTGTTAATAAATAACTTAGCAACGACTTGCATTTCTCGATAATTTCACCTATTTTTGTGCTACGAAACCTAAAAACGGGTGATATGGCGGCAAAAATACAACTTAATTTCGGAAAAATCGGAACTTTCGGCGGAATTTTTTCAACAATAGACGCATTCCGCAAGGCGGGACTCTCCAACCTCATAGACAACACGCTGGGAAACA
>JAZRYT010000171.1:0-21606 GCA_045600905.1 Bacteroidales bacterium
AAACCTGAAACCTGGAACCTAATTCCTACAGTTTCTTCTTCACCTCTTTCACTTCCTCGCACAGTTTGTTGACATCGAGGCGGAAGCGCGTGTCCGTCATGCCGAAAAGGGCGAGAAACTCCACGTTCTTGTGCTTCTCGAAGAGGGTGGAAACGGAGATGTTATGCAGATGGAAATGCTGGTTCAGCGCCTCATCCACCACTTTTTTGATGGCGACTTTATAGCCTTTTTCATCAATGACGATGCCGCTTTTGCTGAGGAAGGATGGACCGGCTTCGAATTGAGGCTTGATAAGCAACATCATTTGCCCGTCCGATTTCAAAAACTGACGGCAATAGGGAAGGATGTACGTTAGGGAAATGAAGGAGACATCCGAAACGATGAAATCAAATGTCTGATTTTGAATATCCTCTGGCGCTAGTTCGCGAAAGTCGCAATTCTCCAAGGATGTCACTCGTGAATCTTGTCGAAGCACGTCTGCCAACTGTTGTGTGCCGACGTCAACAGCCACCACGTGTGCGGCACCGTATTTCAAAGCACAATCCGTGAACCCGCCTGTGGAGGAGCCAATGTCTAAAACAGTTTTGTTCTGGAAATCCAGTTCGAAATCCTGGATGGCTTTGTCCAGTTTAAGGCCGCCCATACTCACGAATTTGTTGAATAGGTCGATGACTTCCACCTGCATTTCGTCAGTGATGTCCAAAGACGCTTTGGTCACGATGCTGCCGTTGACTTTCACGGTGTTGTGCTTGATGGCTGTTTGTGCCTTTTCGCGAGAGGGGAAGAAGTTGTTCTCTATAAGATATTTGTCTAAACGCATAATGCGGGAGGTTTATTCTTGGGTGATGGAGTTCTTTAAGTCTTTGATATTGATGAGTCTGGTGATAAATCCGAGCAGCAACGCCCATACAACCATAATGAGAAGTGTATAGATAACGTGAATGTGCAGGATTTTCACAGATAGTATGCAGGTAGGAATCAGCAAAGCGACGAACGCGAGGCAGGACAACCACGGCAGAGAGCGGAACGGCACGTGCAATTCTCGTAGTGCGATGATGAATTGCAGCAATGACACCACGGATTGCGTGCTCAAGCTGGCGATGGCCGCGCCACGGGCCTGCAAGTTCGGAATGAGAATCACGTTTACCAAAATATTCACGCAGATGCCGACTATGGCCGTGATATTCAACAACTTCATATTCCCATTGGCTGTCAGCAAAGTGCCAAAAACGTAGGTAAACGCAATCGGAATAATGCAGGGAAGCAGAAGGGAGAACACCCCGACGGATTCCATAATGTGTTCCCTATATAATAAAGATAGTATAGGCTCTTTGTAGCAAAGCAGGATGACGGTCGCGCTGATGGCGAACACGAACAAAAATGAAAAAGCGGTTTTGACAATGGGAAGTATATTCTCTTTTGCCTTTAGCATTTTTGAAAAAAGTGGCAACAATATGACGGAAAAGAGGTAGGCAATCATCACCAGAGCATCTAACAAACGGAACGCAGAAGCGTAAATGCCGGCCTGTGTGGTGGAAATTTCGCCCGGAAGCAATCGCTCAATCATTACGGAATCGATACGGTTGTAGCAAGCCATTAGCAGCGTGAGCGTGGCAAACGGCAGGCTTTTCTTGAGAATCATCAGGAAGAAAGGCCCATTCCAATGCAGCTTTTTCAAATGTGATTTGTAGATGACAATACTGAGCGCCACCAATACGGCAATCGCGTACGCTGCTGTTTGGCAATACACGAACCATTCGATTTTGAAAGGCTGGGTAGCAATACCTCCCCACAGCAAAAGACCGCAGAAAAGAATCATCAGCAAACGGTCCAAGACGGACAATACGCTGTCCGTCTTGAACATCAAAAGGGCGGACACGTTGGACCGCAGATAGAGCATAAAGGTGTTGAGGAACTGATTGACGGCGGTCCAGAACAACAACGTCAGCATAACGCCCCGATAGCCGATGATGAGCGCCACAGCGAACACCACAAGCATATATACCACAGCCAGTAGCAGCCGCAGCACGATAATGCTGGACAGATGCTTGTCTAACAATTGCGTGTTTCGGGCAATATTTCGGTTGTTGAAATTGGTAATGCCCATATCCAACAGGATATTGAACATAAAGGTGAAGTTGAAGACAGCGAAGTACATACCATACGCATCTGCCCCCACGTGATTCTGAACCCCGACATCAATGCCCAATATCCAAAACGGCTTGATTAACAGGTTTAGAAAAAGTAGGAAACAGATGTTGAAGACGAAGTCCTTCTGCTTCATAGGGGAGAGGTATCAGGTAATAGGGAACAGGTAATAAGTATTAGGTATTAGGTAATAGGGAATAGGGAATAGGGAATAGGGAATAGGGATTACTCAAAGTTTCTTGATTCCTTAGTTCCGATCACTGTTCAATGTTCACCGTTCACTTAGAATACAATATTGATAATTCGTTTGGGAACAACGATAATCTTCTTGGGAGTGCTGCCGCCCAACCATTTTTGGACATCAGCATTTTCCAACAAGATGGGTTCGATTTCCTTTTGCGTATAACTGAGCGGGAAGGTGAGCTTGAGGCGCATCTTTCCGTTGAAGGACACCGGGTAGGTGAAATCGGATTCCTGCATATAGGAATCATCATAGATAGGGTAGGGCGCATCCACGATGGATGTGCTATGTCCGAGCAGAGACCAAAGTTCTTCAGTGATATGCGGAGCGTAGGCGGACATCAAAATGCAGAGCGGCTCGAGGATTTTGCGCTTGTTGCATTTCGCATCGCCTAACTCATTGGTGCAAATCATAAAGGCGCTGATAGCTGTGTTAAAGGAGAACTTCTCGTTGTCGTCCTCAATCTTCTTGATGGTTTTATGCAGAATCTTGTATTCCTCTTTTGTAGGTTCTTCATCGGAAACATTCCATTCGAAGTTCTGGTTGTGGAAGAGTTTCCAGAATTTCTTGGCAAAACGGAATACACCTTCGATGCCGTTGGTGTCCCAGGGCTTGGCCATTTCTATTGGTCCGAGGAACATTTCGTACATACGCAGGGTGTCGGCACCGTATTTCTCAACCAAGTCATCAGGGTTTTGTACGTTGTACTTGGATTTGGACATCTTCTCAACTTCCCAACCGCAGATATATTGTCCGTCTTCGAGAATGAATTCGGCATCTTTGAAATCGGGCATCCAGTTTTTGAAAGCATCCGTATCCAAAACATCGTTCTTTACAATGTTGACATCCACGTGGATAGGTGTTACGTCGTATTGGTCTTTCAGGCCGAGGGACACATATTTGTTAGTTCCGATGATTCTATATACGAAATTGGAGCGACCTTGTATCATACCCTGGTTGATCAGTTTTTTGAAAGGTTCTTCTTCGCAGCATTTGCCGATGTCGAAGAGGAACTTGTTCCAGAAACGGGAGTAGATAAGGTGGCCTGTGGCGTGTTCGGCGCCGCCCACGTACAAATCGACGTTTCTCCAGTATTCGTTGGCTTCATTGGAGAAATATTCGTTGTTGTTGTGCGGGTCCATATAGCGCAAGTAGTAGCCGGAAGAACCTGCGAAGCCGGGCATAGTGTTGTATTCCTTCTGCATACCGTTGTAGGTCCAGTCTTTGGCGCGTGCCAATGGCGGTTCGCCGTTTTCAGTAGGTTTGAACTCATCTACTTCTGGAAGAAGGACGGGGAGCTCGTCAACAGGAATGGTATAAGGCATACCATCTTTATAATATATGGGGAACGGTTCGCCCCAGTAACGCTGGCGGCTGAAAATGGCATCGCGCAAACGGTAGTTTACGGTGCCGTATCCGATGCCCATTTCTTTGACTTTTTCGATAATGCATTTGCCTCCTTCTTTAACGCTCATTCCGTTGATGAATTCGGAATTGATGCAGGTGCCGTCTTTGGTCTCGAAAGCCTCGTTGGTGATGTCACCACCGGCGATGACTTCGCGAATCGGAAGATTGAAATGTTTGGCAAAAGCATAGTCGCGACTGTCGTGTGCAGGAACGGCCATAATACCGCCCGTGCCATAACCTTGCAGCACGTATGCGGAAATCCAGACGGGAATCTTTTCGCCATTGAAAGGATTGATGGCGTATGCGCCTGTGAATGCGCCCGTCACCTTGCGGACTTCGCTCTGACGCTCCGTTTCGGAACGGTTGCGTGCCCAGTTGACGTATGCTTCCACTTCGGCTTTCTGTTCCGGCGTGGTAATGGTTTCAATGAGTTCGTGCTCCGGACACAAAACCATAAAGGAAACGCCGAAAATGGTGTCAGGACGTGTGGTGAAAATGTCCAATGTCTGTTCTTGGTTTTCGAGCTTGAAACGGATGAAAGCACCTTCGCTACGGCCAATCCAATTGCGCTGGATTTCCTTGAGGGAATCTGTCCATTCCACTTTCTCCAAGCCGCGAAGCAGACGTTCTGCGTATGCGGAAACACGCAGAATCCACTGCTTCATCAGTTTGCGTTCAACGGGGAACCCGCCACGGACGGAAAGCCCGTTCACGACTTCGTCATTGGCCAGAACGGTACCCAAACCGGCACACCAGTTGACCCAAGTGTCGGCCAAATAGGCGAGTCGGTAATTCATCAATACCGTTTGCTGCTCTTTCTCGTTTTTGCCGTTCCAATCGTCAGCAGAGAATGTCATCGGCTCCGTACAAGCCGCATCAATGCCTTCTGTACCGTTGGCTGCAAAATGTTCGACCAATTGGGAAATCGGCATGGCTTTGTCAGCTTTATTATCATAATATGAATTGAAAAGCTGGATGAATGTCCATTGCGTCCATTTGTAATAATCAGGATTGCAAGTCTTGAACTCACGACTCCAGTCGTAGCTGAAACCGATTTTGTCCAATTGCTCGCGATAGCGTTTCACATTGTCTTCCGTAGTAATGGCTGGATGTTGTCCGGTTTGGATGGCATACTGCTCTGCGGGAAGACCGAAAGCATCATAGCCCATCGGGTGGAGCACGTTGAACCCTTTCTGACGCTTGTAGCGAGAAAAGATGTCGGATGCGATGTATCCCAACGGATGCCCGACGTGGAGGCCGGCACCAGAGGGATAGGGGAACATATCCAATACGTAGTATTTGTTTTTGTTGTTGTCGATTTCAGTTTTGTAGATTCCGGATTCTTTCCAGATCTTTTGCCATTTGGCTTCGATTTCGCGATAGTTGTATTCCATTATGTTGTGTTAATTGTTATCTATAATTGATGATGTTGATATTGGATTCTGTAGAGACGGTGCAGTGTTGTGATGCAATGTCGCAATTGTAGAGACGGTGCACTGCACCGTCTCTACAACAGGATGATAGGATTATTTTTGAATAATGATTTTGCGTGTGTCGATTCTTCTGCCGTTTTGATCAATGAAGCGGACGAAATATTGTCCGGCGGCGTATGTAGAACAATCAATCTGCATCATTTCATCCGTAACGGTGATATTTTGCAAAACACGTCCTGAAAGATCAACGAGTTGGATTTTTCGAATGGACGAGATGGCATCTTCAAGATTTACATTCAGAATATCTTTCGTAGGAACAGGGTAGAGCAGGATTTTGGTTTCATTTACATATTCATCTACACCGACGCTGCAGTTGATAGGAAGTGATCTTTCAACAGAGCCGCAGCTGTTGATGGCTTTCACGGTGAGTATGCCGCTGCCGTTCGTGTTAATCGTCAGGAAAACATTGCTGGATGTGCTGTTGGAAAGTTCCCAATGTGTGTTAGAAACGCGCCATTCATAACTGTTCGCATAAAGAGTGCTGTCCACATTGTATAAGAATGTTCCGTATGCCGTCACTTCGCTGTTGCCGGAAATGGTTTCTGGAAGCACTGGCAACGGTTTTACGGTAAGTTGCAAGTTGATGATACTGTCACAACCGGAAATGCTTTGAAGGCGGTTGACGAATGTGAATGTGCCGGGTTCGTTTTGTGCAGGAATGCTGAATCCGTATTGGGAATAGGAAGAACCTTGGCAGATGTTGTCAGAAACATCAATACTATAAGTAGGATTGACGGTGATATGGACGCTGTCAGTCTTAGTACAACCGTTCTCGCTAGTGACTGTTACCGCGTAAGTAGTCGATTCTGTTGGCTCGACAGTGATGTTTTGAGAGGTTTCGCCTGTACTCCATAGATATTCGTTAGCAGAACTGTATGCGAGAATGGATGTTGATCCACCGTTGCAAAGCGCGGAAATACTGTTCAAGAATACAAACGGAGCCGCCAATTCTGTCACGGTTAAGGAAGCTTGCGCCGTACAACCGTAGATGTTCTCTGCGGTTACGGTATAGGTACCGCCATCTGTGAGAACAATGGCACTGTCTGTTGACCCTGTATTCCAAGAGTAGGAGACACCGCCGTGAGCCACTAAGATTTCCGTGGTGTTTTCACAGATAGTATTAGAACCGACAATAGAGACAACCGGTGTGGGATTGACAATCAGGGAAGCGGAGGTTGAAGCGGTACAACCGTGCTCGGAAGTGGCCGTTACGGAATAATTGCCGCCATTGGAAACCGTGATGTGGTCTTCCGTACTTCCCGTACTCCACAAATAGGTGCTAGCGCCAGAAGCAGTGAAAACCTGGTTGCCACCAGAGCAGATGACGTTTTCACCAGTGATGTGGACATCGGGAAGAGCTTCCACATTGACGACTTTGCTTACCGTATTGCTGCATCCGTGAATGTCTGTTCCAGTAACGGAATAGGTGGTCGTGCTGTTCGGTGTGATGGTGATAGAAGGCGTGTTCTCGCCTGTGCTCCAGAGGTAGTTGACACAGCCTTGAGCTGTCAAAGTGTTCGGAGCACCTTGACAAACAAGGTCGTTGCCGTTAATGGCAATGGTAGGATTGTCTAAAACTGTGACAACTACGGAATCCGTGTTGGTACAGTTCAAAGCGTTGCGTGCTGTCACTACGTATGTGCCCGGTTGGGAAATGGAAATAGTGTTGGAAGTAGAGCCGTTGGACCAACTGTAAGAAGCGGCACCGGAAGCGGTCAGTGTGGTGGAACCGCCTTCGCAGAAAGAACGGTTGCCTGTGATGTTGATGGTCGGCAATGTGTTGACGGTGACATTCACGCTGGTGCTTGCAGAACAATTGTATTCATTGGTCACCGTTACGGAATATGATGTGCTATTGTTCGGGAAGACTGCAATATCGCGAGTGGTGGAGCCATTGGACCAATGGTATGAAGTGCCTCCGGAAGCGGTTAGTACCGTATTTCCGCCACGACAGATGATCAATGAACCTGTGATAGCGGGCGCAGGCAATGGCACTACAATCAAATTGTCGGAAGCGGAAACGCTACATCCGTATTGGTTGGTGGCCGTTACCCTATAGGTGCCCGTCTCAGAAACTGTAATGGAATTTCCAGTGGCGGAATTGGACCACGTGTAGGAAACGCCCTCAATGTCGGGAAGCTGATAGGTGAAACTTTCACCGGCACAAATGGTGTGCTGAACACCAAAGTTGAGTTCAGGAAGCGGCTTGACTGTCACTACAATAGAATCGGATGTCGTGCAGCCTAAGGCATTGCTTGCGGTTACTCTATAGGTTCCTGCCTGATTGATGGTTATGGAACCTGCTGTAGAATTGTTAGACCACAAATAGTTGTATCCCGGTGTGACTGTCAGCGTGGTGGATTCCCCGCTGCAGAAACTGCTGGCTCCCGTTATTTGAATATTGGGAACCGAGCTTATTTGTACAGTGGCAGAAGTGGTGTTCTGACAGCCGAATTGGTCAGTGACGGTCACATCGTAAGAAGTGTGAGCGGCTGGCGTAACGGTTATAGAGTGCGTGGTGTCGCCCGTTGACCAATGGTAATGGGCGGCTTCGCTGACTATCAATGTGGTGGAATTTCCCGGACAAATAGTACCACCGCCGATGATGGTTGCTGTAGGCTGTTGGAACATGGAAACTGTCGTTGATGCATTTTGGGTACAACCGTACTCATTGGTGGCTACAACATTATATGTGCCCGGAATGGAGACATTCAACGGAGCATTGGTGATACCATTGTCCCAACGATAGGAAGTGTTTGCATCACAAACGGCATTCAATGTGGTAGAACCGCCTTGACAGAAAGTCGTATTTCCAGAAATGCTGATTTGCGGTTTGGCATTGACAGTCACATTTACGGAACGGGTGCGTGAACATCCGTTATTGTTGGTGACGGTAACGGTGTAGGTGCCCGCCGTTCTTGCCGTAATGTTGTTTTGGAAACTGCCGTTAGACCATTCGTAAGTGCAGTTGGCGGGAGCATTTGCTCTAAGAATGACAAATTCACCTTGGCAGATGGAAGTGTCCGAAGTAAGAGTGAATTCGGGAAGATTGTTGACAGTTAATGTGGTAGAAGCGGTGGCGGAACAGCCGTATGAATTGTATGCGGTCACCGTGTAATCTCCATTTCTTGTGACATTAATAGTTGGAGTGTCCATACCATTGCTCCAGATGTAAGATGTTCCCCCATTGACAGAGAACATTGCCGTTTCACCTTGGCAAATGGTGTTAAAGCCAGAGATATGCGGTGTAGGATTGTCGTGAACCGTAACCGTGGTAGATGCTGTGTTTGTACATCCGTTTTCATCGGTAACCATCACAGAATAAGTGGTTGTGTTATTCGGAGACACATTGATGAGTTGGGATTGTTGGCCGCTCATTGGCCAGCTGTACTGAACTCCTGTGGGAGACTGCGCGAAAAGTGAAACGCTGTTTCCGCGGCAGATGTCCGACAAACCATCGATGGTGATGGTCGGCAGCGGATTGACAATGACCGTCTCGGATGTGGTGGCGGAGCAACCAGACTGGTTGGTGACCGTGACATAATAGGTACCGGTCTCATTCACACTGATGTAGGCGTTGTTGGAGCCGTTGCTCCATACATAGCTGGTACCGCCGCTGGCTCGCAACATTGTACTACGTCCTTGGCAAATGATTGGTGTACCGGAAATATTCGGTGTCGGCAACTGGTATTCGCTAACGGTAGCGGAAATGGCATTGGTACAACCTAATGAATTGGTGACGCTTACAGAGTAGTTGCCCGGCGTGTAAATGTCCAATGAACTTGCCGTGCTACCGTCATTCCATTGATATGTATAACTCTCGTTTCCAGTCACGTTCAACGTTGTATGCTGTCCTTGACAGAAGAATCTGCTGCCCGTGATTTGCGCATTGATTTGCCAAATCGTGATTTGCTTGCTGGCTGTAGATGAACATCCGTTGGCATCTGTACCCGTAACAGTGTATGTGTTGGCAAATGAAGTGGTTATGGTATTGCTGATTTCGCCCGTGCTCCAAATGTAGCTGACTGCGCCCGTTGCGGTCAATGTCGTTGATTGGCCTTGACAGAAAGGTGTACGGCCGTTGATGGCGACATTGGGTAAATTGTGAACTGTTATCACTTTGGAAGCAGTATTGCTACATCCGTTCCCATCGGTAACAGTAACGGTGTAGGTTCCTTCGTTAAAGACCGTAATGCGGTCGCTGCTTGAGTTCGTGGACCACATGTAGTTCATGCCGCCGCTTGCCAGAAGAGTGGTGTTGGAACCTTGACAGATGGCGGATTCGCCTGTAATAGTTGCTGTCGGAAGCTCGTTGACAACCACAGTGACGGAGCCTTCACGTTGGCAAGGCGTTGAACTGTATGCTGTAACATGATAGGTGGTGGTTTGTGTCGGAGTCACGGTAATAGTAGGAGAAGTGCTGCCATTGTCCCAAACATAGTGGTCGGTTCCGGAAACCGTCAAGGTCGCGTTGCTGCCGTAACATACTGCTTGAGGCGCTGAAAGTTGAATAATAGGCAAAGCGGCTTCGTAGGTGGTGAATGAAGCAGTGCCCTGGCAACCATTAATATCGGTGACGGTGACTCGATAGGTGTTGGCCTCACGTACTTCCACGACCTGGCTTGTGCTGCCGTTGTTCCAAACGTATGCCACCATACCCTCAGTAGCCGTCAGCTCTGTGGATGTGCCTGTGCAGATGAATGTTCGTCCGCTGATACTCGGTCTCGGATTGGCATTGACGGTAAGTCTGTAGTAGAATACGGAATCGCAACAGGTAACCATTGATTTCCGAACAAATGTATATAAACCAGCGGCATTTACGGTTTCGCCAAAATTGGTGGTGTAGGGCAACTGGCTGTTGCAAATCGTTTCATATAAGGTGTCTGCATTGTAGATGATCGGAAGAACGTTCAAATTCAATGTGACAATGCTGTCACACCCGAACTCGGACTCATAACGAATACGATGGAATCCGGGAGTGGTGAAGGATGTGTCACCGTAAATGAACGGAAGGTCATTCTGGCAAGTGGTAAAAGACAAGGTGTCTTCATCGTAAATAGGGTAGTGGTTGAGTGTTACGGTTACCAGACTGTCACACCCGTAACTCGACTGTAACATAATATTATACGTACCAGGTTCTGTTAATGCGGAATCTCCTATAATGTAAGGTGTGTTAGCACAAACAGTAATGGAAATGCTGTCTTGGAAAACAGGCAGGGAATCGACGACTAGGTGTCTCAAAGTATCGCATCCGCCGAAAACGGTATCGGCGATGTGCAGGTCGTAGATACCAACACTATCCAACAGAGTGTCTCCATATAAATAAGGAAAGTCATTGATGCAAACAGCCAAATTGACGGTGTCTTTGGTAGGCTCGATAACGAAAACGCTTAAAGATATATGCGTGCTGTCACATCCAATATCTGTCTTTAAATCAAATGAGTAGTTGCCTTCTCCTGAAATAAGGCTGTCTTGATAAAGTACAGGAAAATCATATTGGCAGATGCGTAAGGTGTCTATCAATGTGTCATTGTAGTTCTGGCCAATATTCAACACCAAGGTTGTGATGCTGTCACATCCCATAATGGTTTGTGTGACGTAAGTGTAAACAGTAGATTCTGAGAAAGAAGTGTCTGCAAAATGGTAGGTGGTGTCCAATGTGCATATATTCACGCTAATTGTGTCATTGTACGTGGGCAGTTCGTTGATATTCACAACAGTGATGCTGTCACAAACTGATTCTACAGGATGGAAAATGTAGTATGTGCCGGCAGTATCGTAGGAGTGCACGCTGTCTATCGCATAAGGAAATTCGTTTTGACAGACATTGTATTCCAATGTGTCATACTGATTTTGGATGACGGTTAAATCCAAATGTACACGCATTGTATCACAGACAGATTCTGATGGCAGTATGAAATCGTATTCCCCACTTTCCGTAAATTCAAAGGACGAAATCGTATAAGGCAAGTTATGAGAACAAACCGTAGCCGATATTGTGTCGTTAAAAATATGTACTGGCAGAATATCCAATATCAATGTCGTGGTACTGTCACATCCATATACAGATGTGTCTTGAAAAACGTAGGTGCCGCTTTCAGAATATGAATTTTCAGCAAACACAAATGGTGTATCTGTCTCACAAACAGTTGTTTTCAGCGTGTCATCATAAACCGGATAGGAGAATATGTCGAATTGATGGTAAACGGGACAACCATTGCTGTCAACGGCATAACTGATTTCCTGGTGAACTTCCCCTTGAAAATAGAGGGAATCAAACATCAATGGGAAATTGACGGAGCAGTCTCCCATCGTAATGGTATCCACATTGCAAGTGAAAACCATCAGATGATGTATAACGCTGTCTTTTATTGATTTGTCTTTAACTACAACATATTGTTCGCCGGGTTGGGTCAAAACATTTCCCAAGTATTTATAGGGAAAAGATTTAACGCAAGCAACGGCATCAATCGTATCTGGTTGACGAGATTCGTTTTGCCCGAATAAGGATAACGGATTGATCATCAAAATATTGATGAAGACTAAGAATAGCGTAAAACTTGATAGTTTCAATAATTGTTTCATATTATTACTTTATTATAATTATTATCAAAAAAAGGGCGGCAAAAATAAAATTTTTATCCAACGGAGACATTTTAAAAAAGGCTATTTTTGCGGCAAATTATCAACATGGAAAATAACAACTTACTCAACGATTTTTTAACAGAAATGCGGAATCATCCTAATACGACTGCATTTCGAATGAACAACGACATAGTAACCAATGCTTTATTTGTACAAAGAATAGCACCTATCATGAACGAATTGGACGCTTTGCCAGATAAAATCATTGGCTTAATTGTAGAAGATGACCTGCAAGTATATGCTTCACTGCCGGCTTCTTTTTTGTCTGGGAAAGTGCTCGTTCTGCTAAAGTCTTCATGGACGGAGGAACAACGGCAGCAAGTTTGCAAGGATGCCGGCGCAACATACGTGCTGACGGCGCACAGAATGCAATATTATTTCAGAATGACTTACGAGGACGCTCTTGACCGCATTGACAACGGATTGTATGATTTCGATGATGGACGAACGGTCCTTGTCCTGTATGGTTTTGAGGAGGACGGAACTATGTGCAAAAACACGATCTCTATCAACGATCTCTCTTTTGAAGTTGTCTCACCCAAATACATTGTTGATTTTTTATGCCAATGGCTCTAAGTCCAGATGTTGATTTCATAAGCATTGGGCTTTTTTGTATTTTTGCGGCTCTTTAATTTTACAAAATGCTTTATTTCCTGAATAAAAACTATATCCTTCAAATTGTATTCTCCGTCCTTCTTTTCGGATGGGCTGTGTTTTCTATTTTCACCCAAATGACGCTTTGTCCGCCCGAAGGACAAACCATTGTATATCGGCATTTGTTCGATTTTTGGCAACTGCACGCGTTGCATTACAAAATCGTAGCGGTCGTCTGGGTGTTGCTGGAGTGCATTTTAATCCAATTGTTTTTTAGCAGAAACAGATTTGCCGAAATTTCCACCTTGATGCCTATGTCGTTTTTCCTCTTGTTTTTGAATGCGGGAAAATTCACATCGTTTTTTTCTCCGGCCTTCTTCACCGTTTTGCTGACCACGTTGGTCCTTTTGTTCAATGCAAAGGATAGCAATGAAAAAAACAAGAAGAACAAGATCTTTTCTTCTGGCCTGCTTATCGGACTGGCGACTTTGATTGATCCCAACGCCTTATGGATTATGCTATTCCTCATTTTGGCTCTTTTTGCCAATAATTATTCCAAAGCCAAAGAGATATGTATCCTTTTTGCGGGTCTGCTGATGGTCGCGATTTATACTTTTGCGTACTTTTTCCTCTCCAACAAATTACCTGTATTAGCAGATACCATCAAACACTTGCAGTTCTTCTACATCATTCGCAATGTGAAAAGTATGTCTGTTTTAGATTGGGCGAGAGTCTCATTCCTCATTTTCAGTTTGTTTTATCTGATTACCGTAATAAAACTGTATTTCGACAACAAACTTATTGTGTTGCGAAAGCGTTTTGTGACCACAGTACTGCTTCTCATGATTGTATTGATAATGGTCGTCTTCGCCAATTACGACATCCACCAAGGAATGCTTTATTTGATAGTTTCAATGTCTTTGTTTTATAGTATGTTGTCTCAAATTAAAAAGAGACGTTTGTGGAATGATTTCCTGGCAATTGCCGTAGTCGTATTACTATGTCTTTAAAATCTCATTTTTCGGAAATTCCTTGTTTGGAGTGCGGTTGTGACGAAGTCGGCAGAGGTTGTCTGGCAGGCCCTGTTTGTGCGGCTGCCGTAATCTTCCCATACGATTATCAGAATGATGACATCAACGATTCAAAAAAACTCACGGCAGCCCAAAGAAATACACTTCGTGCGATCATAGAGCGCGACGCAATCGCCTTTTGTGTGGCAGAAGTGTCTGAAAAAGAAATTGATAGAATAAACATACTGAACGCTTCCATCAAATGTATGAATGATGCGGTAGGGAGATTGTCTGTTAAACCGGAATTCTTGCTGATTGACGGCAACAAGTTCAAAGACCAATGGAGCATTCCGTACCAGTGCGTGGTTAAAGGTGACGCCAACTATCTTTCCATTGCGGCTGCTTCTATCTTGGCGAAAACCTACAGGGATGAACTGATGGTGCGATTGGATGCCGAATATCCGATGTACGATTGGAAAAACAACAAAGGGTATCCCGCACCCAAACATATTGATGCAGTAATGAAATTCGGATACACTCCATACCACAGAAGGAGTTTTCACTTGAAAAACCAACTCAGCTTGGATTTCGGACAGTAGGGGCTATTCTAAATTCAACGCCTCTTCCAATTGGGATTCGGTCATCCCTAACATCTTGATATATTGTTCCAATTGTGGAGTGAGGGAGTCGTTTGGATTACGGTTGATGAAGTCACGAAACTCGTTTTCCGCACTTCGAGTGTCCCCCAATATATCATCATAGATAATGCCTCTTTGGTAATAGCAGTATTCCGCATTTTCGCCATCTGGGTATTTTTTCTGATAGGAGAGGAAGATGTCAATGGCCTGCTTGGCATATTCGGCTCTGGTCACGCGTTCGGTTGCGCTTTTGGCCAGAATCATACTGCCGATGCCAGCGCGATAAAGCATTTCGGAAGCGATTTCATCCTTGGGGTAGTTCTCGGCAAAATCCACTGCTTTGCGGATAAAACGCCCGAACAAAGCAGTGTCTATTCTTCTTCCAACGTAATAGACGGAATCGGCTGTGTTGTACAAATCCAAAAGTTCTGCCTGCTTTTGTCCGAATTTTTTCGCACCGTCTTTTTTGTTATGACAACCTGTCGAAAAAATCACCAATGCAAAAAGCAACAGGGGGAAAATGAATCGTTTCATAAGCTCTATTTTTTACGGGCCGTTTTGTAATCGGCCATTGTTTTGCCATTGACGATCTCATTCAATTGGCGTTTCAAGACCATTTTCTTGATCGGGGACAGATGATCGACAAAGACTTTGCCGTCCAAGTGGTCATATTCGTGTTGGATGATTCTGGCAACCAACCCGCTGAAGTCGGACTCGTGGAATTCGCCGTTCTCGTCGTAGTATTCGACGTGGATGCAGGATTTTCGGGTCACATCTTCATTGATGTGCGGCAGACTCAAACATCCTTCTCCAAAGACGAAGTCATCACCCCATTCTTCTGTAATGACAGGGTTTATGAATGCGCTTTTGAAAATCTGCACATCCGGGAATGCTTCTTTGAAAGGTTCGGAATCAATGACAAACAAACGGATGGCTTGTCCGATTTGAGGTCCTGCCAAACCGACGCCGCCGGCGTGATACATTGTTTCATACATATCCGAAACCAAAGGTTTCCAATCGGTGTTTTCCACATCGACTTCTTCTGCGATTTTTCTGAGAACGGGAGCTCCGTAAAGATAAATAGGTAATATCATAGGTCGTTATCTCTTAATTTAATCATATCTTGTTGCTCCATGTAGGATTGCAAAATGATGGTAGCACTCATTTTATCTACAAGAGCTTTATTTTGGCGGTCTTTTTTCTTGAGACCGATGTCAATCATGGTTTGAAAAGCAATTCGGGATGTAAAGCGCTCGTCCATACGGGCAATGGTCGTGTTCGGAGAAATGTTGGGCAGCTCTTTGCGAAGCCGGTTGACGAAAGGTTCTATGAATCGAGTGGAGTCAGAAGGCGTGTTGTCCAATTTCTTGGGTTCGCCAACGACGACCACATCGACCTTCTCAGTCAGAAGGTAGTTTTTGAGAAAATCAAAAGCCTTTGCCACAGGAATGGTGTCCAGTGCATTGGCACAGATCTGCAGTTCGTCGGTGACCGCAAATCCGACTCTTTTCTGTCCGTAATCTATAGCTAAAATTCTTCCCATAATTGAGGCGGCAAACATACACAAAAAGCGCGGATGATGACCATAAAAAAAAGCCTGCTACCGCAGGCTGTACTGGTGGGAACTACTAGATTCGAACTAGTGACCCTCTGCTTGTAAGGCAGATGCTCTAAACCAACTGAGCTAAGCTCCCGGTCATTTTGGCTGTTTTTTTTCAGTGGTGGGAACTACTAGATTCGAACTAGTGACCCTCTGCTTGTAAGGCAGATGCTCTAAACCAACTGAGCTAAGCTCCCTGCCAAAAATGACGCGGCAAAAGTAGTAAAATTTCGTTATGAAACTATCCTTGCAGAATTTTTTTTGTTATATCTGATATATAGTGTGTTAAAACTGAAAACCAGCACAAATGTTGACATATTGCGGATGTTTTCCCTCCTTGTTTTGGAAGAAATTCATCAATCCATAGCGATAATTGACACCCAAAACAATAGGTCCGAACTTGAAATCGAAACCAGTCGTCAGCAAGGTCATATTCTTGCTCAAAGTGTTCTTGTTGAAATTGATTTCGTTAGCCGTCACTTTAAGTATCGGCTGGTAAATGATGCCCACGTAGGGTAGGAAGCTGCTGACACGTCCCATTTCGATATTTCCGACAACTTTGACGGGAATTTGCAGATGTCTGGTTTCCACGCGAACATCTTTGTATTCCTGCAGTTCGTTAGAATAGTCGCCCTTGTAGAAGGCATACCCCAAACCGACTTCACCATAGACATACTTTCCCGCACGGAAAAAAACTCCGAAATCAGCATTCATCAGTCCGCTGAGATAGTCGCCTCCGATAGAATAATCTCTATTGGTGGGAAAACTGGTTGAAATTTTAAAACCGATCTGATACCAGTTTTGGGAAAAGGCCGTCAGTGAGCTTACGGCTAAAATGATAACTACGAGAAATTTTTTCATTTTATTCTGATTTAGGATTGGATTCATTTGCAGGATTCTGGGCAGCGGACTGAATCGTGTTGAACTGATTCATCGTTCTCTGTAAGCCGGCCGTGGCAAAGGATTTTATCGCTTCGGCGGCTTTTTCGATGCAGGGCTCTACCAACTTCAGTTCTTCGGAGGAAAATCGTCCCAGGACATAGTCGATTTGGTATCCTTGGGCGAAATCTTTGCCGATACCGCAACGCAAACGGGCGAAATTGGAATGTCCCAACTGCTCGATGATATTGAGCAAACCGTTGTGGGAGCCGCCTCCGCCTTTGGGCTTGATTTTGAAACTACCGACGGGAAGGTCCAAGTCGTCGCAAACCACCATACAGTGGTCTGCCGCAATATCTTCAGCAGCCAGCCAGTATTTGACAGCTTTCCCGCTCAAATTCATATAGGTGGTGGGCATCGCCAACACCAGGGTTCGACCTTTATAGGTGGCACGGGCGATATAGGCCAAACGTTCCACTTTGAACTCCGCGCCTAGGGATTTCGCAACTGCGCTTACGACTTCAAATCCATAGTTGTGGCGCGTTCCCGCATATTGCTGTTCGGCATTTCCCAGTCCGACTATCAAATATTTCTTATCATTCATTGGCTGGTTCCTCCTCTTCTTCGTTTTCAGAATCTTCTGTCATATTCACCAAAAAAGTGAAGTTGAGCTTACCATACATGCGATGTTGGAAGAATTTGGGATGTTCTGAAAAATCGTGTTCCTTAGAATGTTCCATAACCAACCATCCGTCCGGGTTCAACAAGTCGTTGGCAAACACGTTGTCAATGATTTTATCAATCCCCTCAAGTTGATATGGAGGGTCAGCGAAAATAATGTCGAATTTCTGTCGGCAGCGTTCCGTATAGAGAAAAGCATCTTGACGGACTACTGCGACGTTGTGGTAATCCAATTTCTCGACCGTACGCTTGATGAAATTGGTGCAGCGTTGGTCTGCATCAACCGCGATAACGGACAATGCGCCGCGAGAAGCAAATTCGTAGGTGAGGTTGCCTGTTCCGGAAAACAAATCCAACACCTTGACGCGGTCGAAATAGAAATAGTTGTTCAAGATGTTGAACAAACTCTCTTTCCCCAAATCCGTTGTGGGACGAACTGGCAGGTTGTCAGGCGCCACAATATGGCGTCCTCTGTTTTTTCCGCTAATGATTCGCATACTATAATATTATTATATTGTCAAGATACTGAGCCAGAAGTTCGTTCAGTTTCTTGTTCAACTTACAGAATTGTTTGACATAGAGGGTGGGAGAGGAAAGTCCCATCTGTTGGACACAATTGATGGTATAGTAAAGAATGTCAACGTTCTCGACGTGCTTTGTTCTGTTAACCATCAGAGGCTCGCCCTTTTGGACGACTATGAAATCGGCAAATGTCTCATTGACGGACAACATAACAGCCTCTTCTGTCTTTTGGCTCAAGAGAAAATCGTAGAACAGGGAGATTTCGCTTTTGAAAACAGGTTTGCAGCGCAACTCTCCCAACGTGGAATATTCGTTTTGAGTAAGAAAGAACAGCGACTGATAGCGTCCCAACGGTTCGTGAATGGTCTTGCCCAATTGCGAGATGTCGAACTGCATTCGAAGATATTCCGTGTCATTGGATTCTTTGTAAATGATGTCGGGAATAAGCATGGGCATACGTGTGGCGACAATGACATCCAAAGGCATAGGTTCGCCGTTGCCAAGACCGAAAAAATCAGGAGCCAGATTTGAAACAAGTGCGTTTTCAGCAGAAGGATAGAACTCTTGCCTTTGATTGCCGTTTTCGGGCAGGTCATAAAGCGAAAATCCATCCGGTGTGAGTCGGATGGATTTCTTGTAATAATTATTTAAAAAGTCATTCATATCAAAGATTATTCCCAGCTGCCTGCTGTACTGGCTTCCGTGAGGGAACCCATATACATAG
Organism: Bacteroidales bacterium; assembly: GCA_045600905.1. GTDB lineage: Bacteria > Bacteroidota > Bacteroidia > Bacteroidales > WCHB1-69 > F23-D06. Next base: position 18,583 of record JAZRYT010000171.1, read on the forward strand.
GGTTGTACTGTGATTTGTATTGGTTTTCTTCTGAAAGATTGTTATAGAAAATCTTATTCCAAAGTTTCTTCAGGAAACCGGAACCTTCAGGATTGATGGCGTTGTCCATATTTACCAGAATGTCATCCAATGGAACATCGATTTTATATACGGGGATTTCATACGTCTTGGATGCGATAGAACCGACTTGGATTTCGTATTGTTTCTTGTCGCTGCCGGGGATGTATTGGAAATTCTTGAAGTTGTCAGCGTTAAGCTTGTTGTCGAGTTCGAGCATTTTTTCAATAGCGGGAACGGAAACGACTTCTTTGTGGATGAGGCCCAATTTGAAAGCTTCGGCTTCACTCATGGAATCTGGGAAGTGGCCGACGTTCTTTTCAATTTGAACGGTGCCGTTCTTTACAAAATCAACGAGGCTGTCCATCGTGGATGCATATTTCTTGTAAACAGTCTTGTAAATGGCTTGCGCACTTCTAATAGTTGTCAAGTTGGTAACATTGGCGGTTTTACGCAATTCATATACCTGTTTGAATTTTTCCGGACGCATAATGCTTCGTGCGGCAAATACGGCCAATACAACCACTACTACAACCAATAAGATGCTTAATAATTTTCTAGTCTTCATATCTATTGTGTTTTTATTTTTACCTATTTCAAAAAATGCGGGCAAAAGTAGCAAAAAAAAGACAATGTTTGACCAATTCCGCCAAAAATAATTTTAACAACGCATTTTGAATTATATTAGAATGTGACTCTCTGAATACCAGTTGGATACGTAAAATCTATAAGTTGACGCAACCGCTCGTAGTCGGAGGGGTTCTTTACAAAGTCTATATGTGAGGTTTCCACCAAGAGAATAGGCATCGTTATATGCTGGCTGAAATAGGTCAGATAACTGTCCTGTATGTTCTGCAGATATTCTGCCGAAATGTTTTTCTCATATTCCCTTCCCCTGTTTGCGATATTCTGCAACAGGTGTTCGGTATCACTATATAAATATAGTATGAGGTCCGGTTTGGGCAGGAAGTCGGAAATGGTGTCGAACACGGTTTTGTATAGATTGTATTCGTCAGGCAGAAGATTGTTCTTGGCAAAGATGATGCACTTGTCGATAAAATAGTCGCCTATAACAAAGTCCTTGAACAAATCACGGGCGGAAAGCAACTGTTTCAACTGTTGGAACCTGTCCATCAAGAATGTCATTTCGACAGGAAAGGCATAATGGACGGGGTCTTTGTAAAATCTGGGTAGAAAGGGGTTGTCTGCAAAACGTTCCAATACAAGTTCCGCATTGCAATCTTCTGCCAACATTTTGGACAGGGTGGTTTTCCCTGCCCCAATACAGCCTTCTACTACTATATAATTATATGGTATCATTGTTGTCGTGTGTTTATGTCAGTGGAATCTAATATCTCATGGAGAAGTCCAAGCTCTTCCAACTCCGCTTTTACAAAATCCCGATGGACGATTTGCGGGTGGGGAATTGTCAAACGCTCGTCCTGGTAACGCAGTCCGTCGTAATCCAGAATGTCAAGGTCTATGGTCCGACTGCTGTAAACAGGATTCCCGTCCTGAATGCGCGTCTTTTGTGTACGCCCGAGTTCTCTTTCTATGGCCTGTAGGCAATCCAATAGTTCAATGGGGGACAGCTTTGTGTAGGCGACAATTGCCTGATTGAGGAATGCCGGTGCCTCAAACCCCCAAGATTCGGTTTCCGATACGGAAGATGTTGCCGCAATTTCTCCGACGCGTTCCGCAATCAGTTGACGCGCACGGGAAAGATACGAGCCCCGATCCCCCAAGTTGCTGCCTAATCCGATGACGACTTTTTTCAATGTCATTGTTTCAAATATTTTTTCTTACGAAGTGTGAAGTGGGGTATATAAAAAGATGTCTGCGGAACAGACATCTTTTATTTCTTAATTGTTAATGACCATCAGAGGCTTCCCATAGGAGTTTGTCATTACGGCCAACGATCTTGAATAGTTCAGAATGTTTTCGATTACGCGGCGTGAAGGCTTTTCTCTTTTGACGGTCTTCTTTTCAAAACGAGTAGAAACATTTTCCATAAGCAGATATTTGGGTTCTAATTTTTTTGACAAGCTGATAACGAGAATTGACAAATAATATTGTTTATGGGATGATTTTTTTCGACTTGTTTTGTCCGATTTTCAAACACAGTCCGGAAGACGCTGTGTTTTAATATATTAGTTTTTAAATAAGAAATACACGGCCAATATCAGAAATATAAATCCAATAAGATGGTTCCACTGCAAATGCTCCGTGCGGAAAACCAAAATCGTAAAAATAGTGAACACTGTCAGGGAAACTGCTTCCTGGATCACTTTCAACTGCCACAGATTGAACGGGCCGCCATTGCCTGCGTATCCAATGCGATTGGCCGGAATCATAAAGCTATATTCAATACCGGCAACCAACCAACTGAGAAGTATGATCAAGGGTAGGGATAGTTTGCTGAACCAAGGGTAGCTCTGCATTTTCAAATTACCATACCAGGCAATGGTCATAAACACATTGGAACAAACCAACAGGAGTACACAAGACAAACCTTTCATACAGTAGTTATTTAGACGTCAATTTTGGAGCGGCAAAAATAATCTTTATTTCGAGACACCATTATATATATCACGCGCTTTTTTATCTCCTTGAGAATTCGATATTACTTTCTTTTCCAAATACGCACACGGAATCCTATTTTCTCGCACCGTATTTACAAAAGTAACACACCTGTTTTGTGTGGTTACAAATGTAATATACTGTATGCTGATACAAGTGTAAATACAACTAGTTTTTACACAACCATATTGTTACATTTGTTAATTTTACAATTTTATATGCGATTTTTGTTTCATTATCGATTTGATATCTTGTTTATTTTTGTGACGAATTAGTATCGCATTCTTCCGTTACGTATAGGAACGGTTCTCGACTTTGACATCCTTTGAAAATCAGTATAACACAATGAATTATTTTATATAATTGATTGATACCCAATATATTTAT
>JAZRYT010000172.1:0-2747 GCA_045600905.1 Bacteroidales bacterium
ATACGAATGTCACATCATTGTGGGTGAGACACTCCTCTTCTTTGATGAGATTCAAGAGGTGAAAAATGGGGTGGCTTCGCTTAAATATTTCTGTGAGGACAAACGGGATTTGCACGTGGTTGTGGCGGGCTCACTATTGGGCGTTGGGTTGCATAAGGATGAGTCTTATCCTGTTGGCAAAGTGAATGACCTTAGGATGTATCCGATGACTTTCCACGAGTTTTTGCTCGCCAACGGTCGTGAACAACTGGCTGACGCATTGCTGGAAGCGGATTGGTCGTCCCTGAATATCCATCACGAAGTGCTGACCGAATATCTTCGGCAGTATTACTTCGTGGGCGGAATGCCCGAAGCTGTTGCCGAATGGATTGAAAGTCACGATGCTAAACGCGTGCGTGGCATACAACGTAGCATCATCAGCACTTATACCAAGGATATGAGCAAGCATGCTGGAACAGACATACTTAGAATTCAGCAAGTGTGGAACAGCATCCCGATGCAGTTGAGCAAGGAAAACAAAAAATTCATCTTCGGTGCCATCAAGAAGGGCTCGCGTGCTGCCGATTTTGAAAGAGCAATTCAATGGCTTCTGGATGCAGGTATCATTTATAAGGTTGAGCGCGTCCGCACTCCGGATGAACCACTGAAATTCTATGCCGATGACTCTGCATTCAAAATCTATCTGCACGATCAAGGCATTTTGGCGTGTATGTCGGGTGCCCGATCCTCTTCTATGTTGCCCGGAATGGAGGCGTTTACGGAATTCAAAGGCGCCTTGACGGAAAATCTTGTGCTCACCCAATTGAAAGCACAGGAAATGCACGATGATTTTGAACGGAATATCTTCTATTATAGCAAGGACAATAGCACGCAAGAAGTAGATTTCGTGGTTCAAGGTTCAAACCGCATTGTGCCGATTGAAGTGAAGGCCGAGGAAAATGTTCACGCAAAATCATTGCGGACTTTTATTAAAGAAAGTTTTGCTGAAAAGCATCTTAAGGGAGTCCGTTTCAGTATGAAGCCATACATTGAACAGGAATGGATGGAGAATGTTCCGCTGTATGGAACGGAAGCATTCATTCGAAAGGAAGGTTTGGGATGTATAGATTAATCCTAAACCTGTTTGCCAAAATGTAAGTGTTCGCCTGTCTCATGCCAAGGAATCCGGACAAAAACCACTTCCCCTCCCGCGCCTGTGCCTTCATTCGGCATAGGCTCGGTTTATTTTTGCCGGCAAAAAAACAGGATTCAAAGTACGTTTGAAAAGGATTTTGGCGGGTGAAAAGTTGTGGGGAAAAGTGTATGTTTGCAGACAAAAAATTTGCAAATATTTAATAAAACAAATTCGATGTAAAGTATTGACAAACAGATTTATTAACTAAAAACCGGGCAGATGGAAAACAAAATCAAACTATTTGAAAGCAAGAAAATCCGCACGGCTTGGAACGAAGAAGAGTAGGAATGGTATTTCTCCGTGGTGGATGTGGTGGAAGTGTTGACTGATAGTGCTGATTATCAGACAGCAAGAAAGTATTGGAACAAGCTTAGGCAACGTCTTTCAGAAGAGGGAAGTGAACTGGTGACAATTTGTCACCGTTTGAAAATGATAGCTGCGGATGGAAAAATGAGAGAAACGGATGTTCTTGACACAAAAGGGCTTTTGCGTCTCGTCCAGTTCATTCCATCGCCAAAAGCGAAGCCCGCACCGGCAAAAGCGTGATTTTACCGCTGAACGCGAAGGACAAAAAGGCGTTGGAGGTAAAGAGTGGGAAGGAGAGAAAGTTGATTGCGCCATGCAAAGAAGAGTAGGTGGAGGAAGGATCCTGTGTGTTGCTTGTTCGGAAGCAAAAAGTATATCATCCGTACCGAACGCGTGTCCTATTTTGATACACGCTCAGATGGATACGTCTTTTTCAGTTAGTTAGTCTTTAACGCATCGAACGGAACGCCCAAAATATTTATGATAACCGCCATAGTGTCCAACAGTTGGAAGATCCCATCCCAAGTATCTGTAGGGTGCCAATTCTTCGTTCAATTCTGTAGAAGACCAGAAATAGGTGCTTTCACCGAAATAATTATTTTCAGGACTTCCGTAATCACCGGCAGGACGGGCGCTGAATCCTGTAGCATTGTTTTGGGAAAGGTCATAACCTGGACTATATTTATCAAAATCGCGAGGATTCTTCATCTGTTTCCAATATTGGGTGTCGCATAAGGCTCTGCCTAAATATTCAATGTTTTCGCCGGCAACATATTGAGCCTGAGCACTGAGATATTGCAGTAGCTCTGCCCATTCTGCCTCACTGGGTAGATGCCATCCGTCAGGACAGACACCTTGCATTCCCGAAGGATTCGCATCACTGCTTGGGGTATTGTGTGTGGCTGCAGCCCAATTGTATAGATGACCGTATGTGCTCACCAATCCGGCATTCTGATTAGGATTATATCGATAAGCTGTCTTATAACTTATGGTATCTCCCAGTGGAATTGGGTTCCCGTCGGCAAAGTGTGTGGTACGCAGGTTCTCCCGCATCCAGCATTGGCATCCCAATTGTACGGTTGCATACTCATTCCCATCAATGTCCGTTACGGTAGGAGCATCTGGACAAGGTTCCCCGTCTGAGAGGGCAAAGGATACTTCCTTTGGCGATTCCTTTTTTAAGTTTAAAGAATGATGAATTGTAATACCAATTAAAACTAAAGATAGACAGACCAAAATGCTGAACAAAAGAATCCGAAGGTTGCGT
>JAZRYT010000173.1:0-4002 GCA_045600905.1 Bacteroidales bacterium
TCATCACAGATGACGTTCACCCTGCGGCAGCGTTCCTGCAATGGGATATCCTCTATTTCAGGGACGAGAAGCCGGGCATCGTAGCCGCAATCGGAAAGTTCTGAAACCACACAGCGGGCGATTTCACGGGTGTAGGAGTATTCACGGAAGAGACCGTCGGGACTGCGTTTGCCGGGAGTGTCGGAGCCGTGTCCATTGTCAATAAGAATTGTCATAGTGCTGCATAAAAATTCAGGCAGTCACCGATTCCGCTTACAAAGTAATAGATATTTTCCAATTTGGCCTCTTTTCGGGGCACATAACGCACACATCCTTCGATATTTTGCGATATTTTGAGATTTATTCGTATATTTGCAATTGCTTAGCTAGCCCAGCGGCCGGATTTTCCGGAAACTTCCATTTCTGGGAACTGGTTGCAGGGTTGGGTGGGCAAAAGACATACGAAGACGTTACTGTCGTTTATCTTCTAAGCACAAACTTCGCAATTTGAAACTCAAAGAAGATAGCGCAACGGGGCGTCCACCGGTGATGACGATTCGGTCATCTGCGCCGTTATCTAGGCGTGGAAATTACTGTATATCATCCCTGACGTGGGCTAGCTACGTTGCTTATCCTTTGAGTTGGGCAGCGAAGGCCTGTGCTTGGGATGAGCAAGAGTAAAACTCCCACGTCTTTTTTTATGTACTCAGGAACAGGGAGCGAGCCTGAAAAAATAAAAAAAAGAATGAAAAAATACATTCTCATTCTTCTTTCGGCGATTTTGCTCTGTGAATTCTGTTATGCCTCTCCGAAAGAGAAATTTAAATTATCTGAGTCCGTATGGACCACTTGTTCCAACAGCGAACATAATGGTCGACCGGGCACAATTGTAAAATCCCTGTACTTCACATCAGACAAGGATGTAACCATTTACTCAGCCGTCGTAAGTCAGGACGGGAAAACTATTGTGTCTCCCTTTGAGTATGCAAAAGGGCAATATACTGTTTCCGGAGACCCAAAGAAAGAAGCACTGGTTGAAATCCAGGTATTAACCGTAGACAACAAAAAGGTGAAATATGTCGGGAAATATAAGAAACGTAAAGCGATGATTTTAGTTCCTGAGATGGGTGCAATTGAAATTTATAGGTTTAACAAAAATGTAAAAGTAAACTAATACAATGAAAAAACATATATCTCGTATCGCCGTTTTCGCATCATGTTTGACTTTGTATGGATGCGGAACTTTTCTTGACGTTGCCGGAAGTATTGTTGGGCAAGCGACAGCAACGGTGTTTGCCCCTATGATTCAAAACACATATGAACAACAAGGTATGTCCAAAGAAGATGCAAAGAATCAAACAAAAGATTTTCTGGAATATTTTGGGGCGAATACCAGGAACATTGAAACCGGTTTGGCGTATATGGAAAATCACGATAAAACCTCTTTGATTTCAAATGCGGCTCATGATGCGCTCTTTAATGGAATGAGGAACGCCCATCTTGACCCAGTTCTCACAGCAAAATTGGAACTCGCCCTGGATGCATCCAAGCAAAGCGTTAATGCTATTAATGAGTATAATAAGAAATCTAACACGTCTCAAACATTTCAAGAAAAACAAGCTACAGAAAAAGAATTATTTTACACCGTCTTTCAGGCTGGTGCTATAGCATATAAAAGATCAGGTGAAGCCATAGCAATTGCCGAACAAAAGAAGCAGGAGTTGGAAGATCAAAAAAATATGCCGGAACCAGATTTGACATTGCCGGTAGCCACTTGGATTTCTGGATATTATGTCGATAACGGATCGGGAATAGTAGAGGTATCGGAGTCAGAGTATTACTCAATAAGCAACGCCATTCTGGCAGTTCAGGAGTCAAATGAAATGAACTCACAGGAGAAGGAAAGTTTTTACCATTCAATCGGCATTAATAAATCGGCCGCAGAAATTGATACAATTGTCGCCGAGATAAAACGGAATAATTCGATTTCAAATAAGCCAACTGAAAATGTCAGTGTTTCCTTTGATGAACAGCAGGCTGATATGCAGAAGAAAGCTGAGATACGCGCCCAAACATTGAACTCCATAAACACTCTGGATATCGATAAATTTTCTTTTGATTGTACAGAACTATCCGAAAATCAAAAGAGTGAGCTTGATGCTATCATATCTGTGCTGAATGAGTACCCTGATGCCCAACTTACAATCACAGGACATACTTGTAGCATTGGAACAAAAACAGCAAATGAGCATGTGGGGCTTCGCCGTGCAGAATCTGCTAAGAGTTACCTTATTGAGAAGGGCATTTCCGCTGAAAGGATTTCTACTATATCAGCTGGTGATACAGAGCCAATAGTTGAAAACAACACACCTTCAAACAGAACTCTTAATCGTCGTTTAACATTTAATGTCAAATAATTACTATTATGAAGAAACTATTTACCTTAGTGGTTGCTATCTTTTCCATATTGATTAGCACCAATGCCTCTGCCCAGAACAGAATCGAACTCAGTAAAGGCGTTTATCTTGTAAGTTACGGCAATTCTGCTGTAATAGAGGATGATAATAATCAGCGCAGTGTTAGTATCCAAATTTCGCAAGAAATCAAGAATAGACAGACAGGCGAAAAAATTTATAATGTTGTTTGCGGAAAATGGACTAAACGTGTTGTAAAAGATGGATTAGACGCAGCAATTACGGCTGGTATTATAGCCGGAGCAACAACGTCCGGATCAGGTTATATCGTCAGCGCTGCTGCCAAAGCCGCAAAATACATCTATGACGACGTGTGTGATTATTATGGTGAAAAATATAAATAACTTGTGATTATGGAAAAGATACTATTTTTCTTAATGGCATCAATTGCAACATTTGGTTTGATGTCCTTTACCAATTCCTCTAATGCTGAACTTCAAAACACAAACAGCACTACAGCATATGCTCCAAGTTCCAGAACGATAACAGTTTATAAAATTACTATCGTAGGTGCAAATGGTGCAGCGTCAAGGCAATCATTCTCTGCGGAATTTGATGAAGATAAGATGGAACTTTATGTGGTTGAGCGCCACAATGGCAGAAACCTCACTATGACATATTCAGTGCATTCTAATCCTTATAAGGGGTATAGCGGTGATCCACGTGGAAGTTACAATTATTGTGCTGGTGCGGGTGACTATTACTTCAACTAATAGCTCTATTTGTAGAAATTTATGAAATTTTTCAAAATATTATTCGCGGCTCTATCAGTAACGTTTCTGTTATGTTCTTCAAACTTGAGCCAAGATTATCCAAAATTGAAAATTGCTGATGGATATGTTCAGGTGGAGAAGGTTACAGAGAATCATAGCTACCTTGAAGTCTTTGTCTACAATGGATCCATGGAGGCTGTAGGTGGTCTGGTTACAGTAATGAGAGCACCTAATTTATCTTCAAATAGAGCAGTGATCAGTATTCCTCCAGGGAAAACAGAATCAGTCATTTTCTCTAAAGTTGACCGAGATAAAATTGTAACTTGGGAGGAAATTAAACTGCACGATTTTTATGTAAAATAGAGCCACTATATCATAAAAATCTTTGACAATATTTAGCAGGCACAAGAACTTCGAAATCTCCGTTATTCCTTGTGCCTGCTATTTTATCTAGAAAAGTATATATTCTATTACCAGCCTGCATTGGGAGGATGATTTTCCTCGAAAGAAAATCGTAGATGTTTTGTAATATCCGAGAGAGTCGGTATCTTTGCACAGTAATCCCCGGATGTCCCTGAGCAATCTAACATTCGGGTTTAGTCTTTTTATGGAGATATCACAACTGGAGCCAGAGAAAAGAAAATCATTTGATTTCAGAATAGCAAAGCATTTGCTTTGACAAGGGATGATACGAGAGACGTAAGTGCTGATGATGAACCCGGGTTTTTTATAATCGGCCAAGTATCTCCTCCCCGTCCTTGTCCTCCATCTTCATTATGGCAAACCACTTTTTGCCGAGGTCTTTGAGAGATGCCCCGACGTGGTAAACGATATTG
>JAZRYT010000174.1:0-15670 GCA_045600905.1 Bacteroidales bacterium
TGGTTGTTCTGCGCGCCTTTGATATCCACAGCGGAGATGGCCACTTTGAGGGTTACGCTTTTGACCTTGGCACCGAAATATACGATGGCCTTGCAGTTGGTGCCGTCAATCTTGCTTCCCTGCACGAGTTTGCCGTTTTGGTAGAGTTCCACTTTGGCAATCGGTGCGGAAGCTAACAGGGAGAATGCGCAGTATTGGTCGGGGTTCCAAGCCTCGGAACGGCGATAGCCGACTAGTTCGTTGCCCTGCACGGAGAGCTCGGACGCCAACGTCTTGTCGCGGTGCGTGAGGTCTATGATGATGCCCTTGCTGCTGTTTTTCGGGAAGGTGTAGCGATGCACGCCCACGCGCTCGCCAGCGGTGAGCTCCGCGAAGATACCATTGTCTAATTTTACGGAATAGTATCCGGCCGTTGCGTTTTCGTTCTTGTGGGAAAAGGTGCTGGAATACTGCTCGTTGTTGAGAGATGGAGCGCCTACGAACGGGGTGACGAGGATGTCGCCGTAATCGCTGCAACCCGTTCCGCTGAGATGTGTGTGCGAGAATCCGTAAATGCGGTTGTCGCTATAATGGTAGCCGGAACAACCGTCCCAGCCATCCAGTCGGCTGTCAGGACTGAGCTGCACGCCGCCGAAGGGCACGATGGCGCCCGGGAAGGTGTGCCCGTGTTCGGCCGTGCCGACAAAGGGGTTAACGTATTCGGATTGCGCAAAGCAAAGCGCAATGACGGTTGTCAATGCTAAGGTGAACAGGGCTTTTTTCATAGGAGAATATTATTTGTTAATGGTGCTTGTTCTGTTTTTGAACCATACGAATGCCACATAGAGGAGGCAGATGATGGTTACGATGAAAGCGTATTTGGGGTTTGCGTTGGCGGCAGCACCGGTAAGGACGGGCACGAAGGCGGCACCCACGATGGCGGTCGTCATCAGACCGGAAATTTCGTTGGTCTTTTCGGGCATCTTATCTACGCAGATGGAGAAAATCAGCGGGAAGATGTTGGAGAAGCCGATGCCTATGAGGATGAAACTCAGCCAGGTGGTGCAGGCATTGTACGGCATAAACAACAGGATGTTGCCGAGCAGAGATACCAAAATCGTGATTAACAGGAACGTGTTGGGCTTGATATAACGCAGACAAACGCCGCCAAGGAAACGTCCGATGAAAAGGGCGATGATGAGTACGATGTTGCCCCAAGCTGCGGTGATGTCGGGATTGCCTTCCATCAGAACAGAGGGAATACGGTTGAACATAGAAGCTTCGGCTCCACAATAGAAGAAGATGCCGAAGAACATCATCAGGATGTAGGGGTTGCCGAGGGCTTTCAGACAGTTGCCCAAAGTCGTCGGCTTTTCTTCGCTACCCTCGTTTTTGCTGGGAACAAATGCCAAGACCATAATCAGGGTGAGCAGGAGCACACCTGCGAAAATCGGGAAGAGGATGCGGAATCCCATATTTACAGGCTCTGCCGCGCCTTCCGGGGTGAAGGAGAACCAACCGTATTTCATAAGGGCGGTGCCGATAAGTACGATAATAAGTGAAGTGGATAGTGTGCCGATAGCCTTAACAGATTGAGCGAAGGAGAGCATACTGGAGTATTGGCCTTCGGGCGAAACGTCGCGCATCATCGGGTTGCCGGAGACTTGCAGAATGGTGGCACCGGCACCCATCAATAAGACGGCCAACAGGATAATGGGAAAGTTGAAGGCCATAATGGGTAGGATGGCACCGATGAGGAACAGTATCATACCGATGACCAACATCTTCTTTTTGCCGATTCTGGATTGCCAAACGCCGGTCGGCACGGAGAGCACACCGAACATAATCATTCCGGCAAAGGAAACGAAAGAGGCCATAAACGGCGAAATGCTGAATGCCTTTTCGACTACGGAAACCAATTGGCCGGCGGCATCGCCAAAACCCATTGCTAAAAACACGAAAAATACGGAGAGAATGGATAAAGTTTTTTTCATAGAAAACGTTTTAAAATGAGGTCGCAAATTTATAAAAAAAAAAGTATCGGCGAACGACTAATAGCAATAGTTGGAAAAGGATGAGATTAGTTGTCGGAGTGTGAGACATTATCGGTCGTATGTTCCGTTTGGGCATTGTTTTACAGCACCCGCTCCGTCACCACGCGCCATTCGCCGGGCTGGAGGTCGGCCAAGGCGATATTTCCGATTTGAACACGTATCAGGCGCAAAGTGGGAAATCCGACGGCAGCGGTCATGTGCCGTACTTGTCGGTTTTTCCCTTCGATAAGCGTCAGCCGCACCCAGGAGGTGGGAATGTTGGCCCGATAGCGGATGGGTGGTACTCGTTCCCATAAGTTTTCTGGCTGCTCTATGCGCTCGGCTTTGCAGGGCTTGGTGTGATAACCCTTGATGACCACGCCCTTGGATAGCTGCTTCAATGCCTCTTGCGTGATTTCACCTTCAACCTGAGCGAGATAGGTGCGCGGATGCTCGAACTTCGGGTCTAGTAGTTTCTTGACTAATTTGCCGTCGTCGGTTAGAAGCAAGGCCCCCTCACTGTCGTGGTCCAAACGGCCGGCGGCATATACGTCGGGAGGAAAACCGAATGTGTCTAAGGCCGGATGCCCGCCCTCCGGAGTGAACTGGCTCAGCACGCCAAAAGGTTTGTTGAAAAGTATGACCATACTATGAATTTTTACAAGGGCTGCAAAAATAGTGTTTTTTGCACAATCCCAATGTCATTTTTTCGTTGAATGCAGGTCCGTTCTGTTTTGTTAGGTAGCAGCAACAAAGTTCAGTATCAAACAACCGTTTGTCTATGCGAAAATTCATTTTTTTACATACTAAATTGTTTGTTGATAATGTTTTGCTGCTTTTAAACAGCCATAAAACGATAATAGCTTGAGAAATGAAGTTTATAGATAATACAATGTCCAATTTTTGGACGAGGGTGTCTAATTTTTTTACAAGTATATTTTGAAAGTTTTGTTTTAAATAATTTGTAATCAGTTGTTTGTGATTGTTGGCACGATGTTGGCACTGAAAAAGCGATCAATTAACAATAATACATTATGATTAAGATAGAAAACCTTTGTAAGAGTTATCGCACGGAGGAGGTGGAAACGGTGGCGCTGCGCGATGTGAGTATGGAAATCCAGGAGGGCGAGTTCATAGCCGTTATGGGACCTTCCGGATGTGGCAAGACCACGTTGCTCAACATTTTGGGTCTGCTTGATAATCCCGATACTGGCAATTATTACCTGAATGGCCGTGAAGTCGGGCACTTGCGCGAGCGCCAACGTACCCGTCTGCGTCGTGGCGAAATCGGCTTTGTGTTTCAGAGTTTCAATCTCATTGACGATTTGAACGTGTATGAGAATGTGGAACTGCCGCTGAAGTATCTGAGTCTGAATAAATCGGAACGCGAGACGCGCGTGAAGGCGGTCCTCGAGCGGATGAATATACTGCATCGTGCCAAGCATTATCCGCAACAGCTCTCCGGCGGTCAGCAACAACGCGTGGCCGTGGCCCGCGCCGTGGTGGCACATCCCAAAATCATCCTCGCGGACGAGCCGACTGGCAATCTTGATAGCGCCAACGGTCTGGAAGTGATGCGCTTGCTCACTGAACTGAACGCCGAAGGCATCACCATCGTGATGGTCACACACTCGCAACACGGCGCCGCCTTCGCCCACCGCATCATCAACTTGTTTGACGGCAGGGTGATTTGACAATAATGCTCAAGTTTCAGGTTTCAAGTTCCAAGTTTAAAGTTTAATATGACTGCGTAGCGCATTACCGCATTATCGCATTAACACATTAACACATTATCGCATTAACATCATGTCCAATAAAAAGTCTTTCCGCCTGGCCTACGTCCTACACATCATCGGACTGGCCATCGCCTTCGCGGCGTTTATGATTCTGATGATGCAGGTCCGATACGATTATCGGTATGACCGTTGCTATCCCGAGTATGAAAAGATGTATAGACTGGAATCCAATGATATGGGTCGTGGATTCAGCAATTACCTATGGGGAACGGGTGATTCTATTGCTGATTATCTATCCAAACAGGAAGATGTGGAATCTTTTTGTTTTGTAAATCATTGTGGCGACTATTTTCTTCAAAAAGGAGAGTGCATATCGGATACATTGATGTTTTGCTATATATGCGACAAAGATATTTTTGACTTCTTTGGAATAGAATGTGTGTCCGGTTCTTTCAAAGATTTGCGGGACGATTCAGAAGTCGCCATTCCGCAATCGGCCGCGCGGGCATTGTTCGGCGAGGAAGATCCAATTGGTAAGACTGTGTTTAGAAAGGATGGAAATGCCAATAAAGAAACGCCTAGTGAAAGTGAGTCGGTAACGATAGTGGCGGTGTATAAGGATTTGCAGGAAAACAGTACTATAGGGAATCCTGTTTTTGGAATGCGCAGCCCACATGTCGAATATGATTTGGTGAAATTCAATAAGGATTCGATGGACAAGGAATGGAATGACGCGGAGGCATACGAGGCGTTTTTTGAAGCAGCAGTTGAAAAAACCGATGGCCAATTGATTGCGTTTTTCCAATTATGTTCCAAAGCCTGTTGGGATAATGCAGGTGATTACTCCGGGGCTTTATCTGCATCTGATTTCGAGCAAAGATTTAATGTCAGAGATGCCAATGGCCATAAGACGGAACAACAGGTTGTATTAAATGCGTCCACCAATGCTCAAGATGGTGCTCCGGTTATTTTGAAAAGTCGCGTGGTAAAGCCAACCCCCAACGGAAGCCTGTACTGCAAATTGAAACCGGGTTGCGCTTCAGATAAGTTGGCAATGGATATCCAGGAAAGATTTTACAGGCAGAAGGGTGATTCCTCGGTAATAAGATTCACACCAATGAAAGAACTGCATTTCGAAACGGGGATGATAACTTCAGAACAGATTAAAACCACCACACATTTTGTTGTGTACACCTTATTGGGCATTGCCATTGTGATTCTGCTGATTGCGGTTGTCAATTTCGCCCATTTTGCGATGGCCATTATGCCGTTCCGTATCCGTAAAATCAACGCTTTGAAAGTGGTCGGATTCTCCAATGCCCGATTGCGCTGGCGGCAGATCTCAGAGTTTATGCTCATAGCTTTGGGAGCATTTGGCTTATCCGTATTGTTGGTATGGCTTTGTGATTGTATTCATATCATACCTGTTTTGACAGCCGATATCAGCGTTTGCGATAATGTCACATTTATGCTGATTTGTGGAATGGGCGCCTTGCTGATAGGTGTTGTAGTATCTCTTTATCCCGCGTTTTATGCTACGAAATTGTCACCGGTTGTGGCACTTCGAAGCAATTATGGCTTATCTCGTTCGGGTCGCAGACTGCGTGATGTCTTCATCGGATTGCAGTTTCTTCTTTCGTTCACCATATTGACAGGTGCTCTCTTTGTTGCTGTGCAAACACATTTTATGCAACATTATGATATGGGCTATGAAACAGATCACATTTTGTGGACGAAAGTCGATCTCAATAGCTCCCAAATATTATCCTTTGTCGAAACTTTGCAAAAACAACCTGCTATACTAGATGCTACAGCATCATCTAATCACGTGATAGGTACCGGCTATTGTATGATAGGATGTAAAATAAATGGTGAATACGCGGAGTTTGAAGTGAATCAGGTGTCCCAAAACTTTTTGGAATTCTTCGGCGTGAAGCTGACTGCCGGAAAATATTTCGGCAAGTGCGATAGGAAGGATAGTGGGTATTATACGATTTTCAATGAAACGGCGAGAAGGAAATACGATATCCATTTGCGAGACACCTATTCTTCAATGCTGAATCTCAAGGAGAGTGAAGTCGTTGGCTTTATGAAAGACGTGAAATTCAATTCACTGTATGAGCCTATGGTCCCAGCTGCCTTGATTGTTGGGAGAGATGGTATGTTGTTGAAATATTTCTTCGTCAAATATGACGGTGCCGATACCGCGCGAGCCGCCCAAGCAGTGCGTGATGTGGCACGTACCTTTGGCGTTAAAGGGGATGTCGTGGTAACGCCGTTAGAAAACACCATTGCCGCATTCTATAAAAAAGAAACAGATTTGACACATCTACTATTCCTTTTCTGCGCCATCTCCGTGTTGCTGTCCTTGATGGGAGTGGCGAGCATCGTTTTGCTGGATATGCGTTTCCGCCGCTCGGAGTTAGGCATTCGTCGTGTGTATGGTGCGGATAACAAAGAATTGGTGTGGAAGGAAAATCTACGCTATATCATCATTAGCGCTATCTGTTTTGCCCTCTCGGTGCCGCTTTCGTTTTGGATCATCCATCGCTGGGTACAGTCATACGCTTACCGCGCCGCCATGCCCGTCTGGATTTTCATAGTCGCCTTTCTCTCCATTCTCGTCCTCACTCTGCTCATCGTCACCATTCAGGCGGCCAGAGCACTGAAATTCAACCCCGCGGAAGTGGTGAACAATGAATAGAGAATAACGAATCGTTCACCCCTGTATAGCTTATGCGGGGGTGCGTAAATCTCGCCTCATCCGAGGTGATGAGGGGCGAAGTGTCCCCATTTTTGGCGCGTATGCATTGAGGAATTTCTAAAAATGTGACGAGGCTTTCCAAAAATTTTTTTCTTTTGTGTCACAAAACGGACGGCTTCCCCGACTTAATAATAAACGTCAGTTGTGAAAAATTTCGAGCGCGCATATTATGAGCACTACAGGACCCTTTGGGCCATAGCGGTGAAGATGCTGGGTGACGAGCCTGCTGCGGAGGATGTCCTGCAGGATGTCTTCACAGCCTACTACCAGCAGAGCCGCGAGGACGGACGAATCCGCAATCCCAAGAGCTGGTTGGTCCGCGCCACTGTCCATAAGTGCTCCGACGTGATTGCCTATCGCAGCCGTTATGTGGAGATTGAGCAGGTCTCCAATACCGTTTGCGAAGATGACGCACTTGCCAAAAAATTGCAGCTCTCCGATTTGCAAAAGATACTGGCACAACTTTCGGACAAGGAACGACAGTTGGCCGTCCTTTACAGCGAGGGCTTCTCCTATCGCGAAATCGCCGACATTACACAAATGCGTTTCACCTCAGTGGGTAAAACCTTGTCCCGGATAATGAACAAATTGTATGACATTTTGAAATCGATGAACTATGAAATGCCTAAATGACACGTTAATACAACAATACATAGATAATGAATTGTCGCGGTGGAGGATGCTCCGCGTGGAAAACCATCTGCTTCATTGCAAGGAATGTGAACGCAGAGTGTTGGAACATCAGGCCAAAGTGGATTTGGTGCGCGCGGCATTCAATGAGTCTTTCCCACGTGGTTTTGCAGTGCCCACGTGGCAGCCTGCCGACAGACGCAAAATCATACGCCGGCGTTTGACCATCGCGGGAGCGGCTGCAGTCACCATAGCCATTATCCTAACACTAACTCTTCTGCACCAACCCAAAGAGGTGCAGGCCCAGCCGCAACCTTCTATGGTCATCCGCTATGAAATCGCCGATGAGTACGATGCCAACCAACCTGTTGACCAACAGGAATACGCGGTGAAGGTGTACAGGGAGTAGTTTAAGGTTTAAAGTTTAAGGTTTAAAGTTTAAGGTTTCAGGTTTGAAGTTTCAGGTTGTACACTCATCTACTTCTCTAACTTTCCGCATTACCGCATTATCACATTACCGCATTATCGCATTAACACATTAATATTATGAATAAAACAGTCATTTTCACCGCTTTGCTGCTGGTCGCGATGTTTGTCGGCCGCGCACAAAATTTGATGGACAACTACCAAAGCGGCACCGTGAAGCTGGTGCCCGAATCCTCTTACGCACAGGGCAACGATTGGAATCAGGTGTTCCGCTCCTATAATGACAAAATGTACGGCAGACATATCGGCAAGCGCAAGTATATCGTTGTGCTGCCCGACGAATCCGTGATTGTCAGCCACGCGTACACCAACTATTACACGCTTTTTGACAAGAACGGCAAGTTCGTGCGCGAGTTCGGCTTGAAGAACAGCTCCGGTCAGCGTCTGAAATCCATAAGGCCCATTGCCGGCGTGTTGAACAGCAACACCCTTTATACGCAGGCTGACAATATGGGCAAAATTCATTTTTGCGATTTCAACGGCAATATCAAGCGGACCATCACCATCAATTTCGGGGTGGATAAGATTCTGCCGTTGCCCAACAGCAAGTTGTTGGTTTCCGGTTTTTCTGTCGGTAAGACCTCAAAAGACGTGGTGGCTATTTACGATTACAAAAATTCAACCCAGAAAATCATCTGGAGCCACGTCCAAGAAAAGCTCTCCACAGGGAATAACAGCGCTTTGTTTTACTATAAAGCCCAATTGGATAACGGCTCGATGATAAGTTTCGATTTGGATCCGGCAAGCTCCATTTCCCCGAAAGTCCAGATTGCCGTGGTAAATGGCAAGATCGTGGTGGCCGACCCGTACAAGAACTGGGTGAACATCTATGCTACGGATGGTTCGCAAGTCGGTTGCAAGGACATTACATTCGGAAAGAAGACGATGTCGGTGGAAGAGCAGAAGAAGATTATGCGTGAGCATATTGCCCGTTTCAAGGATGCTGAAACGCAGGCGGCCAATATGCACATATCTGTGGCGGAATACAATAAGGTGATGAAGGACGTCATCCAAAAGATGGAGTCTGACTTGAACAAAATCAGCACACCGCTCACTTTGCCCGTTTTCTCAACCGTTATTCAAGATTCGGACGGCAATCTGCTGTTTTTCGAGATTCCGGAGGATGAGGGCGACAACCAGTTCAACGTCTGGATTTATCAGGACGGCGGCACGTTTGTCTGCAAAAGCCATTTCGTCTGCGACAAATACGATTTGGTCATCAATCCCGACAAGATAGTCTTCCACAACGGCTATATCTACAGTGCACAGGAGTTGAAAGGCGCTTCCGGCATTCCTATGCGGCTGGTGAAATTCAAATTGCAATAATTTGCGAACGGTGAGTCGTTGTCCAAAATTTAGACACGGCTGTCCAAAATTTTGACAGGGCATACAATATTAGGAGGGGCAAACTCGTTGTCCCTCCGTTGTTTTCTTTTTTTGGCATAATGGTTGCCATAAAGTGTTTTTTAATAAAGTTGTAAAAAAGCCTATGTCCAAATATACCATCCTCGTTGTTGACGATAATAAGAGCATCCTTACGGCTGTCAGGATGCTTTTGGAACACACTTTCGAAAGGGTGATTACGACCCCTACACCGCACTCTATTCTGCATACGTTGGAATCGGAAGCGGTGGATGTTGTTCTGCTGGATATGAATTTCTCCGCCGGACTGAATACAGGCAATGAAGGTCTTTTCCATCTTCGGGAAATCAAAAAGCATTTTCCGAAAATTCCTGTCGTACTGTTTACGGCGTATGTCGATATAGAATTGGCTGTCAACGGCATTAAGGAGGGCGCCGCCGATTTTGTGGTCAAGCCGTGGGATAACGACAAACTCGTTGCCACATTGCGCAATGTCTGCGAGTCGGGTAGGGAAGAGATGCAGGAGAACAAGGCGGCCTTGTCACGTATGACAGGTCTCTTTTGGGGCGGCAGTCCCGCTATGCGCGATATTCGCAGTTTAGTGGAGAAAATTGCCCGCACGGAGGCTTCCGTCTTGATATCGGGCGAGAATGGAACGGGCAAAAGCCTGTTGGCCAGCGAGATTCATCGCCTGTCGCTATGCGCGTCCAAACCGCTTGTCACGGTTGACTTGGGCGCCATCTCCGAATCACTGTTCGAAAGCGAACTCTTTGGACACGTGAAGGGCGCATTCACAGATGCCAAGTCCGACCGCGTGGGCAAATTGGAGGAGGCTCACGGCACCACGCTCTTTTTGGATGAAATCGGAAACCTCGCATTCCCCTTGCAGGCCAAACTGCTGACCGCCATTCAGCAAAAGACGATTACGCGAGTGGGCAGCAACAGGACAATCCCGGTGGATTTCCGCCTTGTCTGCGCCACCAACCAGCGCCTTCAGGAAAAAGTCCAACGTGGGGAATTCCGCGAAGACCTCTTTTACCGTATCAACACCATCCATTTCGAGATCCCGCCGTTACGCAAGCGCCCCGAGGACATAGTGCCGTTAGCCGAAAACTTCATCCGCCATTTTGCGGGAAAGTACCACCGACAGGCATCTTCCCTTACGTCGGAAGCCGCCGACAAACTGCGTAACTATCCGTGGTACGGCAATATCCGCGAACTGGAGCACGCGGTTGAAAAGGCCGTCATTATCAGTGATGGCATGCAACTTGACGCGGCGGACTTCCAACTGATGCCGTCAAAACCCAAAACGGACGAGATCGGTGCCACTACGTTGGAAGAAATGGAAATAGCCCTCATTCGCCGCACGATAGACCAGTGCTCCGGCAATCTGTCGGTGGTGGCTTCTACGTTGGGCATCACGCGACAAACCCTTTATAACAAAATGAAGAAATACGGCTTGTGATGAGGAAATTAGGACAACTTTTTACGATTCGTTTGGTTGTTGTGCTGCTGCTCACCGGTTTGACGGTTTGGAATGCGTGTCGCCATCATTACGTGTTGGCTGTCCTTTGCGCACTGGCATTGGTTGCCTCCATCGTGTGGCTCTACAAACTCTATCATCGGGATGCCGAGCGCGTCCGCTTCCTCTTGGATGCCGTCGAAAGCAAGGACTTCAACTTCCATTTTGTCTCGGAAACCGAGTGGGGACGCGACAAGGTGGTGACGGAGGCTTTGAATAAAATCACCCGTATCTTGGCCGATATCAGGCAGGAAACTATTGAGAAGGAACGCTATTACGAGCGCATTTTGAGCAATGTCAATACTGGCGTCATCGCGTTTGATGACAAAGGATTCGTCTATCAGACCAATCCGGAGGCATTGAAATTGTTGGGACTTTCCGTGTTTACGCACGTGAAGCAGCTGGACCGAATCAGTCCGAATTTGTCCGATCTGCTGCTGACCTCCCAACAGGACGAAAAACGGCAGGTGACCTTGAACAACGAACGCGGCACCGTGCAGCTCTCTATGCGTATCTCTCGTATCGACGTGCGGAATCGCAAGCTGAAGGTGGTTGCCATTAACGATATCCGCAATGAGTTGGACGACAAGGAAATTGATTCCTGGGTGGCCTTGACGCGTGTGCTCACGCACGAGATTATGAACGCTATCACGCCGATAACATCTCTGAGCGACAGTATGTTGAAAATGTTGCCGCCCGAAGGAGATGATTTGCGCAATGGACTGGAAACGATTTGCACCACCTCTCGCGGACTGATGAACTTTGTTGATTCTTATCGCCGATTTACGCATATCCCAACTCCAGAACCGTCGTTGTTTTATGCGCGCCCGTTTGCGGAACGCTGCCTCCAATTGGCACGCAACTTGCAAAATTCGGATACTGTCAGCTTCAAACTCGTCGTAGAACCGGATGATATTTTGGTCTATGCCGATGAGAATCTGATTTCTCAGGTGATGAACAACTTGCTGAAAAACGCCGTGCAGGCTATCGGCACGGAAGAGGAAGGACGTGTTGAGGTCTTTGTTCATCTTAATGAAAACGAGGAGGTGGTGATGGAGGTCAGCAACACGGGGGCTCCGATTTCTGCCGAATTGGAGGAACACATCTTCATCCCGTTTTTCACCACCAAGGAAAATGGCAGCGGTATAGGATTGAGCATATCGCGCCAGATTATGCGAATGTCGGGCGGCATGCTGACCTTGCGCACGCATCCGCAGACCACCTTCGTACTGACGTTCGAAAGGTAAGAATGCGATAATTCGATAATTTTTGTTTTGTGTGTTATAAAATGTGCGTTTTGTTGTCTAACAATTGGTTATAAAAATTCACCTGAAAAATGAATAATAAGGAACAATTGTTTGTGAACCTATTGGAAAAAAGCAAAAGCACCATTTACACCGTGTGCTATTTGTTTACCAATGACAAGGATGAAGTGCAGGATTTGTTTCAGGAAATACTTATACGGCTGTGGAACGGTTTCGACAGTTTTGAGAAGAGAAGCGATTGGAACACCTGGGTCTATCGGGTTGCAATGAACACGGCGCTGAATGAAGAAAAGCGCAAGACGCGTCGTCCGATCACTCTACCCATCACATTGGAAATCAACCCGTATGATGAAGTGTCTGCTTCAGACGGGCAGATTACGGAGTTGCACCGGCGAATCCGTTCACTTGAATTGTTTGAGCGCGCTTTAGTGATGTTGTGGCTGGAAGACCTGTCTTACGATGAAATTGCCGCCATAGTGGGAATCTCTCCACAAAATGTCGGTGTCAGACTGATGCGCATCAAAAAGAAACTAATCAAAATGAGTAACACACAAAATCAATAAATTATGGAAAGCATAGAATCACAAGAGGCTTCCGCACAGTTGGAAGAACTGAAAAAACAATATAATCATTTGCAAAACCGATTTTCCAAGTGCAAAGTCATACAGGAGGGTTCGTTGGAAGAGGCCGCCAACAAGCAAATCGCATATTTCAAAAAAAATAGAGTGATGCTCGTCATCGCTTATTTGCTGGCGATGGTAATCAGCGTGTATGTCCTTCAATTTGTCAAACATTTATCAATATGGATTAGCATCAGTTTGTGTTTGACCCTATTAGCTTCATTATTGGTAGAGCTCAAACTTCACAGCAGCATCGTCCTTCTGCCCAATGACAATGCGGATTTGCTCTCCTTTGCCAAAGAAATGCGGAAAATGAAATTGGGCTATACCCTTTTTTACCTCGTGGTTGGCATCATTCTCCTGCTTTGGTTTATATTATTGATAAGTAATTTCCGCACAAAAACTGATTTTCAATCATTTCTGACACGTGTAGTTTTGATAGGACTGCCCCTAATATTAGCGATAGTGGGTTATGAGATTTATCGATGGCGCAAAATCAGTCGTGTAGTCGATCAGATAGAAAAGCAGCCATTGAAAATCAACCGCACGGTGATTGTTCTCGGAGGCATCACCATCATGGCAGTTGTATTAGGATTGCTTTTCAAACTGATGTTCTGGCTTTTTGCGAATTTAATATTATTAGTTGGAATGTTTTTGGGAATGGCATTTATTATTGCGATGGCAATAGATGTGGAAAAGCGCGGCATTCGGAAATCCATCGTGGCATATAGTGCCATCTTTCTTATTCTCCTATCATTCAGTATCTTGTTTATGATATTACGTATGCCATTTTACCAATTGATGTTGCCATTATCCGCCGTGTTTCTATTGATTGTCGTGATGCAGATAGTCTTTCCGCGGAATAACAAATGATGAGCAGTGCGCCCGTAGAGACGGTGCACTGCACCGTCTCTACCTGATTTTCAACAAATTTCTCCTCCGCAACCCAAGCATCGCTCCTTTTTTTACGTTACTTATAGTATAATGCAAAAACCAAATCTATGAAAAAGTTCACATATTCAGTATGGAGACAATCCATTGTTTTCATACTCTTTATTCTGCTTTCCGGCAAACAGGTATTTGCCCAGCAGGATACCATAGAGAAATACTATGCTACGCATACCTCAGCCACCTGGTGTACCAACCCGGACTCGTTGCACAACAATTATCTGTTGCAGCATTCACCCTACATCAACAAGTTTTATCCCCTCATCAAGAAGGCCTATCGAAACAACGATATAGATTCCGTGTGCTACGCAATGGTAACCGACCGATTGTTGTCAGAAAAAGGAAGACGTCAACTATATGGCTCGCAATGCATACGAAGCACTACCACGGAGAAATACTTTCAAGACAACTACATTCTTTGGCCCGTTAAGGATTTCAAGAGTGTAAATGAAAGAAGAAAAGCGATGGGATTCACCAACACCGTGGAGGAAAACGCAAAAAGATTGAATGCCATTATTCCTCCCGAATATTACGAGGGTAAAGAAAAGATGAAATGGGTACGCCGATGGTAGAGACGGTGCACTGCACCGTCTCTACCATTCCCCAAATGTGCCGCGTCTTTACCATTGCGCATGCCTGTCCATTTTTTTTTACAACATTGTCTTTTTTTTTCACAATTGTGTGCAATATTAGGAGACATAATTCGTTTATAATTCGTTTTTTGTCTTTTTTGGCACGATTGTAGATAAACTGCATCATTGTAGTAAATAGGCGCATTCTGCGTCTAATGGATTTTATTTTTTAAGTTATGAAAAAGTTCTCCATTTCCCTCATTGCCTTGCTGTCGCTGACGACGGCCTTTGCCCAAAATAAGTACACCATTACGGGAACACTGACCGATTCTCTCAGTCACGAGAAAATCTTTTATGCCACGATAGGCCTGCTGACACCCGATTCCAATGCACGTGTTGTGGCCAACACGTTCTCCGGTGCCGACGGTCGTTTCACGCTGACGGATATCTCGGCCAGCGATTATGTGCTGAAAGTTTCCCTTGTCGGCTATGATATGCTCAGCATACCCGTGTCCGTTAAGGGCGATCAACGCAAAATAGACTTGGGTGAAGTGATGATGAAGAAGGTCAGCAACGATTTGCAGGAAGTAACTGTCAAGGGCGAAAAGCCCGTGTATCTAATAGATGGAGAAAAGACGTTGTACAATGTTTCCGAAGATCCCACGGTGCAATCAGGTACTGCCTCCGACGCGTTGCAGAACGCGCCGGGCGTGGAGGTCGATGTGGAAGGCAACATCACGCTGCGTGGCGTTTCCTCCGTTGAAATCTGGCTCAACAACAAACCATCCAATATGAACGAGGAGGCTCTCAAACAGTTCATCCAACAGATGCCCGCCGGTTCGATTGAGAAAATAGAGGTCATCACCAACCCGTCGGCACGCTACAGCGCCAAAGGAAGCGGCGGTATCATCAATATCGTGACAGCATCCAAAATCAAGAAGAACAGCTTCTTTAGTTTCGGTGTGCGCGGCTCGTCTATGCCGAACATATCACCCTTCCTGTCGTACGTTTATGCCAACGAGAAGTTTTCTTTCAGTGCGTATGCCAATTATCGATATAGTGTTACGAAGAGTAGAGGCTCTTCCGAAGGCACGACGTTTAACAATGAAGGCGACACGGCCGAATATTCAAGCAGCGAATATGACTGGAAAAGCAGAAGCCATAATCCCGGACTATTCCTACACGCATCGTATGATCCCGATACGATGAACACTTTCTATTTCTGGGGCGGTGTGTATCCGTCTTTCGACAATTCCTTTTCTACGGGTTCCTGTATCTGGCAGAGATATCTCTATGATGTTGGTGATTACTCTTATAACTCAATAGATAGTTCTAAAGGTACTGGCTTCGGCGGATATGGCGGTATGTGGTATGAACACAAATTCAATAATAAAGGACACAAGATATCCTTTGATGTGAATTACTCCGGATGGCTCTCTAAAAATGCCTCCATGTCCAATCGTGATTACACCTTTTACGATGGGGATAAACTTTGGTATGACAACCGGCGATATGCTATGAATAATACGAGTGCCTCGGTGGATTACACCATACCTTACCACGAAAATGGCGAAATAGAGTTGGGCGTTTCCGGCTCGTACGGCCGAACTAACAAGTATTATTATTTGGATACACTGGTGTTTGGAACAGATTCTGTGTTGGAACGTGACTATCTGCGTTCTTACGACTGTCTGACACAGAATTACGGCGGTGAGGGTTATGTCACCATCCAACATCGTTTCGGCAACTTCAC
>JAZRYT010000175.1:0-2900 GCA_045600905.1 Bacteroidales bacterium
GGCGTGAATGTGTCGAATTTTCTCACGACGGCCTCTTTGCCATCGTATATTGCACAAAAAATCGTATCTTTGTGCACGTCTAAACCGCAGGTTCTCATCTTCGTAACGTTTTGTGAATTAAATTACAAAGATACAGAATCCTGCGGTTTTCGCGTACATTTTTATTCGTCTGTGCGATTTTATAAATTATGTACTTTTGCGCGTTTTTTTTAAAAATTGATACTATGATAAAATCAATGACTGGCTTCGGCCGTACCACGGTTGAGGTTACCGGTAAATCTGTGACTGTCGAGGTTCGTACCTTGAACAGCAAGCAACTCGACCTCAACACCCGCATTGCCCCGTTGTTCCGCAACAACGAAAACGAAATCAGAGCTATCGTCTCCCGCGAGTTGGAACGTGGCAAAATAGACTTTAACCTTTCCCTTGACCGTAATGCGGCACCTACTGTTTCCATTAACAATGCACTGGCCAAATCCTATTTCGATTCCCTGACTGCGCTCTCCGACGAACTCAACAATCCTATTGGTAGCGATATCTTTATGCAGGTGCTACGTATGCCCGACGTGATTTCCACGCCGCAGGAGGAACTTTCCGATGAACTTTGGGAAGCTGTCAAAAACGCCATTATGGAGACTTGCAAGCAGGTTAACGACTTCCGTGTCACAGAAGGCGCTGTGCTTGCCAAGGATTTTGAAAAACGCATCTGCCTCATCCGCGATATGATTGACGAGGTGACCCCCTTTGAGGAAAACCGCATCGCCACCCTGCGCGCCAAGTTCGAAAAAGGCCTCCAGGAGCTTGAAACGAAAACGCAGTACGACCCCAGCCGTCTGGAACAGGAAATCTTCTTCTATATCGAAAAATTAGATATCACGGAAGAAAAGGTGCGCTTGCGCAAACACTGCAACTATTTCCTCGAAACGATGGAAGAACCCCAGGCCAACGGCAAAAAATTGGGTTTCATTGTCCAGGAATGCGGACGAGAAATCAACACGATGGGTTCCAAAAGCAACGACTTCAACATCCAGCAGATTGTGGTCCGTATGAAAGACGAACTCGAAAAGCTCAAAGAACAGTTGGCCAATATTTTGTAATCATTAGCTTTCGGGAGCTCCCTCTCTACCTTTCTACTCATAAACCTTTCTACCTTTAAACCTGAAACTTGAAATTTTAAAATTGAAACTTATGTCCAATATTCTCTCCCTCATAGGCAGACCCAACGTGGGGAAGTCCACGTTATTCAACAGATTGATTAAAGCGCGCGAGGCCATCGTAGATTCTGTGGCCGGCGTCACGCGCGACCGCCATTATGGCAAGTCCGATTGGAACGGCTACGAGTTTTCCGTCATTGACACAGGCGGTTATGTGGTTGGTTCTGATGATATTTTCGAATCCGAAATCCGCAAGCAGGCGCAGTTGGCCATCGACGAATCCGACGTCATTGTTTTTATGGTGGATGGACGTGAGGGCCTCACGCCGTTGGACGAGGAGGTGGCGCAAATTCTCCGTCGTTCCAAGAAACCCTATTATTTGGCGGTTAACAAAATCGACAGCCCGAGCAATTACTTCGACTATGCTGAATTTTACGCTTTGGGCGTTGATCAGATTTTCCCTATTTCCGCAGCTTCTGGCGGTGGTACGGGCGAACTCTTGGATGAGGTGGTCAAACATTTTTCCAAAGAGGTGGAAACAATGCCTGATGATCTGCCGCGCATTGCCATCGTGGGCAAACCCAACGTGGGCAAGTCCTCCATTATCAATGCCTTTTTGGGTGAGGACAGACACATCGTCACGCCGTTGGCCGGCACCACGCGCGACACGATTTTCACCCGTTATCGCAACTTCGGCTTTGACTTCTATTTGATAGATACGGCCGGTTTGCGCAAAAAGAACAAAGTGGAGGAAGACCTGGAGTTCTACTCCGTGATGCGTGCCGTGCGCTCCATTGAGAACGCGGATGTCTGTATCGTGATGGCTGATGCCTCCCAAGGTTTTGACCAACAGGATTTGAATATTTTCGGTTTGGCTGCCCGCAACCACAAGGGCATTGTGGTCGTGATGAACAAATGGGACCTTATCGAAAAGGACAATCACACGCACAAAGAATACGAAGAGCTCATCAAGAGTCGTATCGCGCCGTTCAACGATGTGCCCATCATCTTCACTTCCGTGTTGGAGAAACAACGTATCTACAAAGTGCTCGAAACGGCCATCGAGGTCTATAAGAACCGCACCCGCAAGGTCTCCACTTCCGAACTCAACAATGTGATGCTCCCGATTATCGAGAACACGCCGCCGCCAATGAACAAGGACAAGGTCATCCGCATCAAATATGCAACCCAGCTTCCGGTGGCATACCCGACGTTCGCATTCTTCTGCAACCTTCCGCAGTACGTGGTGGATTCCTACAAACGCTATTTGGAAAACCAGATTCGTAAGAATTGGGATTTCTCCGGCGTGCCGATGGAAATCTACTTCAGAAGAAAATAATGCGGGGGCGCGATGCAGCCAATTTAAGGAACAAATCAACTTATGATATGAAAAAGATAATGCCTCTCCTGCTGTGCCTGCTTTTAGGCTTGCAGCTTTCCGCCCAAAATTGCTATTGGGTGTTTTTCACAGATAAAAACAACACGCAGTTTGACCCGTATCACTATTTTGATGTCAAGGCGATTGCGCGCTATCAGCAGAACGGGCAGTCGCTGTATGATATCAGCAACTATCCTGTCAATTCAGATTATGCGGAACAAGTTGCGGCGGCTTCTGAAAACTTGGAGGGCACTTCGCGCTGGCTGAACGCTGTAGCCGTGACGGCCACGGAGGTGCAAATAGAGATGATTTGCAAAATGCCGTTTGTGAAATATGCGCAATTGATTGAATCGGAGTCTTTGACGGCG
>JAZRYT010000176.1:0-20857 GCA_045600905.1 Bacteroidales bacterium
CCAGAGAGAGCAACTACCTTAGCACCGAGTTCAGTAGCCTTTGTAGCAGCACCCCAAGCAACATTACCGAAGCCAGAGAGAGCGATTCTCTTGCCTTCCATTTTGTCGCCGTTTTGTTTTACCATGCGTTCAACATAGTAAATAGCACCGAAACCGGTAGCTTCAGGACGGATGAGGGAACCACCCCAACCGTAGGATTTACCTGTCAAAGCACCCGTGCTGTGTTCGCGAGCGAGTTTCTTGTAAGCACCGTAGAGGTAACCGATTTCACGACCACCAACGCCTACGTCGCCTGCAGGACTGTCTTGGTCAGCACCGATGTTGCGCCACAATTCATACATGAAAGCTTGGCAGAAACGCATGATTTCAGCATCAGATTTGCCTGTAGGATCGAAATCAGCACCACCCTTGCCACCACCGAGAGGCAGATTGGTCAAAGAGTTTTTGAAGATCTGTTCGAAACCTAAGAACTTCAACATTGAAACGTTTACTGCAGGGTGGAAACGGAGACCGCCTTTGTATGCACCGAGAGCAGCGTTGTATTGTACACGGTAACCTAAGTTCGTGCAAACTTCACCTGCATCGTTTACCCAAGTAACGCGGAATGTGAAGATACGATCCGGTTCCACAAGACGTTCGATGATTCTTGTTTTTTCGAATTCAGGATGTTGGTTATAAACGTCTTCGATAGTTACGAGGACTTCTTCTACAGCCTGCAAATACTCTTTTTCGCCTGGATGTTTGGCTTCCAGGTTAGCCATGATTTCACTTACTTTCATTTTACTATAATTTTTTAATAAGGTTAGTAAACGTATTTTTGCTTTTTTCAAAGCGGCGGCAAAGGTATAAAATTTATCTTCATCCGCAACCACAAAAAACGACAATATCTAAAGCTGTTGAAAATAATTTTCGTAAATTGATTTTTCGATGCTAATACCTTGTGACAAGCTATGCTACATTTTTTTAGAAGCACATTAAATATGTTTGCCATACGGAAGTTTCTTTATGTATTCTTCCATGAAATTAAAATCGGGCTTCCCATTTTCCTTTACTGGCAATGGGATAGCCGACTTTCGCATAATTTCCTGTGTCCACTTGTTATTAAACGCATACTTGGCACTCTCATTTTTGATAACCGTACAGAAGAAGAGGGCTATATATGGGTTGATTTCAAAAAGAGGTTTGAGAATATTAACATCATCTGTCGCCCAATACGGTTCGGCCTGATAAAAAGATTCGCCTATTGACCCGTTATAACATACGGAAATAGTACCTGCCGGATTTTCACATTCATTGTTTCCTATGTGATTTGTAATGCCGTTATTAAATGCAGAAGCACCCACGTAGTTGATGGTGCCTTCTTTTTGGTCGGCTTTGGTAAGACGCTGACCTTTATTAATTTCGAACAGGTCTCCAATCTTAAAGTATTCCCATTTCGTATTGTCCAAACTGACAGGTTCCGCTTCTTCACATCCAAGAATAAATTCAAATTCCGGTTTCAAAGTAGTACCATAAAGGGTATGTTCCTTAACATTCTGAACAAACTCGGTTTCATCAATGTTTGCCTTAAAAAGTGCATACGCAAGTGTTCGTTTCATAAAATCTGATCGAACAGGCAAGGATATTTCAATATTTTCTTGATAACTAAGGTGTTCTTCCGGCTTAATCCATCGAATTGAGTCGTGCCCGCTTTGTTTCTGAATTATATCCACCCATTCATCCTCAATGGCATCCCATCGATTGTGGATATCCTGACGTCCTTGATTCTTAATAGTCTCGAGTCCATCTTCCGACACATAACAGGTGAAAATTTCTCGTTTGCCCTGAGGAATGCCTGCTGTGAAAACAAAAATACTGGTTGTAACACCTGAAAAGATTTCCTTGGGCAATTTGATTATCTTTTCCAATGTGCAGGATTGGAGCCACCTACGCACTTTCCCACGAGCTTTCTCCAACTTGTTGTCAGGTAAGATGAACGCACACGTTGTGCCCTTATCTACATTTGCAAGTACATTTGCGACAATGTCAAGACATCCATATTTATTTTCAAATGGGGGATTCATCAGCACCTTCGTTATGGGCTTGGACCTTATCCAACTTCCAGCATCGGCAGTTCGGCTGTCGTTATACTCAAGGTGTGTCTTTCCATCCTTGTGTATAAGCATATTCGCGCAGGCAAGGGCGTATATTTCACGGTCATATTCTATGCCAAACAGCTGGTTTTGAGCAATCTCTACAGCACGCTTTGTGCGAACACCGCCAACTTCCTTAATCATATTGCACATAGCCTTGATAAGAAACGCGCCGCTACCACATGCCGCATCTAAAACATAATCCGTGTGACTCGTATTGGTTATACGATACATAAACGATGTAATGTGATCGGGAGTAAACACTTGACCCGATTCCGATTTGGCTTTATAGCGGTTGAACTCATTAAAGAATATAGCCATAACATCCTCTCCATTCCAAAATTCCGAATTGATGTTGTCGGAAATCTGAGACACATCAGTAATAAAGTTATCTATAGAATCTTGACTACAGTTGGCATTAAGTTTGATTTCGGAGAACACATCCAATAGGGTTTGGAGTTTCATATTCTTGACTAAGTCAGCAGAAAATGATGCAGTTAATGTTTCCCGTATAGAGGTTGCGAATAGAGAGAAAGACATACCTTTAAATAGATGTGCTCCATAACGCTTTGCCACCAATGCGCAAGCCGTAAAGATCATACGGTGATAGAGATTCTTTATTACAAAGTTGAAATGAAGTGTATCATTGATACTTCGTGTCAATGAGTAGATGAGCGACTTGTCTATCTTGTTAATGGCAAAGAATCCGAGATAGTATTCCTTATCCTTCAGTTCTCCGACTATATCCGATTTTTTTAATCCTTTATAGACTTCGACTTCATAGCCGTTGTACAAAACACCAACGACGTACTTATATTTCGTTTGAACTATCTTAATGTTTTTCTTTAGCTCATTGCGTTCTTTATCCGTAAATTTAACATTTGAACCTTTTACTTCGAGTACTAAAGCTGGAAAATGGTTTTCATTGGGCAGATACCATCCGTCCGGGCGATCTTTAACCCCCGTAAATCCGAGCTTGTTGAAAGATGTCAGCTGACCGACACCTGCTAGAGCAGATTCGGATGTTTCAAGGTCAAGAATCCTTCGCGCTTGGTCACGGACTTCATCTTCAGTCATTTCGTATCTCATAAAACATTTCTTTTTAGAATAAAAATCACAATTCAAGCCAGCGGCAAAATTACTATTTTTTATGCAGATGAATCTTGCAAGTTTTTAATTACAACAACATTTGCACGATGGTACGTGCCGTGTGGCCGTCGCCGTACAAGTCGTCCGTGAAAATCGGAGGCATAGACACGAATATTTGCACGGCTGTTACAATATCAATGTGGTTATGGCCGAGCAAATGGTTGTAACCGCGTCCGCACAATTCCATCCATTCGGTCTCCTCACGAAGCGTAAGGCAGTATTTGTGCGCAAAGTAAGCCTCCTTCTGTACGCCGCCACTGTCAGTCATCACCAATGTGCAATGGTGGAGCAGATAGAGCATTTCCAAATATCCGACGGGGTCGATAAAAGTTACGGGCGATTGAGCAATGGGATATTCTATTTCTTGGAGTTTCTGGCGTGTTCGCGGATGCAGTGGCAGCACAACGGGAATCGTATTCGTGGTCATTTCCAAAGCCAACAACAGTTCCTTCAGGATTTCGGGATTGTCGGTATTTTCCGCACGATGGAGCGTGCAGAGCGCGTATTGTTCGGGCAGCTCCACCGCCGGCTTTCGCATCATAGTGGCAAAGTGCAGTGCGGCATCCTTCATCACATCCCCGGTAGGGACTATTCTCTCAGCAGCTATGCCTTCCTTGCAAAGATTGGAGATGGCCCGCTCGGTTGGGGCAAAGAGCAGGTCGCTGAGTTTATCCGTATGCACACGGTTGAACTCCTCACGCATCTGGTTGTTAAAAGAGCGGAGGCCCGCTTCCACGTGACAAAGCCGTATATGGCGCGCGTGCGCGGCCTGCGCACCTGCCAATGTCGAATCCGTGTCACCATAAACAAGCACCCAGTCGGGACAAACCTTGTCTATGACAGCCTCAATCTGCGACTGCATCTGCGCCACCATTTCCTCGTGCGACAGCGAGTGGATGCCCAAGTTGTAATCGGGTTCGCGAATGCCCATCTCATCGAAAAACAGCTGCGACATATTGGCATCAAAATGCTGGCCCGTGTGGACGAGCACCTCTTCCACGCCTTCAGTACGGTCGATTTCCGCACTGACCATCGCGGCCTTCACAAACTGCGGGCGCGCCCCGATCACACTGAGGATTTTCACCATAGTTCTGCTTTAACTATTTAGTGTATTCGTAATAGAGGACATCCATTCCATCAAATTCACCTGTCGTAAAAGTGCCTACGCGCTTGGTCGGATACTTTCCGTCATATTCGTATGTGTAGGTCATTGTGTCCGTCATTTGTTCGGTTTGGTCTCCCCAGATTACAAGATCCATTGTAGTGACGACCTTTGTGAAGTTGTTTTTGCTCAAGTTCATATCAAGACCGACGGCCAAGGTGCTCAGCATATTGGCCTGATCGCTGAACTCTGCCCAAGAACAACAGGTCGGATTGAGCATTTTGTCGTATTCGAACGTGCAAGTGAGGAAGTCCATAACTGTTCCGTCACTTGGGTCCTTGACTTCGCAGGACATCTTGGTCACATTGTCGCCTGCCCATTCGAAACGGTATATCAATTCCATCCACAGCTTGGCATTGTTGTGTTCTTTGAGTACACGAATAGCTTTGTCGGCTACATTTTTTGGGAACAGCATACGCATCATTTTCACATCGTATTCTGGAGCACCCGTCATTGTGATTTCGGAAATTTTGCCATTCTTGTGGGACACTTTACCTTGAGAAACAGAAACGCCGTCATTCAAATGCCATACGATTTCAGAAAGGAATTTTCCATCGTATTTGTATTCAGCGTATGAGCCGTCGCTCTCATTTACGCGCACAATGCGGTTGCCATCGTATTCCGGCGTGAGGACTACTTCATTGATACTGCCATCTGGATCGTAGAACTTTTCGTAGGCGAGTTTGTTTCCATCCCAAACATATTCCATAATCGGTTGTTTGTCTTCGCCATAACGAATCATACTTATTTTTCTTTGGGGATTAAAAACGCCCTCTTTTTCACAAGAGCAGCAAAGTAACACTACTGCCATTAAGGCCAAAGCAATTTTCTTCATTTTTCTAAAAATTTAAATTAATACTATTGATTATTCTAATTAATATTCCACTTTGTCGGTGCTCTTTTCCCACTGGGAAAAGACGCAGATGGCCTCTTCGCGCAAAAGCTGTTCACAGGGCACAGCCCGTTGTTCCATAGGTAGGTCGAGTTGGTCGTAGATGAAGGAGTCATCAAAATTGATGGCTGCGGCATCTCGTTTGGTATTAGCGTAACAGATACGGCTAATGCGAGCCCAGTAAATCGCGCTCAGACACATCGGGCAGGGTTCGCAGGAAGCGTATATCGTGCAGCCCTTGAGATTGAACGTGCCGAGTTTGGCGCAAGCCTCGCGAATGGCCAGAACCTCCGCGTGCGCGGTAGGGTCGTTGTTGGGCACCACGCGGTTGGCAGCAGAGGCAACCACTTCGCCATCACGTACAATGACAGCCCCAAAAGGACCGCCACCCTCTTCTATGTTCTTTTCAGACAAGGCAATAGCCTCCCGCATAAAACGGCAGTCGTCTTCCGTAATATCCAATCCTTTTTTTTCAAAATCTTCCATACCGCAAACTTCTTTATTCTTTAATTCTGACTTTAAGAAAGTTATCTTTCCATAACTCCTTTTTCAAAAGAGGCGCAAAAATACGAAAAAAGCACGGATAGTCTAATTGCCAGATTGGGACTCGACATCCACCCAAGTGGTTCCTCCATACAAATCCAAATATCCGGACTGTCCATCCTTTTCAAAAAAAATCAGATGGACCATATTCCAGGCATATTGAATACGGTTATAGATACAGGGGTGGATCACGAAACCGTCTTTATAGACTAGACCGTATTTGTTGTCCTGGCGGACTAAGAACACGCCGGGGATTCCACAATGACAAGATTCTATGGAAGCATACATACACGGGACCACCTCTTCTCCTCTGCCATTGACCGCTCCCATACATCCGTTTTTCAAGACGAAAGCCAAACCGTTCACATCATCAAATCGCAAGGCCATATCATATTCCAAAGGTGTCACAGAACGACCGGCAGTATCCACGTATCCCCACTTCCCATCTTTCTCTACTGACACTATACCTGATGAGACACTGCTCACAAAACCGTATTCTATCGGGACCTTTACGTTTCCTTTTGAATCAACGCATCCCCACATCTTCCCTTGCGCCACGCGCGCGAAACCGTTTTCAAACTTATCCATAAAATCATACTCAAACGGGATGATTTCTTTCCCCGTGGAATCCAAACAGCCATAGCGTCCGTTCTTTTGTACCATCAACATTCCGTTTTGGCATTTGACACTTTCTATCTCGCTGTCCACCGGGTGAATTTCACCATCTGCCAATGTCATCAACGAATAGTGCCCGTCTTTTTTCAACAGCAAGGTGCCCTCCACCGACTCATCGGCAACG
Source organism: Bacteroidales bacterium (assembly GCA_045600905.1). Taxonomy (GTDB): domain Bacteria; phylum Bacteroidota; class Bacteroidia; order Bacteroidales; family WCHB1-69; genus F23-D06. The sequence goes on from JAZRYT010000176.1 coordinate 6,678, forward strand.
AATTCATATTCAAAGGGCAAGACCTGTTTTCCCATCGTATCCAGAATTCCAAATCTATAAATCGGGGAGACAGGTTTATCCTCTACCTCATAACGATGCGGCAGCGGAATATTCATTCCCACTTTCTCTTCTTCCGGCCACTCGGGCGGTCGGTTCACTTGCTTAGAGGCTATCAGCCAGCTGCTTCCCTGAATTTGGTTTAACGAACGATAAATACAAGGAGCAATAACGTCGCCATGCATATTGGACAAGCCTCTACGGAAATCATTCAATTTATCCGCATCGGCAAGATATAAAACCACATAATTCTCCTTTATCTCTGTCGGTTCATACTTTTCGTTTATACGAAACGGAACCACCACCGCACCATCCCTTCGAACAGCCCCCCACTTTCCTTTTAGCTTAGCGAAAAATGTATCATTATTATAATAACTGACCTTCACCTCTTCAAAAGGAACTGGGTATATGAGGACTCCCGTGGTATCAAAAACCTTTACGACGTTTTTCAGGACAGTAGCTGCAACGATATTTTCACTTATTTCTATATCCACATATTCGCAGGGGATTACCAACTCTCCCCTTTTGTTGACAGCGCCCCATTTATCGTTCTTTTTCACAGCCAGTAAGGCATTGCCATAAAAGCGGTGGTACTCATTAGCGTCATACGCCGACAGGTCCAGCATCTTCCACGTCTTCGTATTCACGAAACAGTATCTTTTATCCTTTTCAAAGACAGCGAGTACCTCGTTTTCATCTTCAAGTCCCTCAAACCTACCCCATTCGTTTTCATCCTTGACAATTTTCCCTTTTTCATTGAAAAGGATATTCTTGCCGCAGAGTTCACCTTCGACCAAATCAAAACGGAAGATTCCTATTTGGGAGCACTGGTTCACCAAACTTTTCAATTCGGGTGTCACACGCGGCAAAGTAGAATCTTGAACGCCTTGCGCACCCAACAGACACACGATGCAAAGCATCCCATAGAGCAATGAAAATCGTCGAATTTTGTTCATAACTTGTTTGAAAAAACTGTTTTGGAAAAACCTCAAATTTCCTTCTTATAGCATCTTCTTCTGAAAATCAATTCGGAATCATATTTTTCCCAAATGCGGGCCGCCACGTTGTCTTCCAGTTGTTGTGACGTTAGGGCGTACTCGTAGCCCTTTGCGAGGGCATTCTCGTGCAGTTTCTGATGATAGAGGGCGTGGATGCCCGTGTGGATGTATTCCGGCAGCACCCCTGTAAGATAGAGGTCTATGGTTTTGTTCTTTTTCAGAGCACGCAGCACGTGCCACCAGCCAAATGGGAATAGTGAACCGTTGGCTTTTTGGAACGCCTCGCTCAAAGAGGGCAACGCGAAGGCAAATCCCACCTCCTTGCCGTTCTCGTCCTCCAAAATCATAAACAAATCCTTGTCGGCCACCTGGAAATTGTCGGCCACCGTCCAATCAATCTCCTCATCCGTCAGCGGGATAAAGTTGTAGATTTGCGTATAGCATTGATTCAGAACATTGAACAGCGCGCGGCCCGAGGCCTTCATTTGCTCTCTATCGCGGAACTCGCGTAAGCGCACGTGGTAACGTTTGGACAAAAGGTCTGCCATCCGCGCCATCCGCTCCGGAACCTCATTAATCTTTACCTTATATTGTATATAGTCAACTTCCCTTTCAAAGCCGAGTTGATCTACCAGTTCCGGATAATAGGGATAATTGTAATCCTGTCCGATAGAAGGGGTCTGGTCAAAACCCTCCACCAACATCGACTGTTTTTCCATATTGGAATAACGGGAAGGTCCGCAAATGGTATCCAATCCCTGTTCCCTACCCCATTGTTCCACAGCGGCAAACAAAGCGCGCGCGACCTCCAGATCGTCAATCACGTCAAACCAGCCGAAGCGCACTCTCCGCTGATCTTTCAGCTCGTTGCATTTGTGGTTTACAATGCCGGCTATACGGCCCACAACTTGCCCGTCACGGTAAGCCAACCACAACTTCTGCGTACAGAATGCGAGCGCAGGATGTTCCGTCAGCATCTTGATTTCCGCCTTGTCCAACGCCGGCACATAATGAGGACAACCTTTATACAATTTATGAGGAAAACGCACAAAGGCTTTCAATTCCTTGGTTGTAGTAACTTCTTTGATTTGCATAAGCTGGAGGGTTTCAGGTTTAAAGTTTCAGGTTTCAAGAGTACTTCTTATCTTCTCTTTCATCGCAGTTTGTTGCGCAGGAAACTCTGTCTGACGTAAGCGAAAAAGGCGACAACACCGATGACATTGACAATCCAGGCAGCCCAAAAAGCGGAATGATAGCCGATATGTTCGGAGAGCACGCCCCCCACGAGAATACCCAAGCCAACACCCACGTCCCAGCTGATGAGGATGGAGGAGTTGGCCGTGCCGCGTTGTGTGTGAGGGGCCAGATTGATGAACATCGTCTGGTAGGCGGGCCACATGTGTCCGTTGCCCAAGCCGATGACCAATGCAGCGCCGTAGTAGCCGAACTTATTATGGAAAGCGGCAAACAGGAAATATCCGCACAAAGAAATCAGCAGTCCCAAAGAGGCATTCTGCGTAATTTTGCCCTGCCGCAATGTGCGGCTGCCCACCAATCTGGAAAGGATAAGACCAATAGACAACAACATAAAGAAGAAGGCCGACCCTCCGCTGATGTTCAGTTCTTCCTTCCCGTAAATAGCCACGTAAGTTGCTAACACGCCATACGAAAAGGCAAAGCAGACCATTGTCAGAGCCTCGCTCCAACCTTTTAGCAGGAAGAATCGGTCAAGAGATATCTTCGGTTTGTCCTTCACAAGTTCTCGATCATTGAGTTTCAAAGTAGCATTGATGGCAAAACCAATGGCGGAGGTAATGAGGGAGAGCCAGAACAGCAGTTCGTAGCTATTGGTGAGATGGAGGATATAGATAGCCAGTGCCGGCGCAATAGCGGAGGCGATATTGTTGCTAAGTCCGTAATAGCCAATGCCTTCCGCACGTCTGGTCGGATGCAGCACGTCGATAGCCACCGTGCTGTTGGCCACCGTTGCCGCGCCGAATGGGGCGCCGTGCAAGGTTCTGACAATGGCGAACAACAGCAGCGAACCTGCCGCCAAGTAACCGCCAAAGAAGATGCTGAACAGAGCATAGCATATCAACAAGACAATCTTGCGCGGAAAACTATCCACAAAAAATCCACTGAACGGGCGTATCAACAATGCAAACAACGTGTAGCCCGACAGCACGATGCCGATCATCTGCTTGTCCGCATAGAATGTCTCCTTCAAGTAAAGGGGCAGCAAAGGAGTGAGCAACATAAACGAAAAGAAAATCATAAAGTTAGCTACCCATACTTTAAGATAGTTGCTATTCCAAAGTTTTTCCAGTTTTTCTGTAGTTTCTTCTGTATCCATTTTTCAATTTTGAAAGGCGGCAAACGTACATAAAATGTAGAAAGATTATACTTGCGCCGTCAAATTTATCGTTTTTTGTTTCCATTTGGAGAATCGCATAAAGCCCACGGAACCCACCATCAACAAGAAAGAATATACCCAGTCAGCGGTCCATACGAATTGGATGGAAAAATGGAAAACTTCCGTTGCTAAATGTATATATACTACATAAAATATGAGTACGACGCTTTCCAAAATCAGAGCTGTCATCGTGCGGCCTGTACCGGAAACAAATTCAAAGTAAACCATTGCCACAGCCATCATGATGGATGAAATATAGACCACGTAAAGGGCCGGCACGGAATGCGCTGCCAACAACGCATCATCCGTATAGATGGAGGCTATTTGTTGCGGGAATATGGAGAACACCAACAATATGGGGAGCAAGGTTAACAACGAAATTTTCAAGATGCGTTTCAATGTCCCAGCTATCTCGTCTTGAAGGCCCGCACCTATCAACCGGCTGGTAATGGTATTGGCGCAGGAGCCGTACGCAAAGACTGTCAATGTGCAAAGCAGGAACACGCTGCGCACAATGCCCGAAATAGCCACTTCCTGTTCGCCAAGATGTTCAATCATAGCAAAGAACAGAAACCACGTTCCAAAGGAGATGAGTCGCTGGAACATAGTCGGCAGAGAAATACGCAAAATGCGTTTAAGCAATTTCCAATCAAAAGTTTTGAAAGTAAAAAGCTCGTAATCCTTATACGGCAGTTTTCCAAAAGTATAGACAAAGAAAACAATGCAGGCGGAAATTTCAGCCAACACAGAAGACAGGCCTGCACCGGCAACACCCATTTTGGGGAATCCGAAATGTCCGAAAATCAGCGAATAGTCGAAGAAAATGTTGACCACCGCCATGGCCAATGTCGTATAAGTGATAATGCGGGTATTGGAAAGACCGATATACAGCGAGCGGAACAAATAGTTGACACTGACGAATATAATACCCCATTGTCGGAAATCCATAAACTTCAGCGCAGAGGTACAGATATTCTGTGAATGGATGATGCCGCCTAACAACACTGTGGAGAAGAAGTGTAAAAACGCCAAAATTCCCAATCCTAACAAAATGGTAAATACCAGTCCGTGCTCGAAAATCGTACCTATTTGTTTGACATTCCCTTCCCCTAATCTTCGCGCCACCATAATCTGAACGCCGATGGCGAAGCCCTGCGTCACGGTAGTGAACACTAGATAATAGAGCCCGGCCATCATAGCCGCACCCAACTCCGCCGTTCCCACGTGACCTAAAAAAATAGTGTTGACCAACACAATGATGGTCTGCGCCAAATTTCCGAAAATTATGGGATAGGTGATGTTCCAGATTTCCTTATGTGATACCGAAAGCACCTGTTTCATTAGTACGTCGTATAGGATAGTTCTAATCGCAAGCGACGGCCGTCGGTCAAATTCGTTCCGCCAAACACCAGACGATTAGGACGGACAGCAGCGCCTTTCACTACTAAATTCAGCGTATTGGTAAGATTGCCTTTGTCATGAATATAATCTTGGACATACTGCGTGACGCGGAAGCGATATTCGCGTCTCTTCGCATCGTATGTTCCGCCATAATAGGATGACGAGGTATAATATTCATCATCAGGAACATATACCAAAGCATCTGTTTCTTTGTGAATGCCTTGCACGGCCAATGCGGCGGGGCTCACCAGAAGTGCCTCATCTGGAGACACATCCGAAATCACCAGTTCCGCTCGATTGATGACCACGCGGTTGTCCAAACTTTTGAAAGTCTCTTTCAAATGCGGGAAAGTGATTCTTGTTTTCACGCCGGAAGCACCTTGTACGAAGAGTTTGCTTTTCCCCACACTTTGATCGCCGTTCAATACTTCTTGTATAAAATCGGCATCTTTGGAAGAAGAGTAGTCGTGTTTGTAATTGGTAAAACGGTTGCATTCCGAAGTACACGGGAAAACATACTTTGCAGAAGCCTTACTATTATTATGATAGTAGAGGACAATGCCTGTCAGGGAGCTGGTCATACTGGTCATCAGCATATAGCCGGTGGAGCCGCTATGAGAGAGGGCAGTGATACACAAGCCCTTAAAGAAATCCTTGAAGGCGGCATTGTTCTGCATGTGGGACTGGTTATTCAACAAATACTGGCCGAAGGCCTGTGAAAGTCGGATACGTATATGCGGGCTGTATTCGCCCGTATCCACCACGATGCTCGTGGTTGGTTGGATAGTATAGCCGGTCAGTTTGTAATTCAAGGGAGTATTGTCCACGGCGGCCGTGCTCTGGTTGTTATAGTGGCTACCGTTGAGAGCTTCCAGCAGACGGTAAACGCGGATATTGACGCGCGAGTTGGTATCGCCGTAATAGGAAGCCAGCTGCATAGTAAGCACAACGGAATCGACCACGGGGGATTCGCCGAAATTGACGGAAGAGCCTGTCAGGTCAAACTGCGCGTACGTGGAAGCCCTGCTTGTTCCAAAAACAGGGTCATAGATATGGCCGACCATATTGGCGGTCATATTGGTTGTATTGAGGGTATCCTCCAGCATTGAATAGGCGGACACGGAAATCGTATCCGTAAAATCAGTGCCCACCTGATCGGTCAAATCCAGACCGATGGAGGACAACTCGTTTTTACAGGAGACACACAGTGTCAACAGAACGGCCAGGAGGCCAACTATCCAAATCCTTTTCATCAAATTAAGCGTTATCGGAAGATTCTGCTAAAAGTTCATCATAAAATTCATCATAGAGATCGACATAGTTGTCATCGTCAGGATGTTCGAGAAGGGGTTTTCCAGACTGTTCGACATAGGTCATAAGGCGTTTTTTCAAATCTGACGTAACGGAAACGGCATCTGAAAAATCGACGGCAGTTTGGATGATTTGGTCGTAGCCCGGGTTTCTAAAATGTTTGAGGCATTCGCGCGGGATATTGGTTTGGCGCAATTTCTTGCCGAAATTTGTAGAGAACTTTTCAGGGAAAGAGTCCGGCATCACGGTATAGACGATTTTGCAGCCTTGCAGAAGCGGGTCGTCCTTATAGACGGTTTTCACGAACATCGGGACCAATGCCGAAATCCAGCCGAGGCAGTGGATGATATCCGGTTCCCAACCGAGTTTGCGGACGGTCTCGATCACGCCCTTGGCATAGAATATGGCACGGGAATCGTTATCGGGATAAAACACGCCTTCCTCATCATAATAGGGAGTTTTTCTCTTGAAATAATCCTCGCTGTCGATAAAGTAAATCTGCATACGGACATTCTGCAAAGAGGCGACCTTGATAATCAAAGGATGGTCGGTATCTTCTATAATAATGTTTTGTCCTGACAAGCGGATTACTTCGTGAAGCATGTGACGGTGTTCATTTACGCACCCGAATTTAGGCATAAATGTACGGATTTCGTTTTCACGCTCTTGGATTCCCTGAGGCAGGAAACGGCAGATACTTGAAATGTAACTTTCTGGAAAATAAGGAAATATCTCCGGTGTAATAAATAAAACTTTTTTCTTCGCCATAGTATAATTTTTGGAACCGCAAAGATACGATTTTTTTCGGAATAAAAAAAAAATTTTTTAAGTGTATCACCATATCAAAAAAAGTGTATTTTTGCCGCCGCAAACGAGCCCAGGTGGTGGAATTGGTAGACACGCTACTTTGAGGGGGTAGTGGGAGGACTCCCGTGCAAGTTCGACTCTTGTCCTGGGCACACGAAAAAACTCTGAACGTTGTTCAGAGTTTTTTTATTCGCTACGGCGAAGCCGCCAGACACATCATTACACATTGATATTCACGGACTTCACGTTGAAGACGTACTTTATTTCGTGCGCGCGCTCATCGCCAATGCACCCAACCTGGTGGAGAAGGTTGTGGTCGTACACGGCTACAACAACGGCAGAAAAAATGAACTGAGAATTATAATCTGTGATTAGAAAAAAGTTCGAATATCGTCCGTTTTCTCCCAAAACCCTTCCATTTTATTATACATCGTCGTCATCGAGGATGGGAAAAGATACGGTTGAAGCGTCCTTATCTCCCAACGGCAGAGTTTCAACTTCTTTGAGCGAGCGGATAATGGCATTGGTGCGCGTCCCTTTCAGCGTATCTATAGCCGTTGTTGCCTGCTGCAAATTGCGCTGCGCCTTATCCAACAATCCGCCAAATTTTTCAAATTGCGCTTTCACCAATCCCAACGTTTTCCAAACCTCGCCACTACGTTTCTGAATAGCCAACGTTCTAAAGCCCATTTGCAGGCTGCTAAGGAGCGCGCCCAGGGTCGTCGGTCCCGTAACCATAATATGATAGGTTCGCTGCAACTCTTCCATCAACGCCGTGCGACGAATGATTTCCGCATAGATATTTTCAAACGGAAGGAACATTATCGCAAAATCCGTAGTATATGGAGGATCAACATATTTGTCGTGTATGTCTTTGGCCATCTTCTTTATGGTCACCTCCAACACACGCGATTTTTCATCAGCGATGGCCGTTTCTCCAGATTCCACTGCTTCCATATAATCTTCATACACATCTTTCGGAAACTTAGAATCCACCGGAAGGTAAACGAAGCCGTCCCCTTCTTCTTTACCCGGAAGTTTAATGGCAAATTCCACACGCTCGTTACCCGTGTGTGCCGTACGCACATTGGCATCATACTGTTCGGGGGACATCATTTGCTCCAGCAAATGATGCAATTGCAATTCCCCAAAAGTTCCTCTGACTTTAACGTTGCTGAGTACTTTTTTCAAACCTCCGACATCCGTGGCAAGACTTTTCATTTCGCCCAAGCCCTTCTGAACACTTTCCAATTGGTCGCTGACCAAGCGGAACGACTGCCCGATTCGCTCATTGAGTGTCTTTTGGAGTTTTTCATCCACTGTATGGCGCATTTCCTCCAACTTGCGTTCTGTTGTGTCAACCAACTCTTTCTGACGTTGGTTCATTTGATTGAAATGTTCACGCTGACCTTCTATGAGCCGTTGCGTATCCTTGTCAAACGAGTCTTGGAAACGGGAAACGGAAGCAGCAAACTCCTCGCGTTGTGCCCGTGCCTGCATAGCGGTTTCCTGCCGCAAATGATCAGCCAAATGCTGAATTTCCTCCCGCTGGTTACGGCCTTCTTCAGAGAGTTTGCGGACAAACCTATCGGTCAATTCCTGTTCATTGTCGCGGGATAGTTTTCTTACTATAATAATTGTAGCCACCACAATGGCCACAAAATTCATCGCACTCAAAACGATAAAAACAAAAATCAACTTATCCATCATATTTATCCTTCCATAAACAAACCACCAATCCCAATTGTTCATTATTCATTATCCCATCATCCTCACCCTGTACTTCACAAATTCCTTGAGTTCGGGGCTTTCAAGGATTTCGATGTCGTTGTAGAGGCCGAGGATGAAGCGCCCGACGCCCTCGAAACTGCAGACATCGGTAGTGAGCAGATAGCTGTTGGCTGACAACTCCGTCATATACTGTGCTGACAGCGGATACTCCTCGCGAAGGAGGCTGGCGGCGCGCTGCGTGAGACGCAACTTTATGGGGAAACGCTGCGTGCTGTGGATACGGAAAATGTCAATGTAGCCGGTGGCGTGCTCTGCCTCAAATTGCCACTCTGAGTCCAGCACCTCCACCGCCTCAATGCGCGAGACCTTGAACATCTTCACGCTGCGCGAGGCCAACTCGTAGCACCACACCTGATCAGACGTGCTGGTAATCTCGTACGGTTCCACCACGCGGTCGGTGGTGGAGTTGCTGTGTGCGGAATGGTAGTTGCGCAGGCAGACCTGCCGCCGTCCGGCAATGGCCTTATTCAGCACCTCCAACACCTTACGGTCGTGCGAATCCACCACGACTTCCGCAATAAGCTTGTAGTCATATACCGCATAGAGTTTCTTCTTCAAGCTCTGTCGGAATGTGTTGTCCGTGGGAATGGAATCAATGGCCGCCTTTAAGGTGTAGGCCTCCTCCTCGGAAAAATAGAGCAACTCGCCCAACTCTCGCGAGACATTGTCGTTGGTTTCCAACTTATAGACATTGTTGTCGTTCTTCTTAACAACAAAGCCCGCGGCGCGGAACGTATCTATATAACGGTAAAAGGTTCGCTCGGAAATCTCCAATCGTTCGCAAATCTCTTTTATGGTCGCGTAGCGGTTGTTCGCCAACAGCATCATAAGCTGCAATTCTCGTTTTATCTTAGGCTGGTCCATACATTAGGATTTAAAAACGCGGCAAAAATACGAAGCGTTACTGACAACTTGTGTCAGCAGTAAAAAAATTTTGAACTTTTTGAGGCTGGTACAACAAAACCATTATTCCTCTTTGTTTTTACAAAATGTGTACTCCGGTTTATTTCAACACAGGCTTATTTCCTGTGAAAATCTTAGCCAGCGTAACACCCAAAAAAATTTTTTCCACCCACTGACACAAGTTGTCAATGGGCTGTTGTTTTTTTGCACCTCGAAATGAAACAACAAAATGAAGGATGGACACCTCTTCAACTTTGAAAAAACACCCAAACAACCACTTATATGTTTAAAATAATGATGTTTATCTACGTTCTTGACCTCCTCTTCGGATGGGCCTTCAAAGGCAAGGATAACGACTACTGAGCAAGTCCGCCAAACATGTTCAGAGCAAACAACTTTTTACGAATCTATAAAAAAACACGACTATGGAATTTCTAATTGCTTGTATCTTATTGGCTTCTACAGCAGAAATCATCTACCAACGCCTCTACCCTACTTCAGAATGCAGGCCAGGAACTTCGCATCCCGACCGCTCTCGTTACTAACACTGTGACGGTCGCCATTGCCCGTGAAAACCACGTCGCCAGCGTGCAGGACTTCTGTTCTGTCATTGTCCGTGACGACAACTTCGCCTTCCAAAACATAGTATATTTCCGCATCCGGGCAATGAGGATGTTCCTTTATTCGGCTTCCTGACGGAAGGTTGATGATGTTGAACATATAGGCCTTGTCCAGCATTTCTGCCGGTGTGAGGACTACTTCCTTGACTATCTTGCCGGCAATGTTGCCCTGATTTTCGACCTCAACGGTCTCGACTTCGTGTTTACGCTTTATCATAGGTTGGTTTTATGTTTATTCACTTCGTTCAATGTACAATTTGCAATACAAAATCAGCGGTTGTTCACTGCTCACTTTTTTGGAGGCGCAAACATAAACAATTATTATGTACCTTTGCGCTTTCAAAATTTCAAGCTATGGCTCTATTTAACATTGACAAACACGAAACCAGAGAATTCAACTACAAACCGCGCTTTTACGACCCCAACAAGGAGTTGGAGACGGGAGACAAACGTCAGGATTTTGCCGACCAGCTGCATCGCGAATGGTCAAGCAAGCGCCGCCACGCCGATGACAAGAAGAAAACTCCCTGGCTAACCATTATGACAATGCTGTTCTTCGCCCTCATCATGGCAGTCATCTTTTTCAAATTCTTCTTGAAATAAGCATCACGGAATTTCAATCTCTCTATAAAACAAATTCGTGAACGCCTGTTGTCCCAGCACGTCATTGAGAACACCCATCCAATGCAGCTTGCTGAGCACAGGTCACTGTTCACCCTTAACTCATAATACAAGGAAATGGATATCATACGGCTTCTTCCCGATGCGGTTGCCAACCAGATTGCGGCTGGCGAAGTTGTGCAACGACCCGCGTCCGTTGTAAAAGAACTCATTGAAAACGCAGTCGATTCCGGTGCCACGGAAATCCAACTCATCGTCAAAGACGCTGGGCGCACGCTCATCCAGGTCATCGACAACGGCAAAGGTATGTCATTCAATGACGCGCGGCTCTGCTTTGAGCGGCACGCCACCTCCAAGTTGCGCAGCGCCGACGACTTGTTCCGCCTCACCACCAAGGGTTTCCGCGGCGAGGCGCTCGCCTCCATCGCGGCCATCGCCCACGTGGAACTCAAGACCAAGCCCGCAGCAGACTCCACCGGCACGCTCGTCCTCATCGAAGGCGCGGAAATCAAGGCCCACGAGGTTATCGCCACCACAGATGGCACCTCCGTGGCCGTGAAGAATCTCTTCTACAACGTGCCCGCCCGGCGCAACTTCTTGAAATCCGACAACATCGAGATGACGCACATAGAGGAGGAATTCTACCGAGTCGCCCTTATCCACCACGAGCTCGCCTTCACCCTCTATCACAACGGCAAATTGCTCCTCAAACTCGAAAGTTCCAATTTCCGCCAACGTATCGTCAACATCTTCGGCAACCATTTCAAAGACAAACTGTTCCCCGTTGAGCAAGATACAGACTTCATGAAAATCACCGGTTTCATTGCCAAACCGGAAAATGCCAAAAAGAAAAAGAGCGAGCAGTATATGTTTATCAACCATCGGTATGTGCGCCACAATCTGCTCAATTACGCCGTGGAGACCGCCTACTCCGAATTAATCCCGCAAGGCTATCGCCCCGCCTATTTCATTGAAATAGAAATAGATCCGTCTTCCATTGATATTAACGTCAGTCCGACCAAGGTTGAAGTCAAACTGCAAGACGAGAAACTGATGTTCGGCTTCCTCAATTCCGCCGTGAAAAAATCCTTAGGCACGATGTCGCTGACCCCACAAATCGACTTCGACGTGGATATGAGCGCGGTGGCTCCCGAGCGTCCTTCCGACCACGAAATCGTTCTGCCCTCCACCGGTGTCAACCGCAACTACAATCCTTTTGACACCGTGCCGGCACATACCAGCTCAGGCAGTAATTTCAGCAGTTTTTCCAACAATTCCTTCAAGGAGCGCACCTCACCATCAGGCTGGGAGGATTTCCTAAAAGGCATTCAGACAGAGAAAGTCAGCGCACCGGAAAGCACGCAATTGGAAGCAGACCTTGGTATGCAGGCACCCGACGACAGCCTTTCACCGGAAAACATTTCTGAGAACATTCCCTATTTCATCATAGATAACCGATATATTTTCTGCAAGTTAGAAGATCAGGCAATGCTTGTGGACATAGTGCACGCCCGCGAGCGCATTATGTACGACCGTTTTATGAACGCCCTGCAGAACACCCCCGTGCGCGTGCAACAGAACCTTTTCCCTTCCACCATCACACTGACACCCGCGCAAGCGGACTTGGCAGAGTCGCTGCAACAGGATTTCCTAAAGCTCGGTTACGAATTGGAGAAAATAGACAACACCCATTTCGCCGTTAACGGAACGCCTAACGACAATCCCGACGAAGGCGATATTCAAGCCGTCATCGAAAAGACCTTGGACGACTTCAAAACCAATCAGTTTCTCTATCGTGCAGACAAACAGCGAAATATGGCCATCTGTATGGCAAGGCAGCAACGTGCGCGTTTCAAACCACTCACCTCAGCCGAAGAGGTGCGCGACTTGCTACAACAGCTTTTCGCCTGCGACTGTCCCAGCACCTCGCCATCCGACAAAAAAATCATCCACTGGATGGGAAGCGACACCTTGAAGCGCTATTTTGAATAAGAACCCATTCCCAAAATATGATGAACAAGATTGACGTTGAGCACATTACATTCGGATACGAGCAGAATCCGCTTTTCGAAGAGCTGTCGGTAAGTTTTGCGGACTGCGAGTTCTGTGCCATAATGGGGCCTAACGGTTCCGGAAAAACCACCCTGCTGAAATGTATCGAGCGAATGTTACCCATCCGTTCCGGTGACATCTTCGTCAATGGAAAATCCATTAAAACGTACGAGCCCACAGAACTGGCCAAACTGGTATCATACGTTCCTCAACGCCAAGACAATGTCTTTGACGTATCCGTATATGACTTAGTGATGATGGGGTTGTATCCTTATCAGAAGAAATGGCAGGTGGCGAGTGCGCAAGACGACCAGATTGTGCGCGAGATGTTGGACAGATGTAATCTTACGAACCTCAGCGACAGGCTCTTGAGTGAGTTGAGCGGGGGCGAGATGCAACGTGCGCTCATTGCCCGCGCGATGGCGCAACAAACGCCCATTATGCTTTTGGACGAGCCGCTTTCCAACCTCGATGTCGCGCACCGCTACGAAATCATGGACATCCTCGCTTCCCTCAACAAACAGGGCGTGATGATTCTCATCATCCTGCACGACTTTTCCATCGCGCTGGAATACGCCAATCAAGCCCTACTGATGAAACAAGGAAAAATCATCGAACACAACGACATCAAGAGCGTGCTTTCGCCCGAAAATCTCCGAAAACATTTCAATCTGACGGAGGAATTCATCATTACAGAAAAAGGATTCATTTCCAAAAAGAATCATTAAGAATTTCAAATTCAACTTATTATAAGACAAAACAATAATTTCTCGCATTTTTTCAAAAATTCGAGAAAAATATTATTTTTGTGCTCCTTTTTGGAGAGATGGCAGAGCGGTCGAATGCGGCGGTCTTGAAAACCGTTGAGGGTCACACCTCCGGGGGTTCGAATCCCTCTCTCTCCGCAGAAGTCCGAAAGGCGTTGAAAATCAGTAATTTGTAAACCACAATTACTGATTTTCTCGTTTTTACTGAGACAGAAACGAGACAAAAAGGTTTTGGTGACAAAACATCACAAGACCATTCGAAAAATGCAGTTTTTTGGCCAAACACTTCCAAAAGCCCAAAAAAAAATGCCTACAACTCACAACAGATTAGCAGTATCTTCGCAGTATGCTGCGACAAACTACCTGCCAGCGACATTAAAGACTAACAAGTCTGGATGGCTTATCGAGTATTATGTTGAGAATCCTCAAACGCAGGAAT
>JAZRYT010000177.1:0-3729 GCA_045600905.1 Bacteroidales bacterium
AGGCATTACCAGGAAACCAGCAATTATTAACGACAGGGTGTTGGCCATAACAATGCACGGTTCTCAAAAAAAACTGTTTCTTACAACCTGGCGAAAGGACGGGACTTTTATCAAAAACGATACAATATCAAGTCTTTCAAAAATAACAAACGACTCATACGGCATCCTGAAAAAGGATGATACGCATCTTGCAGTGTTATTGCAAGCTACAGGTCCTGTTTCATTTGGTGATAATATCTCTCTAAACTGTCCGTCAAATCTTTCAAGCGCCGTCATTGCCTACTATTACGACCCGAGTCTTGCGGAGCCGTTGCCGGAAGACACCACGGGCATTGCGGAGCATAGTGTCAAGGTCGATGTGCGTTTGTGGCCTAATCCCGCAACGGACAAAATCACCATCGAGAGCGAAGATGCCTTCCCGATAAAGTCCGTCTGTATAGCCGACATGCAGGGTAGCATCGTAGGCATCCTACCCGTGGATAACACCCGCTGCACCCTCAACGTCAGCAACCTGTCCGCCGGCACCTACATCCCGCACGTAGAAACCAAGGCCGGCAGCAGCGACTGCAAATTCGTGGTGAAGAAGTGATGAAAGGATGATTTTAGGTGCGGTTTGTAGCGACGCGGCGCATCTCTACTTTCGAATTATTAAATGGTATAGCTTTGCGTTGTTATCTATCGATAAGCTGCGAAAGTTTTAAAAAAAAATACATTTTCGCAGCTTATCGATAGTTTTTTTTACTATTTTTGCAGTTTGAAAACTTGAAATTATGGTTGCAAATATCATTGGTAGAGAACTTGAAATTGCCCAATTGGATAAATATTTCAACTCAGGGAAAGCAGAATTTTTAGCATTGTATGGACGTAGAAGAGTTGGGAAAACATTCCTTGTCAGGCAGTATTTCAAAAATGACTTTGCGTTTGACATGACAGGTGTTATGGAAGGGACCAAGGCCGAGCAGGTATCGGCTTTTCACACCGCTTTGAAATCCTACGGTTTCAAAGGCAAAAAAAGCTCTTCCTGGCTTGACCTGTTCTTTGACCTTCGACAATTGTTGGAAACGAAAATCGAAGACGGGAAACGTTGTGTGGTTTTCATTGACGAGTTGCCGTGTCTTGACACTCCCAAGGCCGGATTTGTTCACGCCCTCGGACATTTCTGGAATAGTTGGGCTAACTGGCAGCCGCAGATGATGCTGATAGTCTGTGGCTCGGCCACGTCGTGGATGGTCAGGAACGTCATAGACGACCACGGTGGACTTCACGACCGTGTCACGCACGAGATGCATCTGCATCCGTTTACTTTGGCAGAAACAGAAAAATATTTCGTTTCAAACGGATTCACCTGGAAAAGGCTGAGTATCCTTCAAACCTATATGGCAGTAGGAGGCGTTCCCTATTATCTAAGTCTCTTTGATAAAACAGAGAGTCCGGCCGTTGGACTCGACCGTCTGTTTTTCAGTGACGATGCCGAACTCCAAAAAGAATACAAACGGCTGTTCTCTTCTTTATTCCGCAATTCAGAACCCTATCTTGATATCATTTCGCTTTTGGCTAAAAATTCTCGCGGGATGACGCGCGAGGAAATATCCTCAGCACTTAAAATTGATAACAACGGAAAACTGGGGGATATGCTTGATAATTTGATTTATTGTGATTTCATTAGGAAATTCAATGTGCGGAATAAGAAAATCAAGACCAATTCGGCATTGTATCAACTGACGGATTTGTACACGATTTTTTACAATACCTTTGCCACAAAGAAAATCGTCGAAGAACATTTCTGGACTCGCAATGTTGCTTCTTCAAATGTGAAAGTATGGTACGGACTGGCATTTGAAAAAGTGTGCAAGGCCCATGTAAAGGAGATAAAAAAAGCTCTTGGAATAGCAAATGTCAGTACAGAATATTATTCTTGGAGAAGCAAAACATCGGATGTGGGTGCGCAAATCGACATCATCATTGACCGAGCAGACAACACAATCAACTTGTGCGAAGTGAAATACTGTGACCACGAATACCATCTCGACAAGGATGAGTTTTTCAGGATAACCCATCGCATAGAGGCATTCCAGACCGAGACAGAAACGAAAAGCAGTATAATCCCAACTATGATAACAACATTTGGCCTGTCAAAAGGAATGTACAACGACCAGATTCCTGTTCAGCTGACTATGGATGACCTGTTTTTATAATGCTGATGGAAAGCCGACTTTGTTCGGTCTTGAGAAATTGTAAAATGCGCAGTCCATCGGCTTTTTCGTGAAAGGCGTGCCTAAAATGAGCCAAATCCTTGGAATTTTTGCGAAGTGGCTGCCATAAATCGTCACTTTTGAATTATTTTTCTAAAAAACAATAAAAGAAATCAATTATCAAAAAAAAGAAAATAGTATATTTGCAACAGCTATTTCGTTGAAGCGTAAATACCATATTTTATTAAAATCTAACGCTATACAATTTTCATACGCAAAATAAAATTCTATAATGGACTATTTGTTATTGGGGGCGAAGAAGAATCTCATCGAGAACTTACGAAAGAAGGGCATTTGTGACGAGCAGGTGTTGGCCGCTTTCGACAAGATTGACCGGCACTTGTTCATGGACTCGTTTTTATGGGACAAGGCATACGAAGACATGGCGTTGCACATCAATTGCGGGCAGACCATTTCGCAGCCTTCCACTGTTGCGTTTCAGACACAGCTGCTGCAAGTAAAACCTGGCGAAAAAGTATTGGAAATAGGCACTGGTTCTGGTTTCCAGGCGGCCATTTTGGGCGCTTTGGGAGCTCGCGTATTCTCCATCGAACGACACCTCGAACTCTTTAGCAAAGCAAAAAATCTTCTCGCCCAAATCAATGAAAAAATCATAGTCCATTTCGGCGACGGCTTCCAAGGATATGAAAGATACGCTCCTTTTGACAAAATCATTGTCACCTGCGGAGCGCCAGAAATCCCTCAAAAGCTGTTCAGGCAATTGAAAGTTGGCGGATTAATGGTCATTCCTGTCGGCATTGACAGCCAAGTGATGAAAAGAATCACCAAAATCGACGAAGAAAATTTCAAGGAAGAATCCTTTGGAAACTACAATTTCGTACCCATGCTTGAGGACAGAATGAAAGATTCCAAAACCGTATTTTAACAGATTTTAACGCTGAAACATCGGATTGTTATCCTTAGCAGCTTCCGGGTAGAAACGACGCAACAACACATCCGAAAGGCCATTAGATGCTGAAGGCATATAGCGTTGCAAAACCGTTCCATCTTTATCCAACAAGATATAATCAGGCAACGAATTCATTTCTAATTCGTTAAGCCACTCATACTGCTGATTAAAATGTAAAAACTGCCAATCAAATTGTGGATATTTATTCAGGAAAGCCTGCAACTTATACTTGTCAAAATCGACGCAAACGCTCACTAAGGTCAGCGAATCCTTATACTGATCGGCCAAATTCTGAAGCAAGGGCATTTCGCGCACACACTCCACGCAATCCGTACGGAAAAAATGCAATAAAACACATTTTCCCTTCAGTTTCTTCAAAGTAAAATCCTTGCCGTTAGATTCTTTGAACTTCACATCGCAAACTGGATTATCGTATCCAAACTTATTAATCAAATCCAACATATTGTCAATAATCGGTTGATGTTCAGTAAAATGAGAATTTGCCTGCAACTGCATCAGCATAGTTTCAATATTACTTTTATTGAATTCCGGATGATTCAAGTATAA
>JAZRYT010000178.1:0-11702 GCA_045600905.1 Bacteroidales bacterium
CGTCAACGAGTTCGACAAGGAGGCCGCCACGCCTTTGGAGGAGTGGCTCGACTACCTCAAGAACGGCCGCATCAAGGACGACACCACCACCCCGGGCCTCGTGGAAGCTCGCGAAAAACTGCTGTATATGATGATGAGCAGGACAGAACAGCTCCGATATTTCCGCCACATAGACCTTATGAGGTCCGCGCGCGACTCGGCGAGGACATACCGTATGGAAGGACTGTGGGAAGGCAGGGCAAAAGGTAAAGCGAAAGGTATAGTGAAAGGCAGAGCGGAGGGCAGAGCGGAAGAACGCGCCAAGATGAACAAAGAAATTGTAACCAATATGTTAGCCAAAGGACTTGACATTGCCCTGATTGCGGAAATCACCAATCTGACGGAAAATGAAATCAAGAGAATAGGACTTCCAGACCTGTCTTAATTTATTCGTTTCTGCATTCCTGATTATTGTTCACAAAAATCGTATCTTTGCGCCCTTTTTAAAAAACAACCAATATGACATTAGAATCTACTTTAGCAGCAGCTCTGAAAACGACCTTACACGAGCTTTACAATATTGATATTGAAGCCAATGCTTCCCTCATCCAACCGACTCGCAAAGAGTTTGACGGCGATTTGACGATTGTCGTATTTCCTTATGTGAAACTCGCGCACAAGGCTCCCGATATGGTGGCCAAGGAAATCGGCGACAAGCTCTGCGAAAAAGTGGAGTTCCTCACCACCTACAACGTCGTGAAAGGCTATCTCAACCTGTCCATCGCCGACAGTTTTTGGGCCAACTATTTGAAAGAGAATTTCACCAACACCCAATACGGCATCTTTCCGACGAAGGACGAAGATCCAGTCCTTATCGAGTACTCCTCTCCGAACACGAACAAGCCGCTGCATCTCGGCCACGTCCGCAACAACCTGCTCGGCCATTCCGTTTCGCAAATCATTGCTGCCTGCGGACATCCCGTTGTCCAAGTAAACTTGGTGAACGACCGCGGCATCCACATCTGCAAATCTATGGTTGCCTGGCTACGTTACGGCAACGGCGAAACTCCGGAATCCGCCGGCATAAAAGGCGACCATCTGGTCGGCAACTACTACGTTGAATTTGACAAGCACTACAAAGAGGAACAAAAAGCCCTCATAGAACAGGGGCTGTCTGAAGACGAGGCCGCCCAACAGGCTCCTATCTTGTTGGAAGCCCGCGAAATGCTCCGCAAATGGGAAGCTGGTGATGAAACCGTCCGCAACCTCTGGCAACAGATGAACCAATGGGTCTATGCCGGCTTCGACCAGACCTACGAGCGCCTCGGCATTCATTTCAACAAGACCTATTACGAATCCAACACCTACCTGCTCGGCAAAGCCCTCGTGCAGGAAGGCCTTGACAAAGGTGTGTTCTACAAACACGAAGACGGCTCTGTCCGCGTAAACCTCACGGATGAGGGTTTGGACGAGAAAGTGCTGTTGAGAAAGGACGGCACCTCCGTATATATGACCCAGGATTTGGGCACCGCGCAGCTCCGTTACGAAGAATTTCATCCGCAAAAGATGATTTACGTGGTCGGCAATGAGCAGAACTACCACTTCGACGTTTTGAAACTCGTCTTAGGCAAAAAGCTGCAAAAAGAATTCGGCAACAGCATTTTCCACCTTTCCTACGGTATGGTGGAACTTCCCTCCGGCAAGATGAAATCCCGCGAAGGAACCGTTGTGGATGCCGATGATCTGATGGATCAGATGTTCAACGAGGCAAAGGCTGGCACCGAATCTCTCGGCAAATTCGACTTCGCAGACGAGGAAGCCCGCGCACTCTACGAGATGGTCGGATTGGGCGCGCTCAAATACTTCATCCTCAAGGTCGATCCTACCAAGAACATGCTCTTCAACCCAGCAGAATCCATCGACTTCAACGGCAACACGGCGCCGTTCATCCAATACACGCACGCCCGCATCAAATCACTGCTGCGCAAAGCCGCCGACCAAGGCATTGACGTGAACAGCACCCCATCCTCCGATGTCGTTTTGGAAGGCGACGAGAAAGTACTCGTCAAAATGCTGTACAAATACCCGCAGACCGTGCTTTCCGCCGGTGACAGCTTCAGTCCAGCCCTCATCGCCAACTTCATCTATGATTTGGCCAAACAGTTCAACCACTTCTATCAGGACACCCCGATTATGAAGGAAACAGACGAAACCAAACGCCTGGTCCGCCTCCAAATCTCCCAATTCGTCGCCCTGACCATCAAGAACGGTATGAAACTGCTGGGCATCGACGCACCTGAAAGAATGTAAGCGAGGAGGTCAGGTTTCAAGTTTCAAGAATAGGTAATCGCATCTCTACTCTTCTACATTTATACATTTATACGCATTATCACATTACCGCATAAACAATGTTCTCCGAATATACGACCGTAATATTAGCCAACGGCACTTTCCCTAAGAGTGCCTTGGCATTGCAGCTCTTGGGCAGTGCCCGGAATATAGTCTGCTGCGACGGGGCCATTGGCAAAATGGTTGCGCACGGTCTAAGGCCCACTGTGATTGTCGGCGACTGCGACTCAATGACGACGGAAGAGCAGGAGCGTTGGAAGGATATACTTTCGCCGGACCGCAGCGAGGAATACAACGATTTGCAGAAAGCTTTGAAATACTGCCTGCGCCATCGTCTGGACCACATCGTCCTCTTGGGTTGCGAAGGTTTGCGCGACGACCATTTCATCGCCAACATCAGCATTATGGCCACCTACAGCGAGCAGTTGGACTTGATAATGGTCACCAACCACGGCGTTTTCAACGTGATACGTAAGAGCACCACCCTGCCTTCCGTTCCCGGACAGCAAGTATCGGTTTTCACGAAAGACGAGAACTTGCCCATGACTTTCCACCGATTAAAATATCCTGTGGAAAGACGTTGTTTCAAGCATTTGTGGGAAGGGAGTCTCAACGAGGCGTTGAGTGACGAGTTCACGATAGAGCTGCATCAGGAAGGCACAGCTATTGTCTATCGGAATCTGGACTAGAATCTATCCAACACGGTGGTCACGAGATTTTCCATCAATGGATGGTAATCATCCAGGAAGCGGCCGGTCACGCGGTTGGCGATAATCAGGCAGACCGTTAAGGGATGATGTCCGAGGAGATTGCCTAATCCGTAAATGGCAGAGCATTCCATCTCCATATTAGTGATAGTACGACCATTGTAATTAAAAGATTCGATTTTGCGATGCAGTTCGGGAAAAGCGAGACCAGCTCTCACCTGCCGTCCTTGTGGACCGAAGAATCCCGGGGCGCTGACGGTTACGCCTTGGCGCATACCGAAAGCAATGCGCTTTAGGAGTTCCGGCGAGGCAGGCATGCAATACGGATGCGGAAGGCGTTCGTTCCATCCCGTTTGCTGGATAAAGGCATTCACCATAGCCTCATCGCTCCAATCGCCGTGGTCATAGAACTGCAGAACACCGTCAATGCCAAAGCCCCACGCAGAAGCCACGAAGGTGCCGCATTCGATATCGGGCTGCAACGCGCCGGAGGTACCGATACGCACCATATTCAAGGCGCGATGTTCAGGCTTCACCTCCATAGCCTGCAAATCCACGTTGGCAACCGCATCCAATTCGTTAAGGACGATATCGATGTTGTCGGTGCCCATTCCGGTGGAAATGGCAGAAATGCGTTTGCCCTTGTAAATTCCCGTATGAGTTATCAGCTCGCGGTTCTGTTTTTTCACCTCAATCGTATCAAAATGATTGGATATCATCGGAACGCGGCCGGGGTCGCCAACCAATATTACATTGTCAGCCAATTCGTCAGCGTGCAAATTTAAGTGATAGATGGCGCCGTCATTCTGGCGCGGTAATTCGGAAGCAGGAATTTTCATAAGCGTCTTTTTTAAGAGCCGCAAACGTACATAAAATTTCGGAAATTCACGCCAGTTTATTTGGCGTATTTTTCTTTAGAGAAAGATAGCGATATTCGCTACAGAAGACACACAATTATGAGGACAATTATACCGATACCGATAGTACCACCAGTCACCCTGAGAATCGTTCCTGCCGGATTAGGGATAGTGGCAACCATATCAGGGTTGTTTCTGGTTTGGGCGATGTTCTTTTTAACAATGCCACTTCCACCACAAATTGCATTGTAATCCTTACTGGCCTCTGCATTTTCATAATTTGGGCGGCCCGGCATCGCCCACACACTTTTCCCAACGCTATGCCGTCGCGCTTTTCGCCCTAACTTGCTGCCCACCCACCATGCGCCGCCAGGCGCATAATTTGTTTCAGATTTGCATAGATATGCTTCCATATAAGCATCCCTGTCCGCCCACCCACACGCAAGTAAATGGGCTACAATCGCTGCCGCGGTGCTTCGGTGCAAGTCTCTACCGTGGGCGGCGACAGCAGGTGTTTCCTTCGGCGCTAGTTATCCCGCGCCGCCTACTCCGTACTTCGCCATTCCTCACCCCTGTTTGCAACCTTCACTTCGTTACGGCCTGACCTGAGGTTACAGAAATTCAACCCCACCGGGTTGCTGAAAGTACGACTGCACCGTGATGTTTTTAGCACTCATTTGCCACCCTCAATTATCTTTCCACTCGTTATTGCATTTTTACTATCTTTGCCCGCTTTTTTTTATAAAATTTGATAGATTATGGCATTCACTAATCCACTCATACTCATAGGCTTAACCGCCATCCTTATTCCCATCATCATACATCTGTTCAATTTCAGACGTTACAAGACCGTCTATTTCTCCAATGTCAAAATGTTGGATGACATCAAGAAAAAGACAAAGCGGGAACAGACCATCCAGCAACTTATCGTGCTTGCTTTGAGAATCTTAGGCATTGCCGCCTTGGTTTTCGCCTTTGCCCAACCCTTCATTCCCACTGACCGCAGCAAGAAAAGCAAAAAAGGGAACCTCGTCACTATTTATCTGGACAATTCCTACTCTATGGAGGCCAACAGCAAAGAAAGCAAGACCCTGTATGACGCCATAGATGCCGCCAAGAGCATCGTTTCCGCCTTCGGTTTTTCCGACGACTTCGTTCTGACCACACAGGATTTCTCCGGAGAAGAATCCCATATTTTAAATAAAGACGAGATGTTGGAATTGCTCGACAAGGTACAAATCTCCCCGAACAGCCACACTATGAAGGACATTCTCACTTTTGAGAAAAACACCTGTACAAACTCCAACAAAGGAAACATCGTTCATTATTATATATCAGACTTCCAGAAGAACGCCTTCAATATCGCACAATTGAGCACAGACAGCACAACATCTTCCTTCCTCGTGCCTATGCCCAATGAAGAAAGCAACAATGTCGGCATCGACAGCTGCTGGTTCCTCTCCCCTGTTTTCAAAGTAGGCAACCAGGTCTCTTTCTTCGCCCGTATTCACAATTACGGCAAAGAGGAAGTCAACAAGCTGCCCGTGAAGCTGTACATTAACGACAAACAAAAAGCCATTGCCGCACTTGACATTCCCGCCAGCAGTTTTGTGGATTGCAGAATGGTCTATAACATAGAAGAAACCGGCACGCAATGCGGCAAAGTAATGTTGGAAGACGCGCCCATCACGTATGATGACCAGATGTTCTTCACCTACGAAGTAACTGACAACACGAACATCGCCGTCATTGAAGGCAAAGAACCCAACCGATTTCTATACGCCCTCTACGGCAAAGACTCTGTTTTCAACTATCAGGCAATGGGTTACAACCAAGTCAACTACACACAACTCAAGCAGTGCGAAGTCATCGTCTTGAGTGAAGTCCCCTCCTTATCCTCCGGTTTGGCTGATGAGCTTACGAAGTTTGTCAAAGGCGGCGGCACCCTGTTAGTGTTTCCGCCCAAAGAGTTGGACAAGAGCTATGCCCAATTCCTGAGTTCCCTGAATGTCGGCACGTTCGGTTCTTTAACCAAGAAAGAGCTGAAAGGCGGCAACATCAATATGGAAAGCCTGTATTTCAAAGGAGCATTGGAGAGCCAGAACGACAAATTGGATATGCCGGTCACGCTGCAGCATTACGAAATCAGCGGCGGAAGCGGCAGTGAAGTCATTATGGCATTGGAGAACGGTTCTCCCCTGCTCAGCTCGTACAGTGCGGAGAAGGGCAAAGTCATCCTTTCCGCAGTGGCGATGAACGACGAATTCGGCAGTGCCCACCGTCACGCCCTGTTCTTTGTTCCGTTGCACAACATCGGCATTATGAGTTCTATGCAGGGCAAGCTCTACAACACCATCGGCGTAGATCAAATGCAGACCATCTCACTGCGTATGGACAATTCCGACAACGTGCTCACCCTGAAATCGCGAAGCAGCAAAGAGGAATTCATCCCCGAGCAACGTCGCATCGGCAATGAGACGGCACTTTACTTCCACGACCAGGTTCACGACAACGGCTTATACGACATCGTCAAGGACGGCGCCGTCATCGGCACCTTAGCCTTCAACCAAAATCGCAACGAATCAAACCTTGACTTCTACGACGAAGGCGAACTCAAGAAGATGGCCAAATCCTCCGGCCAAGACATAGACGTCATCCCGGCCGACACCAAGAACATTGCCAAGAGTGTCACCGACAAGCTCAACGGCAAAACCCTATGGCCATTCTTCCTCATTTTCTCCCTACTCTGCTTCTTAGCCGAAATCATCGTGTTGAGATTCTGGGGAAAACCGAAAATCAACAAGAACGAAAATTAACATATATTCTTATGAAATTATACCACGGAAGTAATCAAATAGTTGAAAAGCCACGGATCATCACAAACGGATTCTACAAAGATTTCGGCTATGGCTTTTATTGCACCGCCTTAGAGCGGCAAGCTATTCGATGGGCTATGACTCGTAAGAATCAACATATTGTTAACGAATACGAGTTTTCGTCACTCGAAAATCTATCTGTTTTGAAATTTGAAAGCATGACCGCCGAGTGGCTGAAATTTGTTGTCGAAAATCGAAGTGGCAAACAGCACGACTTCGACATTGTTGAAGGACCTATGGCTGATGACACAATTTGGGATTATATTGAAGAATATCTTGCCGGAGTTATTTCCGACACGGCGTTTTGGGAACTTGTGAAATTCAGACATCCTACACATCAAATGGTATTCTGCACTGAAGAATCATTAAAAGCACTACATTTTATTAAAAGCAAACAATATGAATAACAAATATTTTCCTGAAGAAGCGATTTCTGAAAACGACCTATATTTCGTTTGCTATATGATAGAGAGAGTGGCACGCAAGATTCATCAGCGTAACAAATACGTTGTGGAAGCACTAGGATGGGAAAATCTGTGGCATCTTCTAAGTGTTGCCGGCGTACTTCATAGCGAAAACCCTACCAAGGTCGAGCAGGATTGGATAAATGACTACCAACTGAGCGAAGGGAATTTCTACATTTCCGACATCAACAAGGAATTAGCTACCATAATTCCATCAGAAATCCAAATGGGCAGAGTATATAAACGTCTAATATTAAACACGAAAACTCAAGACGAAGATTATGCACACGCCATTTTACGTATATACACCGACCCCATTTGCGAAACGATAGACAATTATAACTGCAGTGCTTTCTATGAGCCTTCCTACGTACAAGCTCGTGCCTATTTCAACGGACAATTTTAACGAACACAAACATTTTAAACCCAATAAAAAAATGAACACAGAACTTTTAAAACTCTACCCGCACGATTTGTGGGAAAATTTCGCAAATCTTTGTGATGCTCCGCATCCTTCCAAACACGAAGAAGCCGCTTTGGCTTGGGCCAAAGGTTGGGCTAAAGAACACAACATCCAAGTTGAACAAGACAAGACTGGCAACCTTCTGTTCACCATTCCTGCTACCAAGGGTATGGAAAACAGAACTCCTGTCATCCTCCAAGGCCATATCGATATGGTTCCGCAAGCTGACAACGACAAAAAGCACGACTTCCTGAAAGACCCTATCGAGCCGATTATCGACAACGGTTGGGTTCGCGCCAACAAGACCACGTTAGGTGCTGACAACGGCGTAGGCGTATGTGCCGCTATGGCTTGCGTTACCACCAAAGGCGTAAAACACGGTCCGATGGAAATCCTCGCCACCGTTGACGAAGAAACCGGTATGACAGGTGCTTTCGGTTTGAAAAAAGGTTTTGTAAAAGGCAAAATCCTCATCAACCTTGACTCTGAGACAGAAGGCGAACTCTACGTGGGCTGCGCCGGCGGTTTGGATGCCAACTTCGGACGCAAATACACAACCGTGGCCACTCCTGAAGATATGAAGGGCTTCCAATTCAACGTGGCTGGCCTTCACGGCGGTCACTCCGGTATGGACATCCACTTGGGACGTGCCAACGCCAACAAGATTGCCGTCCGTTTCCTGACCAAGGCCATCAACGACTTCGGTGCATGCATCGCCTCCATCAACGGTGGTGGCTTGCGCAACGCCATCCCGCGCGAAGCAACCGCCATTCTCGCTGTTCCGGCTAAGAAAGCTACCGCCTTCAAGAATTTCGCAAAGAAATTCGAAGCTACGGTCAAAGCCGAATTTTCCGCCACAGAAGAAAATCTTTCCGTCAGCGTGAAGGCTGTTGACACTCCGGCCAAAGTTATCCGCGAAAAAGCCGTCAGACAATTCCTCGGTATGATTTTCGCCATTCCTAACGGCGTACTCCGTATGAGTGACTCTATGGAAAACCTCGTGGAAACTTCCAACAACGTGGCCAACTTCAAGGCAGAAAACGGAGTGATGAGCGCTAAATGTCTGCTCCGCAGCTCCGTTGACAGCGCCAAGGACGCTCTTGGCGACAGAATGACAGCCATTGCCGAACTCGCAGAATGCGGTCTCGAACTCACACGCGCTTATCCTGGCTGGAAACCCAATATGGAATCCCCGATTATGAACACCTGCAGAGAAGTCTATAAGAAGAAATTCAAGACAGAACCAAAGATTATGGCTATCCACGCCGGATTGGAATGCGGCCTCTTCGGCGCATGCTATCCTGACTGGGATATGGTTTCCTTCGGTCCGACGATCGAACACCCGCACTCCCCGGATGAAAGAGTCAACATTGAGAGCGTTGGCAAGTTCTTCGACTTCCTCACCGAAGTACTCCAAAACGTTCCTACGAAATAATCGTTTCAGGTTTCAAGTAGCCTACTTGCAAACTTTTGGAACTTGATGAAAAAATTCCAAGTGCATATCAAACGGCTGGCGAGAGTCAGCCGTTTTTTTGTGTTTTGCTATTTTATTATTATTCAGCAAGAAACGCAAGCGGTCAACCAATATCAAACAATATTCACTCATCTGAAATCCCACGAATCGGCCAATTTTCCAACGCATATTTCTCAATCCACGCTTTCACTTTGTCTTCTATTAGGGTCGCCTGAGTTGTGAAATAAGTCGTAACTGATGATGAACTACGAGAAATCTATGGTACAGAAGACACTTTAAGATTCAGACATTCGTGGATGTCCTGATTACGGAAACCGATGGCGAAGATTTTCATTACGTTCCCAAATATTTCCTATATTTGCGCTCTTCTTTGTCGGCACGAAAAAAGCACATAACATATTAAAATACAAAACATTAACTTTTATTATCATGGTAGATTATAAAAAAATCGGATTGGTAAACACTCGTGAGATGTTTGCTAAGGCTGTGGATGGCGGCTATGCTATCCCCGCATTCAATTTCAACAATATGGAACAGCTTCAGGCCATTATCCAAGCCGCTGCTGAAACCAAAAGTCCCGTCATCCTCCAAGTATCCAAGGGTGCTCGCGACTACGCCAACCAGACGCTCCTGCGCTATATGGCAGAAGGCGCAGTGGAATACGCTAAAGAGTTAGGCTGCAAACATCCCGAAATCGTTCTGCACCTCGACCATGGTAGCGACTTCGACATCTGCAAGTCCTGCATCGATATGGGCTTCTCCAGCGTGATGATTGACGGTTCCTCACTTCCTTACGAGGAGAATGTTGCCGTAACCCGCCGCGTGGTGGAATACGCTCACCAGTACGATGTTACTGTAGAAGGCGAACTCGGCGTGCTTGCCGGCGTTGAAGACGAAGTTTCTGCTGCCGAAAGCCACTACACACGCCCTGAAGAGGTCATTGACTTCGTAACCAAAACAGGTGTTGACTCCCTCGCCATCTCCATCGGTACCAGCCATGGTGCTTACAAGTTCACACCAGAACAGTGCACCGTAGATCCAGAAACAGGCCGTCTGCTGCCTCCTCCATTGGCATTCGACGTACTCGAAGCTATTGAGCAAAAGCTTCCCGGATTCCCCATCGTTCTCCACGGTTCCAGCTCCGTACCGCAAGAAGAAGTCGATATCATCAACTCCAACGGTGGCGCATTGAAAGCAGCTGTGGGTATTCCCGAAGAACAACTGCGCAAAGCCGCCAAAAGTGCTGTCTGCAAAATCAACATCGACTCCGACAGCCGTTTGGCTATGACCGCTGCTGTTCGCCAAACACTGGCTGCCAAACCCGCCGAGTTCGACCCGAGAAAATATTTGGGACCAGCTCGCGACCGTATGAAGGCCCTCTATATGCACAAAATCGTCAATGTGCTGGGTTCTAACGACAAACTGGCAGAATAGTGATCAGTGAACTGTGATCAGTGAACAGTGATCTGTGAACTGAGGAAACACCTTATATAATCGGGGCTGGCTCTTTGCGGAGTCAGCCCTTGTTGATATTCTCCCATATTGAATGGATGGTGATTTTCTACTACATCCATTCATACTGAAGCGCAAACATACTGTCTGGTTTGTAATCGAATTTATGAAAATGATACACAAGGGTGTCGGAATAAGTACGCATATTTACGGAAAGTTAGCGAGAAAAATTAACACAAAGGCGCCCTCCGAGGTCTCTTCGGTTGGAGATTCCGCTGCGCTTCCTCTGGTCGCTTGCGGAATGGCGTGGCTCACCGGGTGGGGAAACCAGATGGGAGGCGGCGCACGTATAGGGGTATCACCTCCCCCGTGGTGCCGCCGTCCATAATGTTCCCCTTTTCACACGATACACGCGCCATTCCGCAAGACCGACGATAGGAGGTCGAAGCGGAATCTCCTACTTAACGGGCACCTTATTTTCCATACTATTTTTTACCATAACGTATTACCATTTGAACTACCAAAATACCAAAACCAGGATGGGGGTATATCTAAAATCTGAAACCAAAAACAAGATATTTGACTTCATAACTCTTCTATTTAAAATTAAGGAATCCATTGCAAAGCAAACGTACTGTCGGGTTTGTAATCAAATTTATGAAAATGATATACAATGGTGTCGGAATAATTATCCCTATACACAAATGTTGTGTCATTCATTATGTCATACGTGGTTAAACAATAATGAGTACGTGGATCAAATCCATCGTGATATTCAAATTCTTCAAACAATTGATTTCCAGACACCTGATACACCCCCCAACAATCAAAAGAATTAGAATAAAATCTTTCAAACGATAAGATACTATCTTTTGTTATGTGAGCTGGTATTGTGTCATAAAAAAACATTCCCCACAAATAAACACCATTTCTATAAAAACCTTATTTCCGCAGATTATTCTTGAATTTTGACTGTTGAAAAATGACAAGCCGTTGTTAATAAATAACTTAGCAACGACTTGCATTTCTCGATAATATCACCTATTTTTGTGCTGTGTAACCTAAAAAACGGGTGATATGG
>JAZRYT010000179.1:0-70970 GCA_045600905.1 Bacteroidales bacterium
TGAACATTGTACGGGCAAAACTTGTCAGCAGGATGTTCTCGGTTGTCCGACGGGACGAAATCTACACACGCAATTATGTGAGAAAAAATCCCACGAAAAAAAATTCTCGACCCCTTGATTAATTCATAAGAATAAATACAAAATAGTTTGTATCTTTGCCGCCTCGAATTTAAACCCTAACCTATGACCTATTTAATAATATTTGTCATCTTTATGGTCTTGAGTCTGGTTGTCAGCAAGACCTTGAATTCCAGAATAGAACAATACTCCAAGATACCGCTCAGCAGCGGTATGACGGGCCGTGAAGTGGCCGAGAAGATGCTTCGCGACAACGGCATATACGATGTGAGGGTCACCTCCGTGGCGGGCACCTTGACCGACCATTACAATCCTGCTGACAAGACCGTGAACCTGAGTGCCGGTGTTTATAGCAGCAACAGCATAGCCGCTGCCGCCGTAGCCGCCCACGAGTGCGGTCATGCCGTTCAGCACGCCACCGCCTACCGCTGGCTCAACATGCGCAGCCGTATGGTGCCGATGGTCCAGTTCGGTTCCCAATGGGCCCAGTGGATTTTGCTTGCCGGCATCGTGCTTCTCAACTTTGCCAGCTTTATAGGACAATGGGTCCTGCTCATCGGCATTGTGCTGTTTGCCGTGACTACGCTGTTCTCCATCATCACGCTGCCCGTTGAATACAACGCCTCCGAACGCGCTGTAGAATGGTTGGACAGCACCGGCATCACATCCGGGCAGGAAACGGTCAAAGCCAAAGACGCACTCAAATGGGCCGCACGCACGTACCTCATCGCCGCGCTCTCCTCTCTGGCCACCCTACTCTACTACATATTCATATTCTTGGGGAGAAGGGAGTAGGAAAGGTTTAAGGTTTAAAGTTTAAAGTAATTCCTCTTATCATCTACCCATCTTTCTTAGTTTCTCATTTCACACTATTCATTATGAAAAACATTTTCATCTCATTATTGTTAGTTGGCGTTTGCGTATTGGGTTTCGCGCAGGCAAACGTCTATAGACTGCCGTTAGACAGCGGCAAGACCGTCAAGGGAAGCACTTTCAGCTATATGCTGCCTTCCACTTCTCTGAAAGTCACAGTGAAAGTCACCAAGGTTCGTGAAATCAAAGGCTATTACGCCGACTACGCGGAGAGTCTTCTTGGATTGAAGAATGTCATTTCCGAGAACCGCACATATTACAAAATCAAAGACGTCAGCATCGAGCCTATTGCCTGTCCGGACGCTAGGGAATGCTATTTGGTCAAGCTTTCCGGCAAACAGATCAAGGACAACTATCTAACATCCTTAACCGCGCAACCTTTTGATGCGAATCATACAAACGAGGTCCGCTGCTACACCACCTCCACAACGCCAATTCCCAATTTCTTCAAGAACTACTCCGACCCGACCTATACGGAGATGGAGGATTCGTTTGTAGAGACCAAAATCATCGACGGTGTTGTCACGCAAGTGCCTTCCAACCGCACGAAGCTGGTTTCCAAATCCAACAACCAGAAGGCACAGGAAGCTGCCGATGCCATTGGCCGAAGTCGCAAAGACCAATACAACCTTGTGGCCGGCGAGCAGGAAACCGCCTATTCCGCAGAAGCCTTGAACAAAATGCTGGCCGAGCTCAAACAATGGGAGGAAAACTATCTCAACCTCTTCACAGGACTCGTTCTGGAAGATGAAATCTCCTACGTTTTCTACGTTGACGAAAATTCACCATTTGGCGACGATTTCGAATACAACCTCCCCATCTTCTCTTTTGACACAAAGACCGGTTTGAAAATCAATGAGGATTATAGTTATAGCGACAAGTCCAACGACTCCTACATCCTCAACTTCGACCCCGTCTATAAAACCAGTGAAATTGACACAGCCTTAGCCAGCGCACATCAAGGACAAAAGGGTGCCAAATGTAATGGATATTTCTACCGCAGACCTATGCCTGTGAAAATCAAGATGCTGTACAACGAAAACGATGTCTATGATTTCGGCATCATCAACATGTACCAATTCGGCAGAATCCAATCCTTGTCTCCGAACCAAGACAAGTTGAAAATCAGTGATTTCGGATTTGTCTATTAGTGATTTGCGAACAGTGAGCTACAAACTGGAATTTGAAATGTTGAACTCATTGTTCTTTGGGTATTTGCATTTTAGTTTTAAAGAAGAATTTTGATATGAAAAGATATTTGGTTTTCTGTTTGCTTTTGTCCACAACGGTTCTCTTTTCCGGTTGTTCCAACCGCGAAGTCAACAAGCTCAAACGTCAGATGAAGACTTTAGCCAAAGAGTATTTGAAGGACAACGACATCTCCCAATACGACTCCCTCAACATCGAATGTGTAGATACGCTGACAGAGCTCGGCTATGCAAAACTCACCTCAGAGTTGCTTGCCAATATGGAAGAGGCCTATGAGATGCAAATGGCTCAACCGGCCGATGACGCGACCATCAACGAGCTTAACGCCAATCTAAATGAAATTTCCAGCGTGGAAAGCGAATTTGAAGAACTGATTGACAACGCCGAATTAAAGACATCCGGTATCCTTCTATTTATGGTCACCGGCACTTTCGTTGACAAAAACAAAGACAAGCAGGAATTTATGTTCCTCGTCAATCCGGACAAAAAGACGCTACACGTTTTGGACCCATTTGGCAACAACCTGCTACCCCATGAATAATGGAGGATTAAGGAATAAGGAACATACAATGTTACACAAGAGGTTTCTTTAAACCTTAAAACTGTTTTGGAGACGGTGCTTAAATGTTTTGGAGACGGTGCAGTGCACCGTCTCTACGATGAAAATACAAATATATTGGAAAACTTTAAACCTTAAACCAATACTCAATGCTTTTCCCGTGGGGCGACGCGCGCCGTTTTCATTCTTACAACATCTTCTTAAAACAGCAATTCGGCGGTCGGATGCAGAAGCTGACCCTGGATGCCGGTTTCACCTGTCCCAACCGTGACGGGAAATGCGGGACAGGTGGGTGTTCCTATTGTCTCAACGATGCCTTCAATCCCAGTTACTGCCATCCAGCCAAGAGCATCACCGAGCAGCTGACCGAGGGTATGGCCTTTCATCAGCACAGGAGCAGGAATCTGCGGGGACACCTCGCCTACTTTCAGGCATTTTCCAACACTTACGCGCCTTTAGAGAAATTGCAGACGCTGTACGAAGAGGCGCTCCGCGTTCCCAGCATTCAAGGCCTCATCATTGCCACACGTCCAGACTGCATAGACGAGCCGCTGTTGGACTACCTACAGGAACTTTCCGAGCAGACATACGTTGCGTTGGAAATCGGCATAGAAAGCTGTCACGACATGACATTACAGCGCATCAACCGAGGCCACGACCTCGCGTGCGCGATACAAGCCATTGAGCAGGCAGACGCCCATCAGATTCCCGTCGGCACGCACCTCATCTTTGGTTTGCCCGGCGAACAGCCCGAGCAGTGGCTGGAAGATATCGCCCTTATCAACAGCCTTCCCATCCACAGTCTTAAATTCCACCAATTGCAGATAATCAAGGGCACCCGTATGGAAGCGGAGTACAAGGAAAATCCGAACGATTTTCCTCCGTTACCTTTCGATTTTTATACTGATTTTCTAGTGCAATACCTTGAGCGTTTGCGCGCCGACATCGTCATTGAGCGATTTGCCAGCGAGGTTCCTGCCCGATATCTGGCGTTTTCCAACTGGGAACACCTACGCTACGATGTCCTCCTCCAAACTTTAGAACAGAAATTGGAAGCCACAGACACATGGCAAGGGAAATACGATAATGCTGAAATTCGATAACAGCTGTGCTGTACAAATATTTATTCCCTACCCTTTAATTCATAATTTTCAGTTCACCCTTTTTCAGCTGTCCGTAATAGGTTTGCAGAACGGCTTTCAGGTGATTTTCCGCATTCTTTTGTTGTTTGTCAGAAACGTTCAAGATATTCTTCTTTTGAAAAACATCCTGGACCGGATAGGCGAACAGGGATTTCTGGCCATCGAAATAGAGACTGAGGGAATCCGTGATGCACTGATATGTTTGTTCCACGCAATTGGCCACCATCGGATATCGGTCGGCTTCATTGAAGACATCGCGTCCGAAGGCGAAATACGGTTTCTGATAACCAAAGAGTCCCAAAGTGGTCGGCATAATGTCCAGTTGCTGCGTGACTTGCTCGTAACGTCCTTGCAGAGAATGGTCGGGAGTAAACATAAAGTAGATGATGGAGGAACGCCCGCGAGGGGTACGGGTTTCATCAGCGGCGATTTGCGGTGAGACGTGGTCGGCCACAAAAATAAAGAGAGTATTCTGATACCACGACATCTTGGACACCGTTTCAAAGAACTTGCGCAGAGACAAATCCGTGTAGGCCACGCAGGGTTGCTGCGGCGTTCGTCCCTTCGGCATTTTGCCCGAATATTCGGCTGGCAAATCATACGGATGATGTGATGTCAGTGTGAAGACAGAGACATAGAACGGGGTGTCTATCTCATCCATTTTCTGAGCCATAAACTGCAGAAAAGGCATATCCCAGATGCCCCAGATATTGGCCATATTTTGTTCTTTATTGATTTTCTCAAAATCGTCCCGATTGTAAAAATGCTCCACGCCGGCCTGCTTGCAGAAAGCCTCGAAACCCATCTGGTTGGTACGCGCGCCACAGAAAAAGTAGGTCGAATAGCCATTCTGCTTAAAGATGCTGGGCAGACCTTCAATTTCGTTCATCGAGCCATCCATCAAAGGGAAGGGTGTACGATAAGACGGAATGGATGCCATAATGGACGGCAAAGCCTCTATCGACTTCATCCCGTTGGCATAGGCGTGCGTGAAGACCATACCTTCACGCATCAAAGAATCCAAGAACGGGGTGAAGCCTCCATTCGGATTCAACTCCGGAGCCAAATATTGAGAATGTTCGCGGCTGAAACTCTCCAGCACAAACAGCACAACGTTCTTTTTCCCTGTAAAGACATCCTTATAAGTCGAATCGGGATAATGGAACGGAGAGAACAGCGATTCCAATTCGTCCTCTTCAAAATATCGGACATAGTCGTCATTATGCACGCCCATCAGACGGAAAAGGCAGAAGGGGTTGCTCAAAACCATAGGAGCCTGCGTTGTTGAACTCACAAAGTACGCAGCGGTACTCAAGGTTATGGGACGGGCTTTCCAATCGAAAGAGCTGCGTGCTCCGAAAATCCAAAAGACGAGCGAAACACCTAATACCAATGTCGTTATCGGATAATACAACCACGATTTCGTCCACTCTGTAGGATGATATTTTACAGCCTTATATAAAAAATAGAGCATCACGACCAAGGCTATGGCAAAAATCACGAGGTACCAGTTATCCCCCATTTCCTTGAAGATAATAGAGGATGTGTTGTCATTTTCTTCAAAGAAGTGCATTTCCTCCATCGTAATACGTTTGAAAGCATAACGATAGTAGAAAATGTCGGCGACATTCAAGACTATCAGGCCGAGAGTGTTCGCGACAAGATAAATCCATTTCAACATCTTCTGGTACCAATCGCGCGCGCGAAAACGAAATGGGAGCAGAGACAAGGCTATGAACGGCGCATTCAAATAGAGTATGGAAACCGTATCAAAGCGAAGTGCGCCGACAAACATCAGCGGCAGCGAATGCACGTCCAACGCGCCCAACAACGACTTATTATGCCAAAAGAAGACGATTTGCGTCAGTAGAAGCACCAAATACAAAGGCAGCAGCCTGAGAATCAGCACGGTAAAATCGTTCTTAATAAATTTTCTTATCTTTTCCACAACAACCAAAAACATATTTTTTTTCAATGATTTCCCATTCTCCTATCACGTCATCACCACCACATCACCCCCAGATTGCATCTGGGGGCTAACGATGGAACCCTTCCAGAGTTCAACACCATAATTACCCACACTCATTCATTATTCATTATTCATTATTCATTGTTCATTGTTCATTATTCATTATCCATTGTTTCACGTCCTCAATTCTAGCCTTGTAACGTGCGATTTGGCCTTCGATAAAATCCTCACTGAACTTGGCATCGCAAAATCCATTGCCGCGTGCAACGTAGGATGGATCGTCCAAATCATCCTCCACATCATAATAATTTTGAAGATATTGTTGGTTCATTTGCAGCAATTCCTGCAAACCTCCTTTAGGCAATTCCACCATTTCGCCATCACTATATCGATACATCATTGTTGAATTTATATTATTACAAATTACCACATTATTCATCATTCATTGTTTTTCACCAACACATTCCACCCAGATTGCATTTGGGGCTAACGATGGAACTCTTCCAGGGTTCAACGCCATAATTCCCCCCACACATTCATTATTCATTATTCATTGTTCATTATTCATTATCCATTATTTTTCACCATCACATTCAAGTTATGCGGGAGGATTTTGATTTCAAAATTTTTAGGGAATATTATTGGTTCGCCATCAATGTTGACGACCGCCTCTGTCGGTCGTTTCACCACAATCTTTTCCGCTTTGAAATCCGTAAAATATTTGGAATGGTTCAGTTTTTCCAACATCATTTGGGAAGCCACTAACGGAGCAATCCCGAGCGGCGGACGATTCAGGACACAGGTATCCAACAATCCGTCACACAAATCCGAATGGGGGGCTATTACCGCGTTGTACCCAAACTGGTTGGAGTTCGCGAATGATATCAGCAGCGGGCTGCACTCGACGGTCATAGCGTCATCGAACGTCAGCACATATTTCTGCGGCTCGAAATGGATGTAGTTTTCCAAAGCGTATTTCGCATAGGAGAGAAAACCCCTGCGCGAATCGTTGGAGAAATCGAAAGCCGTTTGCGCATCCAGACCAATGCCTGCAATACTTACAAAGGGCACGTCATTAACGGCCGCTGTATCCATTGCAATCACACGGTGGTCATTCAACACCTTGAGCGCGTCTTTCGGTCTTAAGGGCAAATGCAGGCAACGCGCCAAGCCATTGCCCGAACCGTATGGAATCAGCGCCATTGCCACTTCCGTGCCGATCAGACTCTGCGCAATCTCGTTAATCGTACCATCCCCACCTACGGCGGCCACCACATCGAATTTGTCAACAACTGCCTGCTGCGCCAACTCTTTAGCGTGCCCACCTCGTTCCGTATAGACAATCTCGCATTCATATCGAGATTTATCGATGACATCTCTCACCAACGTGGGGAAATTCTCTTTTTTATGATGTCCTGAGATAGGATTTACAATAAATAAAATGCGCTTGAGAGCCATTCAATACTATTATTAAATCATTAAATTATTAAATTATTAAGAAATTATACCAACTCTTGAAACCTGTTTCGACGCGGCAAGCGAATGCAAAGGCACACTTGTTTGGCTTTGCTGAGCTGCCAGAAGAATATGAACGCAGTGAATAAACTTGTAACCTAGTCATCCATACGGAGGAACTGACCGGCGGCATCAAAGGTCAGTTCAAGGCCGTTGCTCAATTCGATATCCCAATTTTTCCTGTTCTTATCCACTTGGCAGATATAGGAATCATAAAAATTGGATGTTATATACTGGGGAATGTCTTTAGGCAAAAGATCGATAACGCTCTGCGGAACAGGTTGGTGGTTGCAATCGACATTATTCCAATCACCCTTTCTATCAAACTCCACCTCGTAGCCGTTGGAGAATTTCACTTCAAAGCCGTCATCATCCTGTTTGATATATGAGATCTGCAAATCTGCGAAATGCTTTTTCACAAAGGATTGTGCCACGCTCGGCAGTTTTTCGAACTTGATGAAACTGTCATTGGATTCGCAAGCGGTAACGATGATAGCCGTAATAATCAAGGCCAAGGAGACTAAAACTTTTTTCATAATGAATACTAAGTTAAAATTCAAGGGCGGCAAAAATACACAATTTACAATGAACAATGTACAATAAATTTTTTCGAGCCGTGCGCTCATCACCCATCCCAAATTACTCTAATTAAGACGAATTATTTTGTGAACAGTGAGTTGTGACCTGTGAAGAGTGAGCAGCGAGTGTTCATTGTCAATTGTCAATTGCTGAACCGCTACGAAAAGTGGACGTTTGTTTGACGACGGACCTAGTTTAAGAGGTAGATATAACATCCTTGAACAATGTAAATTGCACCTTGAACAAAGTGAATAACCCTAATACCTGTTTCGACGCAGCAAGCGAAAGCAAAGACACAACTTGTTTGGCTTTGCCGAGCTGCAAGGAGAGTCTGAACAAAGCTGGAAAAGTACATAAACAAATCGGAACGGCAAAAAAAATCGTATTTTTGCAGCCTTTTGAAAAAAACCGAACCTATATGGCAGATAAGACTACCGGCATCAATGAAGAGAACCTTGTAAACGAGGAAGAACAGAACTCGGATCTCCATAAAGTCATTTTCGTACAATCGATGTATCGAGAATGGTTTTTGGACTACGCCTCTTACGTTATCTTGGATCGTGCCTTTCCGGATGTATATGACGGTTTGAAGCCCGTACAGCGCCGTATTCTCCACTCTATGGACGAGTTGGAGGACGGGCGTTTCAACAAAGTGGCCAACATCGTCGGCAACACGATGAAATACCACCCGCACGGCGACCAGTCCATCTACTCCGCTTTGGTCAGTTTAGGGCAGAAGAACTACGTGATTGACACGCAGGGTAACTGGGGTAACATTCTCACGGGAGACCCAGCTGCCGCACCGCGTTACATTGAGGCACGCCTTTCCAAATTCGCCTTGGACGTGGTGTTCAACCACAAGACGACAGACTGGCAGGTTTCCTATGACGGTCGAAACAAGGAACCCATCGCACTACCCATCAAGTTCCCGTTGCTTTTAGCGCAAGGCGTGGATGGCGTGGGCGTGGGTATGTCCACGAAAATTCTGCCTCACAACTTCAACGAGCTAATAGACGCCTCCATCCATATTTTGAAAGGCGAGGATTTTGAAATATTCCCAGACTTTCCGACTGGCGGCACTGCGGATGTCAGCCGCTATTGCGATGGTGCCCAGGGAGGAAAAGTACGTAACCGTGCCAAAATCAACATTGTTGACAACAAAACCTTAGTTATCACTGAGATACCCTACGGCACCACGACCGGCAAACTCATTACGGAATCCAAGAACTCCATCACGGCCGCCGTCGATATGGGCAAGCTCAAAGTCAAGAAGATTGACGACAACACGGCAGAGCAGGTGGAGATCTACCTTCACCTGCAACCCGGTGTTTCCCCGGACCAGACCATCGACGCGCTCTACGCTTTCACTGATTGCGAGATCACCTACTCCACCAACGCCTGCGTCATCTGGAACGGTCACCCCGTGTTCACCAACGTGAAGGAGATTCTCAAGATCAACACCGAGAACACGTTGAACCTGCTGCGCCGCGAATTGGAAATCGAGTTGGAGGAATTGGGCAACAAATGGCACAAGATTTCTTTGGAAATCATCTTCTTCGACAAGGGCATCTACAAGGAATTGGAAAACAGATCTGCCGAATCCTGGGATGTGCAAATCGACAACATCGAGCACGCATTTGATCCCTACCGACATCTTTTCAAACAGGAAATCACCCGCGACGACGTGCTGGCACTTTGCGAAAAGCCCGTCCGAAAGATTTCCAAATTCGACATCAAAAAGGCCGAACAGGATATTGCCGACATCGAGCTCAACATCGAGGAGGTTCAAAACCACCTCGACCACATCGTTGACTTCGCCATCAACTATTTCCGCCAGTTGAAGAAGAAATACGGCGCCGCCCATCCGCGTCTGACCGAAATCAAGAATTTCGACACCATTGTCGCATCCACCGTGGCTGTCGCCAACCAGAAACTGTACGTTGACAAGAAGGAAGGATTTATCGGCACCTCCCTCAAGAAAGATGAGAATGTGGAATACGTCTGCGACTGTTCAGACTTGGACGAGCTCGTCATTTTCCACGAAGACGGCAAGTTCCTCATCACGAAAGTGACAGACAAGAAATTCGTCGGCAAGAACATCTTGCACGTCGAAGTCTTCAAGCGTGGTGACGACCGCCACATCTACAACCTCGCCTACACCAACGGCGCAGGCGGTGCCACCATGGTCAAACGATTTGCCGTAGGCGGTGTTTCCCGTGACAAGGAATACGACGTCACCAAAGGCAAAGCCGGGTCCAAAATACTCTACTTCACCTCCAATCCGAATGGTGAAGCTGAAGTCATCCGCGTAAAACTGAAACCGAAAGCCAAACTCAAAAAGAAGGAGTTCGACTACGACTTCAGCAAACTGGCGGTCAAGAGCCGTTCCGCTTTGGGCAACCTGCTGACACACTACCCTATCGCGTCCATCACGCTTGGACAAAAGGGCGTTTCCACCCTCAGCGCCATCAACATCTACTTTGAAGAATCCGTAATGCGCCTCAACACCGACGAAAGAGGCACGTTGCTCGGCGCTTTCAAAGAGGATGATAAAATCATAACGCTGTACAAATCCGGCAACTACCGTATTACCGGTTTTGAGCTGAACACCCATTTTGATGACGACTTGGGCATCATCAAGAAATGGAACAAAAAACAGATTATCACAGCCGTCTATTATCAAAAGAAAGAGGACAAATACTTCATCAAGCGCTTTGTTCCCGATACTTTTAACAAAAAAATAGACTTCATACCCGAGGACGGAGCATCTTCCATCATCGGCATATCCCTGGATTATCTACCTCAAATCAAGGTGGTTTACAGAGAGAAGAAAGCAGAAGAAGACAGTGTGGACATCATCTCCTGCGCCGACTACGTGGAACCAATGTCTTTCCGTGCCCGCGGCAAACGTATCAGCTTCCCGAACATTAAGAAAGTAACCTTCCTCGAACCTCTGCCTTACGACGAACCGGAAGAAGAACCCGAAGAGGAAGTTGAAGAAATTGACGAATCCCAA
This sequence comes from Bacteroidales bacterium, assembly GCA_045600905.1. GTDB lineage: Bacteria > Bacteroidota > Bacteroidia > Bacteroidales > WCHB1-69 > F23-D06. The sequence goes on from JAZRYT010000179.1 coordinate 10,941, forward strand.
ATCGAGAGCGTTGACGACGCCATCGCCAAAGATATTTTCAAAGACATCACCGTGGAGAAATCGGATGATTCCGGCCCTGCAGACGAAAGCGGCGACCAACTGACACTGTTTTAGTGAAAACGGTGTAATGTAATGCAATGTAATGTAGAGACGGGGCACTGCACCGTCTCTACGGCGAAATCGCCAACAAAATTGGAATTAGACGGTGCAGTGCACCGTCTCTACGGCGAAATCGCCAATGTATTGGAAAACTTGAAACTTGAAACCTGAAACTTGAAACTCCCCAAGTACCTGACATATTGCCTACTCATCCTCCTCGTTTCCTCCTGCGTACATCCCGTAGAGGACCCTACGCCTATGGACATTAGCATACCCTACGGTTTCCCCACGCGTTTGAACATTCCGGAAGACAATCCGATGACGGTGGAAGGTGTGACTTTAGGCAAGCTTCTGTTTGATGACCCGCACCTTTGCGGCTATCTTGGTTCCGACCCCGACTCGCTGATGGCCTGCGCGACCTGCCACGTTCAAGCGCACAACTACGACATCGGCACCGACAATCCTCGATTCCCCGACGGCATCGCACGTGGGCGAAGCACAGGAAAGCCTACCATCCACAATGTGATGCCGCTCACCAATTTAGTGTTCAACAACGAAGGTTACTTCTGGAACGGCAGCATCTGTCCGCAGAACCCCAATGCCAATCAGCGAAGCATAGAAGACATTGTCCGAATGGCCATCACCGCCGAAGACGAAATGTGTGGCACAGAGGCTTCCGCTGTGGCAGCCATACGCGCCGACAGCCGCTACCCCGAACTTTTCAAGAAAGCCTTCGGCTCGGAAGAAATCACGATGGAACGCATCGAAAAGGCCATTGCACAATACGTCCGCTCGCTCGTTTCCGGCCAGTCCAAATTCGACCGCTATCTGCAAGGACAAGAGCAGCTCACCCCGCAAGAATTACACGGCTACATCCTCTTCACCACAGAAGAAGGTGCCGACTGCTTCCACTGCCACGGCAGTGACGGTTCTCCCCTATTTACGACCAATTTATTCTACAACAACGGTTTGGACAACGTCTTCACGGACACACACGACCGTTTTTCCTTCACCGGCAACGCGATGGACAGAGGCGCATACCGCGCTCCCTCCTTACGCAATGTCGCCGTGTCGGCACCCTATATGCACGACGGCCGATTCAAAACTTTAGACGAAGTGCTGACTTTCTACAACGAGGGATTGCAGTATTCGCCCTACGTCAGCCCGCTAATGCACCACATCAACGATGGCGGCACTTTACTCTCCCCTTCGGACATTGCCGACCTAAAGGCATTCTTGAAGACACTGACCGACGACACCTACCTACAACCGTAATCTTTATTTTACTTCACCAATGAACAAAGAAATTCTTCGCTTAGCCATTCCGAGTATCATCACCAATATCACCGTTCCTTTGTTGGGGATGGTGGATGTGGCCATCGTCGGGCACATCGGCAATGCCAGCTACATCGCGGCTATTGCTTTGGCCACAATGGTTTTCAACCTCATCTACTGGAATTTCGGATTCCTGCGGATGGGCACCAGCGGACTAACCGCCCAAGCCTACGGTGCCAACGACAAAGCCGAATATCTCAGCATTTTGGTTCGAGGCATCACCATTGCCTTAGTATCCGCCATACTGCTTATCCTTTTGCAAAAGCCCATCGGATTTCTATGTGAGAAGCTCATCCAGAGCAGTTCGGAAACCATTGCGCTGACGCTCACCTACTTCTACATCCGCATTTGGGCGGCGCCCGCCACGTTGGGTCTCTACGCCCTCAAAGGTTGGTTCATCGGGATGCAGAATGCCAAGACGCCAATGTGGATAGCCATCATCCTGAACATCGTCAACATAGTATGCAGTCTCATTTTCGTCTTTGTCTTCCACGCCGGCATCGCAGGCGTGGCCTGGGGCACCGTCATCGCACAATACAGCGGTCTGTTGATGGCTGTCAGCCTGTGGTTCATCCAATACGGCAATCTCCGCAAAGACATTCGCATCCGCGAAAGTCTGAAGCTCAAAGAGATGAAACTTTTCTTCCAATTGAACGCGGACATCTTCCTGCGCACGCTCTGCCTTATCGCCGTCTTCACCTTCATTCCCTACATCTCCGCCAAAATGGGTGACGAAGTGGTGGCGGCTAACACCTTGCTAATGCAACTTTTCACCCTCTTATCCTATATAATGGATGGATTTGCATACGCGGGCGAGTCGCTTGTGGGACGTTTCATTGGAGCAAAAGATTTGGAATCCTTGAAAAGCTGCATCCGCCGATTACTCTTCTGGGGAGTCGGATTGGCTGTGGTTTTCACTCTGCTATATGCCACCTGCGGACGCGGGCTGCTCGGCATCCTCACCAATAACGAGCCGGTAATCGAAGAAGCAATGCGTTACATTCTATGGACTGTCCTAGTGCCGTTTGCTGGCTTTGCGGCCTTCATCTACGACGGCATCTACATCGGAGCCACCGCATCCAAGGCTATGCGCGATGTGATGTTTGTGGCAACGGCTGTCTTCTTCATCTTCTATTATGCTTTCCGAAACGCTTTGGGCAACAACGGACTCTGGATTGCCTTCCTGCTTTTCCTCGCTTTACGAGGATTGGGGATGTTCATCCTTCAAAACAAACACGTATGTAATCGGGCTATGCGTTCCCTTTAGCAGCTGTTTCGCCAGTTATTGTTCTGGCAGTACGAACTTGACTGGCACTTGGTAAAACATCTTTTTGCTTTCACCCTTATACTCTTCTACTTTCCATCGGGGCATTGCCCTAATGACACGAAGGGCTTCCGCGTCGCAGTCAGGTGACAAGCTGACCTTCACTTTAGGATCAGCCAGATAGCCATCCTCTTTCACGACAAACTCTACGATGACGGTGCCCTGAATACTGTCTGCCAAAGCGGATGCGGGATAGTGTGTCTCCTTTTCCAAGAATGCCATCAGAGCTTCCACACCGCCAGGGTACTCCGACGGGAGTTCAATCGTACCCATGATTGGGGGAACCAACGTATCGGCATTTTCGAGTTGCTCACTGAAGAAATCCAATTTTCTGCTGGAAGTATCTGTCACGAAATCCATTCCTTCGATGGAAGAATCATTAGCACGCTGCACATTCTCCTCCATTTCAAGAACAATTCCGGGAAGGACCACATCTTCTCGATGGGCGGCACATCCGGCTGTCGCAGTTGCTATGCCAAGGGACAGGCCTGCCAGAGTTACCGCCTTTCCCAAACGCAGCCGTTTGCGGAGTTCCTCCTCCAAATAGCGCAGTTCGGACTCACATCTCGGACAGGTCCCCGTGCAATCGCCTTGATAATGGCACTCATCCGTAATAAGGGCAATGTCATTTTCATCCGCAATACGTTGGCGGATCTCCTTCAAAATCTTACAGGTGTTTTTTCCTCTATACATCGCAGCGCAAAAATACACTTTTTATGGGAATTATATTCTATTTGACCCAATCCTAAAATCATCACGGCGAAGCCAACCTTGAGCAACTCCGGACGGGTTGTATCTCAGCAACCTCGTGCAAGATCGGAAGAAATTGGAAGACACCATCTGAGGTAAAGGAGGAAGATGTGCAGTTGCAGCGGCGTAAAGTGGCTTGCACCGAAGTATAAAGCATGCCGACGTTGCCGACGGCTGAAACGTGCGCCGAATGACCGCGGCAGCGATGGACTCTCAAATAACAATGAGAGGTGAAAACCTGTAATCTGTCTCAACGTAACGAGTTTGGCACAGTCCAGCTGCACAGGGACGATGGACCTGCAGTGCCGGGCCGCACAAATTAGAACAACTTATATAAGTTCCTATCTTTAACGAAAAAGAGACGGTGCGGTGCACCGTCTCTACAGGAGTGGCGAAAAATTCGCCCGTATTATTTCTTCACAATGCGTTTGGTCACCACGCCCTTGTCCGTAAGGATGCGAGCGAAATAGACACCGTCAGCACACGTGTTGATGTCGAGCGTGACTTGGGTGTCTTCCACCTTCGTCGTGTTGATGAGTTTTCCATAAACATCATACACCTCAACATTGTAAATTGTACATTGTTCATTGCTAATAGTAAATTGTCCACTCGTCGGATTCGGATAAACGTTGATGGCAGCATCCAAAACATATTCGTTCACACCATCAATCAATGTTGTGAATTGGATTGTCTGGGAGGGATCAGACGTGAGACCGTTATCGCAATTGGCAATTACCTGAACATCGTATTGCGTATTATCATTGAGACCGTTCAGCGTGTAGGTCATTGCATTGGCAGTAGCCGTTTCCCAAGCAGAAGCTACGGTCTGTTTGTATTGCACGGTCCAAGAAGATGCAGTATTGGCTTCTTGATCCCAAGTGATGACTGCAGCGTTCTTCGTAATGTTGGAAGCTGCCACATTAGTAGGAGCAGGACAAGTAGGGACGTCCTCTTCCAATGTAGTAAAGGAGCCGTCAGTCCAGTTGGAGACATTGTCCTCATCGCAAGCAGCTTGTACGCGGACCATATAGGCGGTGTTGGCCGTCAGACCGTTAAGTGCGTAAGAAGGAGTATTGCTCACAGCGATATTGCTGGACCAGTCTGCATCGGCAGCAGCCTTGTATTGGAGGTTCCAAGCAGTTTCGTCGCCACCGGCCGTCCAGGTGATGGTTGCGGTATTTTGCAAGACATTGGAAGCAGCCACGTTAGTCGGTGCGTTGCAGGGATTTACTGGAGCATCGGAAGTGACATTGATATCATCGATGCAGCAAGAATAGAAAGAAGTAGTATAATTCCAATGGAAGGCAATCATACCATTAGCCGGGATGTCCGCGCCAGTGAAATCCACGGAGATAGTATCGCCAGTGGTCAGCGAAGGAATCGTTGCCACGACAACAAAAGTGGACATATTGGCAGAGGAAGTCACATAACCAACCGTAAGCGTACCATTCGTAGCATTTTCCATTCTACGATAGAAGTTCAAATGCATCGTATTGAGCGGTCTATCGAATGAAGGCAGAACTGCGTAAGCATCAGCGCCGGCGGCGCCACTGGTGAAGACCATACAGTTAGCACCACTATGCGGATAGCAATAGGAGCCACTACCGACAATGTGCGGAGCGGGATAAGTCGTATTATTCATGGTGGTCGTCCAGCAGAGGGGTATAGGACCAGCAGCACTGTAGGTTGTTCCTATATAGGAATCAAAGTTTTCTGTATAAGGCAATGACATCACATCACAAGCAGTAGCAACAGTATAGTCTGTACTCCAAGCACTGGTTTCGTCATCACCGCACACAGCCTGCACATAGAACGTGTAATTGGTAGAAGGGGTCAGACCAGTAATGGTAAACGGATTGGTAGAAGCGGGAACAACCGTGCCAGAACCTTGTGTGAAGCCGGCAGGACCATATTCAATATTCCATTGGGTGGCAGAACCATTTTCAATCCAGCCCAAGGTCACAGAAGATGTCGTGTTGGTCACAGCATTCAGGCCACGCGGGGCGGGGCAACCGGAAATTGTTTCCAATCGGATATAGTCCACGTGACCTTCATTGTAAGCCACGGAAGTCTGTCGCGGAGCCAACAAGGCAATGCGGTTACCCTGACCGGTATAGGATGAGAGGTAAACCATATAGTCACCATAAGTCAAATCAGTCACTTCGATAGTATCCACCGGGACGAATGTGGCGGCATTTTCAGCATTGCCCATCACACCCACCACCAGCGTAAAGGTAGCATACGTAGAAGTATATTTTCTTGCCTTGAAGGAGAGTTGGAGTGTATTGATAGGATTGGTCGTCACATCTATCGGAGGCAGGATAGCGTATTGGTCGCCATAATCGGTAGAAGTTGTTGTTCCAGTATAGAAGCGCAAACTGTTGTTGCCATTATAAGCGTAAGAGGAACTGTTGTAAACAATCGGATAGCCGGCATAGGAGGAGTACGTGCCGCTCAAGTTGTTCCAGCAGTCGGGCAGATTGTTTACGGTACCCGTTGTAACACCAGGAATACTGTCGAAGCTTTCCTCGAACGGCAACGTCATAGTGGAGCAAGAAGTTCTGGCAATTAGAATATCGCTCCAAGCACTGTACTCGGAATTGCCGCAGTCGGCCTTCACGCGGAACGAATAGTACGTTGCCGGAGTCAGACCTTGAGCTGTTGCAGAAGGTGTAGTGGAAGCAAAGACTTGGTTCCAATCATCATCCGTTTCGGAACGATATTCCACAACCCAATCAGTTTCGGAGCCGTTCGGAGTCCATTCTACCGTAATGTCATTCGTGTTCACCGTCGTAGCAACAAGATCGGAGACGGGGAAACAATTAGGAGCCACGGAAATAGTGATATCATCAACATTACCGGTGTTATAAGAAGAATTCGGTTTCTTAGCCACCATCGCGATATACTTGCCACCACCGACATAATCGCGGAAATAGACCGTAAAATCCTCATACGTGGTACCCGTCGGGGAAATAGTCTGAACAGGAACAAAAGTAGATGTGTCGCGGAAGTCGCTCATCACACCAATGACCAATTCAAACGGATAAGAGGTTGAATACTCTCTTGCGCTAAGGGTCATCTGTAACGATTGAATCGGATAGGTCAGGGTATCAATAGATCTCATTACGGCCCACTGGTCACCGGTAGCCGTGTATGTGTAGAAGCGAAGGCTGTTAGAACCGCTTTGAGCGTATGAGCTGCTGTTATACATAATAGGATAAGCCTTATAGGTGGAGCTTGTCCAGCCCAAATGGATCTGGTGCCAGCAATTCGGCAGATTCACCACTGTTCCTGAGGTGGAAGCCGTATAGGAATCAAAATTCTCAGTATATGGCAATTGCACCAAGTCAGAACATTCCGTAGAAACAGTCAGGATGTTGGAGTATTCGGAGCCGCAGTCAGCTTGAACACGGAAATCGTATTCCGTTCCCGGAAGCAAACCTTGCACCGTCATCGGATGGGCGGAAGCGCTTTCCACGTTCCAAACAGTATCGATAGATAGTTTGTATTCTACATTCCAACCGGTTTCATTGCCGTTCGGAGTCCAGTCTAAAGTAATTTCCGTTTGTTCAACATCCACAGCTTGGACATTGGAGACAACGAAACAGGAGGGAGCCAATGAGATTTCCAAATTGTCAATCGTACCAGAGTTGATGGCGCCGCTGCTATTTTTAGGAACATAGAAACAAATACGACCGTTAGATCCTTCGTAATGGTTCAGATAGACCACGTGATGGCTGTGGGTTGTTTCCATAACATGTACGGTATCCACCGGAATAAAGGTGGCGGCGGAAGCCGGATTGGAAATCACACCAACGACAACCGTAAATTCATTGTATGAAGTTGAATACTTGGCCGCATCGAAGGCGACTTGGAGTGTGTTCACCGGATAGACAACCGTGTCTATGGAAGGCAGGATGGCGTATTGATCACCGTAGGTGGAAGCCGTACCAGTGTAGAAACGCAGTGCATTGGGGCCGCTTTGTGCGTATGAGGAACTGTTATAGATAACCGGATAACCCATATAGGAAGAACCCGTTCCGTCATTCAGATAGTTCCAGCAATTTGGAAGGTTGTTGATTGTACCTGTGGTAACGCCTGTATAGGAATCAAAATTATCAAAATACGGCAGTTCAGTCATCGGGTTGCATTCAGTCTCGAAAGAGCCCAGCAAATAGGTACTAAAACCAGTGTTGTCCAAACAAATAGCTCTGACGAAAACATCATACGAAGTACCGGGTTGCAGACCTGTGAGCAGGTAATCGTTGCTGTTTACCACAGTTGGCGCAACACCTTCCAAAGAGGCACCACTCGTCACGACATAGAGTTCCCAAGAAGTCTCGACACTACCTTCAGCCCAAGCCACTGTAGCTTCGGTTTGGGAGACATTGCTAATCACCATATCGGTCGGAGCGTCACAAGCGGGCGCGCGGTCAATCACAAGGTCATCCATATAGACATATCCGTTGCCTTTGAAGGCAATATAATGGCCATTGCCGGAATAGGAAGTCAGCAACGCGGAGACCTGTTCGTGCGTGCTGATTGTAGAAGGTTTCAACGTATCAATAACGACGAAGCTGCTCAAATCCGTCGGGTCGGTCATAGCGCCAACTAAGAGATAGTAATTCGCACTGGTCGTATAAATATTGCAATCGACTTGCAGTGTGTTGAGTTGGATGGAAGCGTCAAATTCCGGAAGGACAGCCATACTGAACGTGCCGGCTGTAGAAGTCAGATTATAGAAATAGAGGCATCCCGGAGGTGTATTCGTGTTAGAGGAATAAACGTAAGGATAAGAAGTGCTCACCAAGCTGGTGGCGCTGGATGCGTAATAACGGTTCCAGCAGGACGGGAAATAGGCAGAGCCACTTCCGCCGTATGTGTCGAAATTATCCATAAACGGCAGATGCGTCACCGGATCGCAGTCTGTACGGAACGTATATTTCACATAGTCGGCATTTTCCCCATTGTCGCAAGCGGCCTGTACATAGATGTCATATTCCGTATTGGCCAAGAGGTTCAACAGATGAACGACGGTATCGGTTACATATTCAGGAGAAGCGGTTTCCAAATCTACGGAATCCTTCAAGCCATAAACGTAGTACCAAGCGCTTTGGTCGGCACCGGGTGTCCAAACGACATCGGCGGTATGTGCGGTGACATCAGCGGTATGAACTTCGCTCACGCGCTCACAACTCGGAATATATTGAACAATGATGTCATCCACGCACATATAGGTGGAAGCAGTAGCCGGGCATCTGAAAGCCACGCAATGTCCATTGCCTTGATAGCCACGAGTGGTCAATTCGAACTCGCGCCAAGTGGAAACAGTATCCGGCGTGAAATTACCCAACACTTCAAATGTGCTATAGTCGTTCGGATTGCTCATCAAACCGACTTCGATAAAGTAGGATGCGGAAGTCTTTCTAAGCCAGAAGCGGATTTGCAGGCTGTCCATTTGGACATCGTCTGCCAAACGAGGAGTGGCAGCGTATGAATAATATGCCGTAGTAGCATAGAAATAAGCACTATAGTTTCCAGAATGGGAATAGGTGCTATATGTATAAGGATATTGTGTAGATGAAGAAGTAGCTCTGGTCCAACAAGAAACAAAATTGCCGGCGCCACTGCCAGTAGCTGTTTCAAAATCTTCTGTAAACGGAAGACCTACAAACGGACAAAGAGTGTGAATATTATCCACCACCCAAGTACTGGTATCACCACAAAGAGCGGCAATGCGCACCTGGTAATCCACATCGCTCATAAGGTCATTGATTGTATAAGAAGTCGTATAAACTTCACCAATGTTCGTCCATTCATCAGCATTTGCCAATCTATATTCTAAAATCCAAGAAGTTTCCTGATAACCTGGAATCCAGGAAAGTTCTACGGCATTGTCGGTTACATCATCCACATGGAGTGTCGGCGGAGCACAAGAGGTATTAACATTACAATTTCCAAAACGGACATTACTACGGTAGGAAGATGCCGTACCTGCAGCTAACGACATAACATCCAACGGATTATAAGTCGTAGTCGAAGTATTCGTCAAATAACGAGCCATACCTGTTGCACTATGAGCTTTAAATGTTCTATCTGTAGAAATTGAGCCATTGGACACCTCATTATGCGTATAGACTGCCAACAACAGATTGGAGAAACCGTTGTATTGGAAGACAGAGTCTAAAACAATCGTATTCCATCCGTTATCAGAAGCATTGGAGCGGAAAGTCACAGGACCGGAATATACCAATTGGGCATTGTCCATAGGAACCCAAGTGCTCACATTGGAAGCCATTGTGTTTTCCAAATAGACATCAATGTTCTTTGTCACAGATGCGTTACCACCATATTGGAAGGAAATGGTGGCGATTTCCATTTCATCGGAACCCATTTCGGAAGTCGTGAAAAGTTGTTGGGAATAACCATATTGATATACCGTATAGAACGGCACGTAAGAGCTAGTGGAAGTACCTGTACCTATGGCCACATCTTCCGGAATCAAACAAACGGTCTGGAAAGAGACGGTTACCGGTTCTGAATAATCGGAAGCACAATTGGCACTTACACGTACATCGTATTTGGTCATTGGGGAAAGATTGGTAAGAATAAAGGAATTTCCAGAAACGAGTTCCGGAGTGGACCAGCTTTCAAGGCCAGCTTCGGAATATTCAACCGAATAGCTTTCTGGCGGAATTACAGTCGGAGTCCAATTAACCTGAGCGCTCACGCCATTTATATTGCTGACATTCACATTATTGGGAGCCATACAGGAAGGAACTTCATCCAATACGATATCGTCAATCAAGGCATAACTAGTCGCTTCTGCGGGAGCATAGAATGCCAAATAGACGGGGTCGTCATATTGTCCGGGCAGCATCACGTTAAAGTCAAACCATTCGCCAGCAGACGGATAGTCGGCTGTGTTAAGGTCTTTAAGCAGTGTAAATGTGGAGAAATCAGCAGGATCAGTCATCAAGCCTACTTGCAGTCTGCCGTATCCGGCAGTAGTTGCGGTTCTCATAGCCTTGAAACTGAGCATCAAAGAGCCGGCCCCATATTGTGAAAGATCCAATGCCTGGGAAGCGGCGGCAGAGTAATAAGCGGATGTGGAGTAAAAATAGAGGGCACCCGTACCGGAGGCGTGGTTCGTAGAATAGACGTAAGGATAATTGGAAGAGTAATTGGTGGTGCGGTCCCAACAATCCGGAATCACACCAGAGGAGACTGCTGAAGCAGCGGGAACGCCATCGAAATTCTCCACATAAGGCAATGTGGTGACAGCAACACAACGAGTGGTAAAAGAGGCCACCGTGGACCAATCACTGACCTCACTGCCGCAGTTGGCACGCACATACACATCGTAGGTGGTGTTGGCTTCCAAGCCCGTAAACGTGTAGGGATGTTCCGACACGTATTCTACAGCAGATTCATCCATCGGGTCTCCTGCTTCCACCACACTGATATCCCAAGCGGATTCATCTCCAGAAAGAGTCCAATCGATGGTAACACTGTTGTCTGTAATTTGGGAAAAATTCACCCCTGTCGGTTTCAGACAGGAGGAAGCCACGGATATCACGATATCGTCAATATGACCGGCATTATAACTGGTTGATGGAGCCAATGTGTAGAAGACAATGCGGTTGCCGTTTCCCTCATAGCGGTTCAAGAAAATGGTTCTATCTTGATAAACATTATACACGTCTTCTGATGTAAGGGAAATAGTATCGACAGGCGTGATAGTATTGAGAGAGTCACCCATCACACCTACAATGCAGGTAAACGGATAGGAAGATGAGTATCTTCTAACTTTCAAATCAACTTGAAGCGTATTGATAGGAGTAGTCGCTACATCTATAACAGGTGTGGCTGCATATTGGTTGCCATACGAGGAGGTTCCACTCACATACGAATAAAAACGTAGGCTGTTCGTTCCACTATTCGAATAGCTTGCACTATTATATATAATAGGATAGCCCGAATAAGATGCGGAAGAATAATTATAGCCCGTATTGTACTGCGTCCAGCAAGCCAACGGGAGGTTGGTGCTTGATCCTGAAGTAGAGCCAGTATAACTATCAAAATTCTGGATATATGGAAATTGAGAAATCATACCACAAGCAGTGGATGCGTAAGCCTTTTTACTGTAATTGGACGTATCGTCAATACCACACACGGCACGCACATAGAAATCGTATGGCGTACTGGGAATGAGGTTGTCTATTGTGGCAGAAGTATTGAACGCCTGTACCCTGGTGCCGGTTCCTTTTACAAAGCCAGCGGGACCATATTCCACTTCCCATTCCATAGCCGAACCATTTTCCGTCCAGCTGAGGTCAATGCTTGTTTGGGTTATGGAAGATGTATTTACAATTACAGAAGTGGGTTTAGGACAAGTAATGGTATAGGGTTCGAAAAGATAATAACGGTTCACATCGGGCCAGTTGCCTATAGGACAAGAGTTTGCAGATTGCCCTTCTTCATAAAAAGAAGCGATATGGTTGTTATCCAACAAGATGATTTCAGTATTATCGACGCACATACCAGGCTGACGGTCCACATTGGGCATCATAGACGGAGCGGTAGAGGCATAGACGATTTGGATATTGTTGCTGCCTTCAAAAAGCTGAATCTGCCATTTCAAGATAGCCGGACGCGAAGTTGTATTATACGTGGAAGCAGCGAACTCAATCACCGCCACGCGGTTGGGTTCCGTCCCCACCACTTCGTGACGCACATAGTTATTGACATCGCGATAGCCATCACATCCCAGCATATTGATTTTCGGATTGTTGACAACGGAAGCAGTAGCACTAAACGGTGTACTATAATTGTTCGTTGCGGTAACTACAGAACCAAAACGGAAGTTACCATCCGAGTTGACGGAGAACTGGGTGTAGTTGTTTCCAGCAAAATTAAACGTAAAGCCGAGATCCTGCACAGACGATGCGACACCGTCGCCTGTCGTGGCAAGTAGAGAAGTAGTGGTACTTAACGGTATCCATTTGGTGGAATCCGTTCCGGTGGAGAAATAATAAGCCTCCAAACCTTGAGCTGACACCCGGAGAGTGAAGACACTCAGCAGCAGCACCAGCATTAAGCATAAAGTTTTTTTCATAAAATATTTTATTTGATTAGTAATTAAATATTTACAACGAAACTTTTCAACAAACGGATGTTTTTTTCATCTTTGTCAAAAGGGCGGCAAAGATAAACAAAAAAACAGAATTCGGCCTTACTTTAACATTTTATAACCTAACAAATGTTAATAACTCGCTATGATCATATTTGTAGAAGTCTGGGATTAGGGGCATTACTGAATCTCACATTACCACATCTTCACCTTCCCGCATTATGACAATTTGTCAGTCTTTACCGAACAGGACCCATACGGAGGTAATCTTTGGCACAGATTTTGCGATAAAAGTCGCCTCATTTTGAAAATTCAAAAAAACAATAACTAACTTAAAACATCAAAATTATGAAATGCAACATCAAACCATTGGCTGACAGAGTTTTAGTAAAACCTGCCGAAGCAGAACAGAAAACAGCCGGCGGCATCATCATCCCCGACACCGCAAAAGAAAAACCGCAAAAAGGCACTGTTGTCGCAGTAGGTCCAGGCAAAAAAGACGAACCTATGACAGTTAAAGTAAAAGATTCCGTTCTCTATGGTAAATATTCCGGCACGGAAATCCAATTGGATGGCGAAACCTACCTCATTATGAAGGAAAGCGACATTTACGCTATCTGCTAATTCAACAATTTAGAAACTTACAATAACATTAATAAGAATTATGGCAAAAGATATTAAATACAACTGGGAAGCCCGCGAAGGCTTGAAAAAAGGTGTTGACGCATTAGCAAATGCAGTAAAGGTGACTCTCGGACCGAAAGGTCGCAACGTCATCATTGACAAGAAATTCGGTGCTCCGCAAATCACCAAGGACGGTGTGAGCGTCGCTAAAGAAATCGAATTGCAGGAAGCCATCGAAAATATGGGCGCACAGATGGTTAAGGAAGTCGCTTCCAAGACCAACGACCAAGCCGGTGACGGTACAACTACCGCAACCGTTTTGGCACAAGCCATCTTCAACACCGGTTTGAAAAACGTTACCGCAGGCGCCAACCCTATGGAGTTGAAACGCGGTATTGACAAAGCCGTTGCCACCGTTGTTGAAAACCTCAAGAGCCAATCCGTCGAAATCAACGACAGCCACGAAAAGATCGAACAAGTGGCCACTATTTCCGCAAACAATGACAACGCTGTCGGCAAAGTCATCGCCGAAGCTATGCAGAAGGTAAAGAAAGAAGGCGTTATCACCATCGAAGAAGCCAAAGGCACAGACACAACTGTTAAGATTGTGGAAGGTATGCAGTTTGACAGAGGCTACATCTCTCCGTATTTCGTAACGGACACAGAAAAGATGGAAGCTGTATATGACAATCCGTTCATCCTGATTTACGACAAGAAAATCAGCAATATGAAGGAATTCCTTCCGATTTTGGAAAAAGTCGTCCAAAGCGGCCGTCCTTTGTTAATCATCTCTGAAGATGTTGACAGCGAAGCACTTGCAACATTAGTAGTCAACAGACTCCGTGGTGGTTTGAAGATTGTTGCCGTTAAGGCTCCCGGCTTCGGCGACAGAAGAAAAGAGATGTTGGAAGACATCGCCATCCTCACCGGCGGTACGGTAATTTCCGAAGAAAAAGGCTTCAAACTGGAAGATGCCGCTATCGAAATGTTGGGTACAGCTGAAAAAATCACGGTTGACAAAGAAAACACCACGATTGTCAGCGGTAAGGGCGACAAGGCTGCCATCGATGGCCGTATCGCTATGATTAAAGCTCAAATCGAGAAATCCACCTCCGACTATGATCGCGAAAAACTTCAAGAAAGATTGGCCAAATTGGCAGGTGGCGTAGCAGTCATCTACGTTGGTGCCGCTTCTGAAGTTGAAATGAAAGAAAAGAAAGACCGTTACGATGATGCTTTGCACGCAACACGCGCTGCTATCGAAGAAGGCATCATCCCCGGCGGCGGTGTGGCTTACATCCGCTCTATCGCCAGCCTCAAAGGCCTGAAGGGTGAAAACGAAGACCAGAAAATCGGTATCGAAATCGTCCGTAGAGCTTTGGAAGAACCGCTTCGCCAAATCACTACAAATGCCGGCAAGGAAGGTTCCGTCATCGTCAACGCCGTTATGAAGGGCAAAGGCGACTTCGGCTACAACGCACGTACCGACCAATTCGTGAATATGATTGAAGCCGGTGTCATCGGCCCGACCAAGGTTTCCCGCGTGGCACTTGAAAACGCCGCTTCCATCGCAGGTATGCTCCTAACAACCGAATGCGTACTCGCTGAAATCAAAGAAGAGGCTCCGGCTGCTCCTATGGGCGCAGGTATGAACCCGGGAATGGGTGGAATGTACTAAAATACTGATCTCTATACTTTTGAAAAATCCTGCAAGAATTTCTTGCGGGATTTTTTTATTTTATCATAAAATTATATTTTTGCGGCACTAAAACATCCTTATGAAACAGCATTTCCCACTTGCCTTCACCATTTTGTTGCTCTTGAGTAATACACTATGGGCACAAAACATTGAAGACACCGCACATTTTAAGATCGTCGGCATCATTCACACCGACCAGTTAGGAATCTTGCAAAGTGACGAAATTCGTACCCATTATAAAAGCGAGAATCTCAAAACCATTCCTTCCAGAAACGGAGAATATCGTGTTTGGGAAGACAAACAGAATACTGAAGATGTAATATATCGCAAGTTTTTAACCGTTGACCAACAGGATCTTGGACGCGAAAGTATGTTAAACGACGATTCCCTCAGACAATTGATATTCGATAAAAAAGCCTATCTCAGTTTTTATTTGGCAACGGACCTATTAAACTATATTGTTGCTTCACCCCAATGCGATTCAACTTTGGCCAAACGCATCCAGAACACATACGATTTCAGCGAATTTGCATTCAATGGTTGGCGGCATTCTTCCATCCATCCTAAAAAAAGAATTCCGCATTCTGAATCTGTCTCCTTAAACAAAAAATATTCGTATGTCTCGTATGCCGAGTCCGATTTCCTTATTGTTGAAACAACATACGAACAATATTTGGTGTCACATCCTCAATATGAATTTGAAGGATTTGTTTTATCAATCTGGCTTCACGGAGACGACGACGAAGATCGGCCCATCCGAATTGCCATTCCGCTCAATGACTAACGGCATTCATCATTCTACCGAACAACGGTCCCTAACCGGGACCTCATCATTAATCATTAACCCTTAACCATTCTCCCTTTTACACCTTTACACCTTTCACCTTTTTTTATATCTTTGCAAGCTTTGTTGCAAACCAACATCTTACAACGTATCTCATTAAATATCAGGACAATGAAAAGAATTTTCGTTTTGTTTTTGTGTTTGATTTCCTTTAGTGTTTTCGCACAAACAACATCTTCAGACACCAATCGAACCGATGCGCAGGGACGCAAGCAAGGAGTTTGGAAAAAATATGAGAAAGGCACGCTCGTCTATGAGGGCCAATTCAAAGACAATGTGCCATACGGCATCTTCAAATATTATCACACCAACGGAAAACTGAAGAGCACGACCGAATTCATTCAGGGCGTACATAAAGTTAAAACCGTGATTTACCACGAGAACGGGCACAAAGCATCAGAAGGCGTTTTCATTGACCAAATCAAAGACGGCATCTGGAACTACTACTCCAATTCCGACAAACTCATCAAAATCGAAAATTACGCAAACGGCAAGGAGACAGGAAATTGGAAGACATACTCCAACGAAAGCGGTGTGCTATTGGAAGAAAAGAACTACTACAACGGCAAGCTCAGCGGCACGCACACAACCTACTACACCAATGGCGAAATCAGTTTGGAGGAGAACTACATTGATGGCAAACTGAACGGAACGGCCACAGCCTATTATCCTAAAGACCATCACATTTCAAGCGCCGGAAATTATCACAACGGCATTAGAATTGGCACGTGGGACTTTTATGATGTTAATGGCAAGAAGCGCACCACTTACGAATACAAAGAGAACCACACGATGAGCACCTACGTTTATCTGTATCAAAACGGCGCAGGGCAGAAAATAAACCAGGACATCATCGCCTATTTTATGAAAAACGGCGACAAGTCTGTTGCCGTCCTCCGTTCCGGAAAGAAGCTCAGCTTAGACGAATCCATTGACGACATCGCCTTGTGGGTGGATTTCCTCGTTTTCACTCGTATATCACCCAGCATGATTGCCGCAAACGACGCCATCGTCAGAATCAAAGAAGTTGAAGACGCAGACAACGATGCAATCACCATCAAGCTCAGGCCGTCACCAGGCGAAGAAATTTACTCTGAAGGAACGGATGCCAAGTTGGTTAAAGCGTTGTTCAATACAAAGATGCCGAAAGAATAAGGATTAGGTAATAGGTAATAGGTAATAAGTATTAGGGTTTAGAATTTAAGGTATGAAAAGATTATTTTTATTGTTGGCAGCCTGTCTGCCTATATTCGCGTGGGCACAAAAAGAATACACCTTCACCACTTATCGCAATGTGGTCAACAACGGCTACAACTTCTGGATATCGCTGCCGGACGACTATGAGGTCAAGAAGAACGAAATGCCCGTTGTTGTCTTCCTTCACGGGAACAGCTTGTGCGGCTCCGACCTCAACAGAGTGCGTCGTTATGGCTGTTTGGATGCCATTTCGATGGGGCGTGACATTGACGCTATGGTTATCGCACCGCAAAACCCCGGTGGTCCCTGGAATCCCACACGCATTATGAATGTGCTCAACTGGGTGCAGGAACATTTCGCGATGGACACCAACCGCATTTACGTTATTGGAATGAGTCTGGGCGGCTACGGCACATTCGACTTTGTGGCCACGTATCCCGAAAAATTCGCAGCCGCAATGGCACTCTGTGGCGGCAGCTCACGCAAAGATTTCTGCGGTTTGAACAAGGTTCCGCTTTGGATCATCCACGGAACCGCCGACAGAGACGTTTCCATCAGCCAATCCGAGCGCATTGTGAACGCTATGAAGAACTGCGGTCCCACCAACTTGCTGCGCTTTGACAGATTCAAAGGCATCAACCACTCTCAATTAGCTAAAATGTTCTATTTGCCAGAGACTTACGAATGGCTGCTCAGCCACTCCAAGGCCGACTCCTCCCGACACGTCAATATGGATGTGAATATCACGGTTGCCTCTTTGGGACAAGCTTACCAAAATATCAATCGCACGGCCAACACCATAAAAGTTGTAGATAAATACAACACCACCGTACCCCAAAACAAGGATATTGACACGGCCAATCTTTCTGATGAGGCACTTGCCTCCCTCGCCAACGCGACTGTTCCGGAAAAGAAAACGCCCGCACCTGCAACCACCCCAAAACCGGCGCCCAGCAAACCTGCCGTCCATACGGTTCGCAGCGGAGACACACTATCCGCCATAGCACGAAGATACCATACCACGGTGGAAAAGCTCTGCAAAATCAATCACATAAAAGAAACCAGTATTCTCTCTTTGGGGCAAAAAATCAAATTGCGCTAAAAGGCAATCTACGGGACCAAAGTCACCGTTCCGGTTTTTTCATACAAAGATCTATCAGGCAATGTGTAAGTGATTTTATACACATAGACGTCAAAAGGAGCGCGTCTCCCCTTTATCGTACCATCCCAGCCCTCATTCGGATTGCGGGTCATAAAAATCATATCTCCCGTTCTGGCGTAAACGGCGAAGAAATAATTTTCCGATGACACAAAAGTATTCACAGGCATAAACACATTGTTAATCGACAAACGTGGCGAAAAAGCATTGGGAACGTATGTGTTCGGCATCTGTTGTAAATCCACCACATTGGAATTGCTCATATCACTGAATCCGTATTCATCTTCTATCGGTTGTGCCACCACGTAATACTTGAATTTGGAACCTCCTTCAAATAAGGAAGACACGTCATCGTGATAAGCATTATAGGCATACGGCGTAACCTCGCCTGGAAGAACTATGAATTCGATATCGGATTCCTGCTTCCGCATCACGCGATAATGCTCCACATCGGCTGCCGATTGGCCGTAATTGTTCCAATTGAGGACATTCTCTTGAGCGGAAGTGGCTTCTCCCTGTAAGAATACGCTATGCGCCACCTTGGAATAACCGCTGTTGGTATGGCAGCTGTTTTCTACAAAGGTCTGATAATAATAGATTCTTTTGCTAAAATCCGCCGTATTATCCTGAAATTCGTACTCGCTATCATTTTGATAGGGCAACGTCTGCAATGTGGTGAAATCAGTACCGTTTTCACTGCGTTGCAAGGTGATGCTATTGAATGGCAATGTATCGCCACTGGTATGAACTACGATTTGAATATGGTCGTTGTCAATAACGGAAACAGAACGAATATGCGTAATATCGTCAGAGGCACTTGCCTCCATCGTGAAATCTATGCGGTTACTGGACGCGGTGATGGTTTCATCAGCATTATGCACACGGACAAACACTCGGTAATCGGTTTCGTTTTCCAGATTTTCTATCGTAAAGGAATGCGTGTTGGCATTGACGGTGGCAATACTTTGGTAGGACGTGCCGTGATCCGTACTCAAAAAGATTTCAAAACTGCCGACTCCGCCCGTGAGATTCGGATAGGTGCTCCAATTGATGGAAGCGCTTTTCTCGCAAGCATTAAGAGTGCCTTGATACAGGTGCAGGCCACATTGTTCATCAGCAACCATCTGCGAGCTGTTCACACAGGAATCCAGCACGGCAATTCGATAGCATCTCTCTCCGCCATTCGGGTCAATCCAATAGGTGGCATTGTAAATAGTATCTATGCTAATCCATCCATCTCCTTGAAAATAAGCGATAAAGCCATACATCATAGGATCCGTCGCGTGAAATCCCAACGCCACACGGTTGTTCTCGTCAAAAGAAACGCTATCCAAAACAGGTATGTTGGGTTGTGTCCTATCCACCAACGTAACCGTAGCAATGGAAGTACGGAAAATGCAGTTGTTGGTAGCCGTTTCACTAATCGGATAAGTATTGGTGATACCCACAGAATAGGAAATATCCCGATAGCACACATCTGAAGTGTCGGTATAGTTATTTACCGTATTGGGGACTGTTGCAAAGGGCAAATTCGAGAACTGGTCCTCGAAATTGTATTTTTTATAGATGAAGTAGGAATCACCCCACGTATCATCCAAAGAACCAGAGGAAGGGGCATCCCAGGAAATCAAAGCGTATGCGCTATCTGCACTTGGTTCCACGTGAATGGCCGGCATTTGCAATGTATTGGAAGTCCACAAGTTACCATCCTCATCCTTTGCTTTGATATAGCAAGAATAGGTATTCGCCTCTGTGACGTGAATATCTCGTCCACCATAATTGCAGAGCGTGTAACCACTACCGGCCACAAACGTCTCTACGTAAGCATTATTTACAAAAAACTGATATTCAACAAAATGAGTGCAATCGTCCGTATTACTCCACGTAACGTGCAATGTTGTTCCGTTATTTAACTGCAAACACTGCAGTGTGGGAGGATCGTATGCCCACACAACATTTGCCAGAGATGTGAAAAGCAAAAATGTATAGAGTATTTTTCTCATATAATTATCCTAATAAAAAAAATCAACAATTGCCACCAACGATGATTTGGGTAAATTTATTGTGTGGATAATATTTTTTTGCCAAAAATAAAATCTGTTCGGCCGTAATATCTCTAACTATCTGAATCATAGCATGGAATTCCGACTCATCCAATTGATGATGATGCCAATAAGCCAATCGTTTGAGGTATGAGACCGAGTTTTCAACATCTCTAAGTAGCTCGCCGAGGATATAATTTCGCACAGAATCGAGTTCTTCTTGGGGTACGAGTTCAAGTCTCAAGCGCTCTAATTCTTCAAAACAAGCCTCCATAGAAGCCTTAGTATTTTGAATGTTCACATCGCTATTGATAATGAAGATGGACTGGTTTCCGAAATAGACAGAGCCGGAAGAGATGCCGTAGGTATATCCGTTTTTCTCGCGGAGATTCTGCATAAGGCGTGACCCGAAATAGCCTCCTGTAATGGTGGAAAGAATGGAAAATTCGCGTCGTTCGGCATCAGAATAGGCCATCATCGGCTGGCACAACGTGATGGATGACTGCACACTGTTCTCCATCTTTTCAAAAACCAAAGGTGTGGTATCTGAAGGCAACGGGAGATTTTCAATATTGGCAATAGCAACGCCATTGGGAATCTGCTCGAAAATCTCACAAACAAAGGATTCCAGCTCGGCATCAAAATTTCCAGTGGCAAAAAGACTGATGTTTTCCGCGCAGAAGGTCCTTTGATGAAAAGCCATCATCTGGGGAATGGTGACGGCCTGCAGGTTTTCCTTCGTCGAGAACTGTCCGGCCGTCTTGTCGTCACCGAACATCGCATGCAGCATCAATTGCGTGTTGCGCACATCGGTTTTTTTGGAATTGTATTCCAAATCCTTTATCTTCAAATTTTTATAAACGGACAAATTCGTCTCGCGATAAGCAGGATGAGACATAAAGTCCATAATCACGGGCAGGATTTGCTTCACATTCTTTTTCGGGACAGAAATACTCACCACCGTCTTATCCAGCGATTCGGAAACGGTATAATGTGTGCCGTAGAAATCCAGCAAATCCGCTATCTCATTGGAAGAATGGTCTTTCGAACTTTCTTTCAACAGCGCGTACGTGAATAAGGCGATATGTTTCTGATTCTCGTGCAAAATGCCGACATTCAATTGAATCAGGAAATGTATCAGATCCAAATTCTCATTATCAATAATGAAAAAAGGAATCTGGTTTAGAAGGGTCAGCTGGCGAGGCTTTGCCAACTGAATTTCAGAAATCGGATGTTGATCAGGGGTGATAGAACGATTTAGCATAATAAGACAGCAAAAATTATCGAATGAGGGTGACTTGGCCACGACGAGTGGATTGTTTTCCCTCCGGATTAGTGAATTTCACAATATAATTATAGACCTCACTGGGTAAATCTCGGCCGCGGAAAGAGCCATCCCAACCAAGCCTCATATCCTTATTGAGAAACACCAGTTCACCTTTTCTCGAATAGATAGCGATTTCGAATGAGAGCGGCGTGAAATCAGCTTCAACTTTAAACAGGTCATTGACACCATCTCCATTGGGAGTAAAGGCATTAGGGATAAAAAGTTGGTAATTATTGGTTGGTGTTTCCGGTTCCTCAGATGAATGGGCATTATCATCTTGACTTTTGACAGAGGAAACAAAGACCGATTTTGCCGGTTTGCTAACTGAAGAAGGAACTGAAGTCACATCTGGTGCGCGTTTTTCAACCTTGGCAGCTATCGGAGCGGACGGCGCAGAAGGTTTGGAAGCAGCGGGGGCAACCGCCGGTACAATATCCTCAAGTACAGGCTGAGACGGGAAATTTGTCGTCGTCGGTACTGCCTCTTTTTGCATCGGCAGTGATTCAGAAGTACGAACTTGAGTCACTTCTTCTGATTTTGCTTGGGCCACAGGTTCCGTTTGACGAACCGTAACCTCTTGAGGAACAACAGTTTTATCCGGCTCTTCTACAGACTTCTTAGGAGAAGAAGCAAGCAGAACCGTCGCCACCACCACAGCCACTACTACAGCTGGAACTACACCCAACAGGCATATTCGCTGCCAGCGTTTGCGCCGATTAAAACGCACGAGCTGCGCGTCGTTCACAATCGTTTCCCACGCAGATTCCTCTACTGGAAGCTTATAATTTTTAACAGAGTCTTTTAATTCCATATTCTTATTACGTATTCTGGTTTCAAATATTAAATTCTTCGTCATTAAGGTATTCCCTGATTTTTTTCTGCAGTGCCAATTTGGCACGATGGACAATTACTCTAACGTTACTTGTAGCAACGCCCATCATGTCCGATATCTGTTTTTGCGAATAACCGTCCAACACAAACATATTAAACATTATGCGGGAAGTGTGGGGAAGTGTGTTGACAAACTCCATCAATTTCTCAAAAGAAAGCACTTCCGGGAAAAAAGGTTTCGTAATATCCCTTATCGACTCTCTGTCTTCCAATGTAACCATAGGATAACGCACCTTTCTTCTATAATAATCTATCGACTTATTGACTGAAATCCTATAAATCCAACCACCAAGAGAGTCGATGTGATCAAATTCGTTGAAATGAGTAAGAATAAAGACAAAAATGTCATGAAAAAGGTCTTTTTCTTCCTCAGAGTTCAGGGCATATCGATGGCACACACCTTGGACAATGGGACCATATTCAAGATATAACTGCTTCTGGTATTGACTTTTACCAGACAAACAGCCTTTAACGATTATTTTTTCTTCCTCAGTCAACATATAATTCAACAATCTGCTTAACGAAAAATACCCCCAAAACGTTACACTCAAAATTCATTTTTTTTCGTTTTTTTGCAGAAATTTTTTTCACGGATGAAACAGCTGCAAAAATCGTATTTTTTAGAGAATGACGTGTTAGCCATAACTCGCAATCTATTAGGCAAATACGTTTTCACATGCAAAGACGGGCAGATTTCAGGCGGCATCATTTCAGAAGTTGAGGCCTACAACGGAATTGACGACCGGGCCTCACACGCTTTCGGAGGAAGAAGAACGAACCGCAATGAAATGATGTACCACGAAGGAGGGGTTGTCTATATGTATCTTTGCTACGGGATGCACGCGATGTTGAATTTCGTAACCAACCAGGAAGGCATTCCTGACGCCGTGCTCATTCGCGGCATCATCCCCACTCACGGAGAAGAACTGATGTTACAACGAACCGGCAAGACGCACATTTCTCCCGACATTTCCAATGGACCGGGGAAAGTCAGCAAAGCCCTAGGACTTACTGTATCAGACAACGGGCTTTCTCTCCTTTCAGAAACCATCTGGTTGGAAGACAGAGGTCTGCACATCCCGGACAATCAAATCGACATCACCCCCCGCATCGGTGTTGATTATGCCGGAGAAGATGCCCGGCTGCCCTATCGATTTGTCTTAAACAAAAATTTCGAAATTAAAAATTCCTTATATGTCTAGAATTATATTTTTCATCGTATTTATGGTGTTCATTGTCGGGATGTTGGCAATGGACTTAGGGATTTTCCACAAAAAAGACCACGAGATCAAAATCAAAGAGGCTGCCATTTGGACGTGCGTCTGGGTACTGATGGCGATGGCAATGGCTCTGCTCATCCGTTTCAGAGCGGAATGGATACACGGAATTTCCGATATGGAGGATTTGCTCGCCTTTGCCAGTGGAAGTTCGTTGAAAGAGCTAATCCAACCGGGTATGGACTACGCTTCAGCTCTCGGAATTTACCGAAAGGAGATGGCCAACCAATTCCTTGCGGGCTACTTCTTGGAGGAATCGCTTTCCATCGACAACATTTTCGTAATGATTATGATTTTTGTCAGTTTCGGCATTGACAAGAAATATTACCACAGAGTGCTGTTTTGGGGCATCTTGGGAGCTATTATCATGCGATTCATCTTCATCTTCGCATTGGGAGCCGTAGTGGAGCGTTTTTCCTGGATTCTCGCTATTTTCGGCGTCATTCTCATCTTTTCCGGCATGAAAATGTTCAAAGACAAGGGCGATGAAAAAATCGACACGGCCAACCATCCTGTTGTGAAATTCGCGTCAAGACATTTCCGCGTCACTCCGAACTTGGAAGGTCACAACTTCTTCAGCAAGATTGACGACAAGAATTTCATCACCCCACTCTTTTTGGTCTTACTCGTCATTGAATTCTCCGACATCATCTTTGCCGTCGATTCCATTCCGGCCGTCTTCTCCGTCACCACCGACACCTTCATCGTATTCTTCTCCAACATCTTCGCCATTATGGGACTGCGTTCCCTATTCTTCCTTTTAAGCAACGTGACCGACAAATTCTGGCTGTTGAAATATGGTTTGGGCGTACTGTTGTGCTTCATCGGATTGAAGATGATCGGGCACGAATTTTTCCACATCAATATTTCCACAACCGCTTCCCTCTTCATTATTTTGGGAATCCTCGTGGTATCAGTAGTCAGCTCATTGGTTTTCCCAAAAAGAGAAGCCGCACAATAAAACGACCTTAGTCTCAGCCAAATTATGAAGTTATATATCGTACCCACACCCATCGGCAATTTGGAGGACATCACGCTGCGCGCGCTCAACGTGTTAAAGTCCGCAGATTTCATTCTCTGCGAGGACACCCGCACCACGAAGAACCTGCTGAAGCACTACGAAATCGACAAGCGCTGCGTTGCCTACCATATTTTCAACGAGCACGAGCAGTTGAACCATTTCATCAGCCAAATCAAAGCCAGCGACAACGTGGCATTGGTCAGCGATGCCGGTACACCAGGCATTTCAGACCCAGGGTTCCTTCTAATCCGCGAATGCATTGCCCAAGATATCGAAGTGGAATGCCTTCCCGGCGCGACGGCCTTTGTTCCCGCCATAGTGCAATCCGGGCTGCCCTGCAGCAGCTTCTATTTTTACGGATTTCTCCCTCACAAAAAAGGGAAAGAATCCCTGCTGAAACGCGTTGCGGAAATGGAGGAGACCGTCATCTTCTACGAATCGCCACACCGTTTAATCAAATCTTTGGAAAAGATGGCCGAGATTTTGGGAGCAGACCGGATAATCTCCATATCAAAAGAGCTGACAAAGATTTACGCCCACACGTTCCGAGGAACGATAGCCGAAGCCATCGAATATTTCGGGCAAAAGGAAGTGAAGGGTGAATTTGTTATGATTATTTCACCAAAATAATAAATAAAAGGCAGACATTCATAAAGTTTTGATCACCAAACTGGCAAAAATTTGTGTATGTTTGCGCGTTTTTTAACCAATTAACATAAATAATTATGAGTCAAATAATTAAAGTTTTAGGAAGAGAGATTTTAGACTCTCGTGGTAATCCCACTGTTGAGGTTGATGTATATACCGCCGCTGGAGCAATGGGTCGTGCAGCTGTTCCATCTGGTGCCTCCACAGGCGTTCACGAAGCTGTTGAATTGCGTGATGGTCAGAAAGACCGCTTTATGGGCAAGGGCGTAATGAAAGCCGTGCAAAATGTAAACAACGTACTGGCCGAGCAAATCGAAGGTATGGAAGTCAGCGAACAGGCTGAAATCGATGCCCGTATGATAGAAATCGACGGTACGGAGAACAAGGGCGCGATGGGTGCCAACGCCATCCTCGGTATCTCTTTGGCCGCAGCCAAAGCAGCCGCACAGGAAACCGGCCAAGACCTCTACCGCTACATCGGAGGTTGCAACGCAACCGTTCTTCCCGTCCCGATGATGAACATCCTGAATGGCGGTTCTCACGCAGACAACTGTGTTGATTTCCAAGAATTTATGATTATGCCTGTCGGCGCTCCGACTTTCCGCGAAGCAGTTAGAATGGGTTCCGAAATTTTCCATAATCTAAAAAAGGTTTTGAAAGACAAAGGTTATTCCACCAATGTCGGTGACGAAGGCGGTTTCGCTCCCGACCTCAAATCCAATGAGGAAGCAGTCGAAGTAATCCTTAAAGCTATTGAAAATGCCGGCTACAAACCTTACGACGAAGTCTGCATCGCACTTGACCCTGCCGCTTCCGAATTTTACGACATTGAAAAGAATGTTTACAAACTGAAATGGTCAACAGGCGAAGAGCTCACGCCCGCCCAAATGGTTGACTACTGGCAGAATTGGGTTAACAAATATCCTATCATCTCTATTGAAGACGGTATGGCAGAAGACGATTGGGATGGTTGGAAGAGCCTCACCAACGCCATCGGCAACAAAATCCAATTGGTGGGTGACGACTTGTTCGTTACGAATGTCAAACGTCTCCAAATGGGTTTGGATCGCCAAGTTGCCAACTCCATCTTAATCAAAGTCAACCAAATCGGCACTTTGACAGAAACCATCAATGCTGTTTCATTGGCACAAAGAAACCGTTACACGGCCGTTATGTCCCACCGCTCAGGTGAAACCGAAGACACGACTATTGCCGACTTGGCAGTGGCTTTAGGCACCGGTCAAATCAAAACGGGTTCCGCATCCAGAACAGACCGTATTTGCAAATACAACCAATTGATGAGAATTGAAGAGCAGCTCGGTTCCCAAGCGATCTTCCCCGGCAAAGATTTCCCCTTTAGAGGTTAATAAAAAAAGGCTGCTCAATTGAGCAGCCTTTTTTTACATGACAAATTTGAAACCGACACCGTGTACATTAATAATCTGTATCTTGGGTTCGCTTTTAAAATACTTTCTTAGTTTGGTAATATAGACATCCATATTACGCGCATTGTAGAAGCTGTCATCGCCCCAGATTTTCTTCAGCGCATATCCACGTTCCAAAACATCGTTCTTCTTATCTATCAACATTTCCAACAGCTGGGCCTCACGTGTCGTGATTTTCTTTTCCTCACCCTGAATGGTGAGAATCTGGCGTTTTTTGTCAAAAAGAATACTACCTAATTCCAACACATCCACAGTTTCCTCATGATTGATGGTTCGGCGTAGCAATGCCTGAATACGAGCCACCAGAACGTCAATAGCGAACGGCTTCGTGATATAGTCATCACCACCAATTGACAGACCTTTAATCATATCTTCCTGCAAATTCTTAGCTGTCAAGAAAATGATAGGAACTTTTTTGTCCAATTTGCGTATTTCCTGCGTCAAAGTAAAGCCGTCCATAAGGGGCATCATAACGTCAATAATACATATATCAAAGGTGCCCATACAAAACTGTTCATACGCAATTTCGCCATTTGTAGCGTGTGTGACTTCAAATCCTTTGCCTGTCAAATATGTGGTCAGAACTTTACCCAAATTGACATCATCTTCTGCAAATAAAATTTTAATAGCGTCCATAATTCAAAATTTTATAAAACAACACTTCTTCTTTTAAAGAGGAGGGTGCAAAAATAGGAAAAAAACATATTCAAGAAAAAAAAATAGCGAAAAATATTAATGTATTATTAAAAATTGTATTTTTGCAGCGTTTTTGTATGTATGTTCTGATTTTGTAATTTTAGTTTAAATCATTTATTTACAACAAACTAAATACAAAATATTTTTATGAAAAGCTTTAAGAAATTACAAATCGGAATTCCGACAGTTCTATTATTGTTGTTTATCCAATGCTCATTTTTACAGGCACAAACAGTTATTTACCAAGAAAATTGCGGAACGCCTAGCGCCAACACCTTGATTCAAAACTATCACGGATGGCAAGACACCAGCGTTTCATACTATGGGAACGGAACTTGTGATGTGCGCACCTCATCCGCATCCACCGGCTACGGCCAAGCTTCGGGCGGAGGGAACATCATGATAAACGATTCTCTAAAATGGTTCCTGATATCAAGAATCAACACATCAGCATTCTCGGATGTCAGACTATATTGCGGATTACGGAAGACGACAGCTGAAAACGGCAGCAACTTTGTGGTGGAGGCATCCACGGACAGTACAAGTTGGACCCGTCTTCAAATGGCGGACTCTCTGCCCACAGGCACAGGCACATCCGGCTGGTTCAGAGTGCAATACCCTTCCGTACCGACCTGCTCAACCCTATTCATCCGTTTTTCAAATCTTGCCAACGTCGATTACCGTCTAGATGACATCACGCTCGTTTCTGGTGAAGAAACGCAACTTGAGACAGTTGCCAAACCGACGTTCACACCGGGAGGCGGCACATACTACGAGCCGCAGACCGTAACCATTTCATCTACAACGGAAAATGTCCATATCTATTTCACACTTGACGGGACCACACCGACCGAAACCTCAAACAGCTATCTCGGTCCCATAACCATCAACAACAGCGTAACCCTCAAAGCCATAGCGTTGCGTTCCGGCATGTATGACAGCGATGTGGCCAGTGCATCATACGTTGTATTGGACACAAATGCCCTTTTGGAACTTCCCTTCGACATCAGCACCAACAGTGACAATGAGCATTTGGACATCTGTCAAATTCCCGGATTCAGGGGATTTCATCTGGGCAGCTCATACGCTGACGGTTCCGTGAAATTCGAGGCTTCGCAAGCCACCAAAGCAATGCTTGTCGCCCACTTGGACAGTTCGCCCGACCGTCTCATTTTCGAATTAAAAGGCAAGAATGGCGGTTCCAATCCGGCTGCCTACGAAGGAATAGAAATGCTTGTCAGCGAATCCAGCGACAACCAGCATTGGCACGATCTGGCCATTATCTCAGAAAACGAAATAGCGACAGAGAACTTTGTGAGATTTTCTAATTTCAGGCTCCAATCCGACACCAGATTCATCCGATGGAAGCTCCTGTCCGCCACAAAAGGCAACACACAGTTGAACAACATCGCAATCACTAAAAAGACTGAATCTGAAGAAGATAGCACGCCCGTCGCAAATCATATTTGGCAAAATCTACGGATATTTCCGAACCCTATGAACGACATCATCTATCTCGATTTTCCAGAGCAGACAATCCTCACTATAACATTGTACAGCATCGAAGGCCGAAAATTGACCCAATTGTCTGGTCATAGAGACCATATTTCTTTAACCGATATGCCTGACGGCATCTACATTTTGGAAATTCAAACTTCTAAAGGATTATTGAGGGAAAAAATCATCAAACAATAGTTCTCAACCACGATAGGGACCGATTATGGACACATTTGTCCGCCAGCCCTATCATTCTTCTTGATCGAATCATCTCAAAGTAGGCTGATATATTTCACCTCACCTACTAAATCGGGTATCTGGGGATTGCCTCACAAAGAGAAAGAAATTTGAGGCAATCGCCAGACAACCGATTATTTTGTGTATGTTTGCGCTCTTTTTAAAAAGGCATTTATGAAACTCAAGTATTTATTTTACAGTCTATTAGCATTAATCCTAACCTCTTGTACGAAAACTGAGACGAACTATTATCCAGATGGAAACATTCAATCCTCCATCCAATATCGTTTTGGTAAAGAAAATGGCATAGCCAAATATTACTACGATATTCCCAACACACTTGAAATCGAGATGGAGATGAAACAAGGAAAGAGGAACGGGGAATTCCGCCGTTATTATAAGAATGGCTTATTGGACACCTATTGCACATACGTGAACGATTCCATCGAAGGTGTAGAAATCAACTACACTGCCAACGGCGCCAAAGCCCAAGAATTCACATACGTGCACGGAGTGAAAAACGGTCCGCACAAAGCCTATCATCTGTCTGGAGACATCAAAATAGAAGGCGGTTTTAAAAACGACCTATTCGATGGTGACTGGGCATATTATGATGAACGCGGTGTTGTAGTTGGTGAAGGTTCCTTCAAAGAAGGGAACGGCAGCGTAATGTTTTATGACAAAAGAGGCTTGCCTTTACGAGTCACCCATTACGTCCATAACAAGAAAGACGGCAAAGAAGAATACTACACTTCCTCTGGAGCAGTTGTGAAAGAGATTGTATATAAGCAAGACCGAATCATCTCTGAAAAGACGGATTCTTCCTTGGTGCGATAACCTATGAGAAAGTTTTTGATTCTTCTATCCATCCTTGCGCTCTCACAATCATTACTAGCCCAAGGGGACCGTAAAATCAAATATCGGGCAGATATGGGATTTTACGATGAAGAATTCATACCCGGAGCTCAACGACTTGTCGGACATGTCGCTTTTGCGCAGGGGAACGTGCGTGGGTACTGCGATAGCGCTTATCTTTATGAGGATGAGAATTACATCATTGCATTTGGTGACAAAGTTAAAATTTTAGTAGGAGATTCTGTACGCATATACGGCCGGCGCGCATATTACGATGGGAATGACAAAATCGCCTCTATTGCCGTCAACGTTCGTTTGGAAAAAGGCAAAGGCTATCTTCTCTCTGACAGTTTGATTTATGACACCAGACAAGACATCGGCTATTATGTCACTGGAGGAAAATTAGTCAACGAAGAAGACACGATGACTAGTTTGGAAGGTGTTTATTACACCAAAACGGACGATGCCATTGCCAAAGTCAATGTGCTTTTATGGAACAAAGATTACCGTATTGATTGTGAAGCCCTCAAATACAACCTCGCGAGCAACACAGCATATTTCATTTCCAGGACTCATTTGAAATCCACAGACAAGGAGTTCTTCACATCTTCCGGATGGTACAACACAGACTACGAAATCGCGACATTGGCCCAAGATGTCCAACTTTACAATGAAGCCAAAACACTTTTCGCAGACAGTGTCTATTACGACAGCGAGGCCGAGTACGGCATTGCCTGGAACAACGCGACTTTAATTGATACTGCCCAAGATTTTATTTTGAAAGGAAACTACATAGAATATCACGCGAAAGGAGGGGTTTCCATTGCCACAGACAACAATCTCTTGATTCTCATTGACGAGAACCGAGATTCTCTGTTTCTGCATTCCGACACTTTGAAACTATACATTGACGACGAAGAAGAGATGCAATGGGCACGGGCTTACAACAAGGTGAAGTTTTTCAGAAATGACATGCAAGGCGTCTGCGATTCCATGTCTCTGAATCGTGCCGATTCCACCCTGTATATGTATTACAATCCCGTAATCTGGTCGGAAGACTATCAACTTTCAGGAGACACCATCAAATACACGGCACTTGACTCTGTCAATTCCCAAATAGAGCTTATCAAATCAGGATTTATTGTTGGCAGCCTATACGAAGAAAGCGATTTCAACCAAATAAAGGGAGTTAACATCACGGGGTATCTGAAAGACAGAGAGCTTTATCGTGTGGATGTAATCAGCAACGCGGAATGTGTATATTATCTTCAAGAGGAGGACAGTTCGCTTATCGGCATCAACACATCCCTAACCAGCGAGATGCGAGTTTTTCTCAAGAAGAACGAAATTCAACAAATACGATTTTATGATGCTCCGGACGGGACCGTATATCCCGACGACAAGTTCGAGGAGAAAGACAGAAAGCTCCAAGATTTCAGATGGATTCCGCAATACAGGCCCCGCACCATCGAAGACCTATACATCAATCCTATCCCACGAATAAAAGAATAGCCCTTATACATAATGAAAGAGGCGCGGCACGCCACGCCTCTTCCCTACTTATGGAAATTAAATACTCACCAACTCGCGCCAACGCAAGTTGGAAAAAGTTATCGGCTCATTCTTTGACCAACTTTCCAGTCCAAAGAATTCTTTCTTCAGCACAAACTCGGACGACATATAATCCTTGGGGGCAATCATCCAACCGAATCTCACCATTGCGACTTAGCGGTTGTTGTTTGATCAATCGACCATTTACATCATACAAAAGGGCCGTCAACTGCACCTCGTCCCCTATTGGAGTAATATCGTCTCCTGTTATTGTGAATTTTGCCGTTGCCGGGTTGGGAGTCAGCTTGAAAATTCCCCTTTGGAACAAGGGTATGCCAAGATACACAATCCCATCAGAATATGCAGCTTCAGAAACAAGTCCAGCATTATCTTTTGCATTAACTTTAACCATCACACGACAAGGACAAATCATTTTTTGCGTTTTTCTAAAACTTGTGTTCGGATAGTCAACATGTCCGGAAACAACCATAGGGAGAAATCCATCTTCTTTAATAGTAATATCATATAGGTAAGAAGCAACTCCAGATTCCCCATCCTCTGAAGCATTCCACGATGCAGAAACCACATTTGACACTTTGACGGTGTCTGCATCTGCATCCAGTCCGTCTAACACATTTGTAGGACAAGTAGGAGGTGTATAATCTACTTTTATCGTCTTCTCGACTAACGGTGAAAACTTATCCGCACAATCCATTACAATGGATTTAATTTTACAATTCGCGTTCCCGTTTCTAGCCTGTGTCCGAATCAAAGACATCTGAGCTGTTCCAACCGTCAGCGGAAGAATCTCCGATCTAATTATATAGGAGCGCACATTATCAATCGTTACCATAGTACTATGTGTTGTAAAACCGATGTAGTTTCCTGTGGATGGCAACGTGTTTCCGTAATCAATTACAGATGCCAGCAAAGACGCATGACGAAACACCTTGACACTTCGTGTTTGTCTATCCCAACAGATTCGATATAAATACTGCTGACCCAACGTATAATACACTCCTGTTTGTTTCAACAACAAAGTCGAAGCACCGTTTACGATTTTATAAATGCTAATTGAATGATTCAGTCTGTCAAATTCAACCTCAAACCCGCAATAGGAGTTAGACGTAATGGATGACGAATTGGCATTGAAAAAGAACGAGCATCTACTACCGGCATCCATTGACAAATAAAAATCGAACAAATAGGAAGAGGAGACATTCCCATTACAATGGGCGGCGATACTGGCTGTCGTCACATCTACATTTCTTTGTCTAAGAGTGCCATTCTCCACAAACCAATTTCCATCATTATTCCACAAAGAAGCATCCAGAGAATGATCAAAATTATCACATATCTCCCCTTTGTCGGAATCAGCAGACCATTCTGAATTCTGTCTTTCTATGATTTGATAGAATCGGTATTTGACTGCCACATCATCCGTATCTTGGAAATGCAAATCAATATTTTCCGTCAGCCACTCATTCTCATTCCAGCAAATCTGCGTTTGCGGATTTTCCAAATCTTGGACTTGGGACATAGACGAAGCCGCACACCACCGTGCAAGCCAGCCACGTCTTGTTCCGGCGCAATCCGAGCGAAACTCCAGCAGGACATCCTCTCCATAAGCCACCACCCTACCCGGGCTCTGGGTGTTCCATCTCCCGATCAAAGGAGAGAACGGATCAGGACCATTATAGATCCACAAAAAATCATAATCCGCCTCCAAATCAAAATCCGAAAATTCCAGTACAATGCTGTCCGCATTATCTACATGAAGCCATATCAATCGTCGTTCATCATTTGAATAGTCGCCCGTTTCCCCTCCAGAATCTGTGATAACGCCACAGCTATCGGTATGAGTTTCATTAATCGTAGTTGTATTGATCAATTTATAATAATAATTCCAATTCCAGTACGGTCCGGGATCCGTATGAGTTTGGGACGGGTAATGCTGATGACCACGGATTTGCGGACAGGCAGACGAGCCGCCCAAATTATGGACACCATTATTTAAGACAGAGCCATTATCAAGGGTGTCGCGATAAAACATACGTGTCGAATGAATATTGGGCCTTCTCCGACAAATATCACGTACGAGATTGGCGGATGCCTGATACATCACAGGGGTGAAATAGCTATAGACATTGCCGTAAGCCTCGTGTTCGATGCCAATCGTATAGCCATTTTCATTTCCCACGTGCCAAGCCCTGTCGGCCTCCGAAACCATTTGCGTTATTTGCCCATCCATCGAGCGAATCACATAGTGTGCCGAGGCGCTTGCCTGACAATTCTGAAACCAGGCTATAGAACCGGCATACGTTCCTGATGTATAATGGACAACCACGTTAGAGGGCGTCAAACTCCGACCCCGTGCATAGTTACACGAAGCCGCCGGGCACCAGAGAGCCCCCGTGTAATCAGATTCCACGCTTCGCGCCGATTTGTCTTCTTCCCCAACCGTTATAGTCATAGCGGATTTTCGCAAAATCGACAAATTCGGTCCAAACAGCCGTGTGAAATCCACTTGGGCTCCCATTGAACCCAAACACAACTTGCTTGAATCCGACAAAAAACTATATATTGCATATATCGAACTACACAAAGGATACAAATTCATTGAATCCTTCAAATCAAACGTAGAGAAATCCAAATTCCAACTCATACTGTTCGGGCAAGGTAATTCTGACAAAGCGACAAAAATCGGACAATACTTTTCCAAATCTTCGCCATAACAACCATACATTTGCTGCAACTTCGAGAATGCCGACGCATACGCCAGAATCGCACACCTGTCATCAAGGATCAAACTACTCAATGGAAAAACAGACATAGAACTTACTAACCTAAGGTTCTCACGAAAAACGCCCTTCCCGTTTAACGTGAGTCCCATAACACTATACGTGCGAGGAATAGACAAAGTGTTTGATTCCAGCGTATCCGAAGACATCTGAGCAAAACGTGTATATGTATAGGAAACTGCCTCCAAAACACCTCGCGGGATGGAGGTGTACCGCCTATATGCCTCTTCAAAATAAGGTTTGACCTTATTATAATCATTCATCAAATGCTTTTGGATAGATTGCTCCATTGCACTTGCCTGACTGACTTCATTATTGGATTTAGGAGGAAGAACTTGAGCTTGGACTATAGTCAGCTCAACAAACAACATTACAGTTGTAAAGCAGTACTTGAGTAGATGTTTAACAGTATTCATTGCCGAGAATTATTAAATGTTTGTCGCGGCAAAAATACTATGCTAAAAAAGTTTTGTCAAGAGTTTTCTACATTATTATGAATTATTAATACTGTCAACATAAAACATAACAACGCAAACACTTTATTATCAACAAATAAAATACATTTGTTAATTTTATTTGTTAAATTCAAAATTAACAATATTTGTTAATTTTCCAGACAAATGATGGTTTAAGACTCTATTACTCGCCTTCATTTTCCTTAGCATTTAAGTTCTCCACAAAGGTATTTTGCAAGAAAGAGAAACTTTTCAGAGAATGACTGGAAAAAGCGATAAAGACAACCAGAGCGGTGGCAATCAGGAAGACCACCCATTTGGTATATTTGTAGTATGTAACCAATATGGAGCCGACAAAGAATGCGGCCACACCGAATCGAATCAGCGTCCAAACCGTGATAACCAGCACATTACCTTTGCTTTTTTTGGCCATATCCGAATACAATTGTCTGGTCTTATGGCTATTACGGACAATGCCCACCAAAAACGGGGAGACGAGCAACAGACACAGTACCGTACTAAGCATATTTAAAAGCCCTTTAGGCATAGTTTTCACGAAATCGAAACCTTTCAAAAATGGGATGAAGTGGTCGCAGAGGACAGCCAGCAAAGCAAAACTCAGCACGCTGAAGATTAGTACACGAGGCAATGTATCCACAATAATGCTTCGCCAATTCTTATTTCCGCGCTGTTTTCCTAATAGAGAATAGCTATCCATTCGAGCCTTAGTAGCTGGAGACAACCTTTTGAACATAAAGGCATACGCAGGTGTGGCTGCCTTTATCCAATATGGTGTGGTGAATGTCGTTATCACGGAAGCGGCTATCACCACCGGATAGATATGTTTGGGCATCACACCCAAAGTAACACCAACAGAGGCGATAATGAAAGCAAATTCTCCGACTTGAGACAAGGTAAAGCCCGTTTTAATGGACTCTTCCAACGAAGCACCGGCCACCAAAGCAGACAAAGTGGAAACCAACGCCTTTATCACCAAAGTTATTATCACTAAAGACAGAATCAACTTCCAGTATTGCACCAGAATCTGGGGGTCAATCATCATACCCACAGACACAAAGAAGATGGCACCGAAAAGGTCTTTAATACTTTTTGTCAAATCTATAATTCTTTCATTCTCAATAGTTTCAGACAGAATAGAGCCTATCACGAAAGCGCCCAATGCAGAAGAGAAGCCCACATTATTGGCAATCACCACCATACCGAAGCAAAGTCCTATCGAAATAATCAAAAGGGTCTCATCATTGATATACTTCTTGAATTTCTTAAAAAATGAGGGTATCACAAAGATTCCGACCACAAACCAAAGAATCAAGAAGAAGAGCAACTTAATGATGCTGAATAGCATTTCCTTCCCAGCGGCCTGTTGGCTGGCCGAAGCGGTTGAAAGCAGCACCATCATAACCACCGCCACAATATCCTGAATGATAAGAACAACCATCGTCAAATCGACAAAGGGTTCGTTTTTAAGCTTCATATCCTCGAAAGCCTTGATGATAATGGTGGTTGAGGACATCGCCAGCATACCGCCCAAGAAGATGCTTTCCATCGTTTTCCAACCCATCACATAACCCAACACCATTCCGACACCAATCATCGACAAGATGCCCAGTAAAGCTGTCACAAAGGCCTTGCTGCCGACACTGAACAGTTTTTTAAAGCTGAATTCCAGGCCTAATCCGAAGAGCAGGAAGATTATACCTATTTCGGACCAGACCTCCACTTCTGCGACATCCGTCACTGTTGGAAAAATATGCAGATGGGGGCCGACTATGAAGCCTGCCACGATATAGCCCAGCACCAAAGGTTGTTTCAACAATTTAAAGATAATGGTAACGATGCCTGCAGATACCAGGATAAGCGCGAGATCGGAAACGAGTTTTAAATTTTCAGCCATATTTTTCTATTTCAGGGCAACACATTTTGAATCAATATGTAAGCGTGATTTCGCCAACGTATTTGCCTTTATTCGTCATTTGGCAGATACGTGTTTTTCCAATGACGACAGGTTCGGACAATTCCTTATGGGAATGTCCGCCAATGATAACATCAATATCAGGGACTTCCTTCGCCACCACAAAATCATTCACCATATTTTCGTCAATTCCCAAATGGGAAAGGCACACAATTAAATCACAGCCCAAGGTTTTAAGCTCTGCGACTTCGTTTCTCGCACTTGCAACGGGGTCAAGGTATGTCAAATCCCGATACGTGGAAGGAAACACCAGCGTTCGCAAATCGACTGTCAGTCCGAACACGCCGATTTTCAGGCCATTTCTTTCCAACACAATATGTTTTTTCACCACTTTGCTCAAAGCCTTGTTATGGAAAATGTAATTGGCGCAGACCACATCGAAGGTAGCTTTTTTCAGCAGTTTGGCCAATGCGGCGGAACCGTTGTCGAACTCGTGATTACCCAGTGTAATAGCATCATAGCCCATCGCGTTCATCATCTTGACCTCCGTATAACCTTTAAAGAAATTGTAATACGGGGAGCCTTGAGAGAAATCGCCCGCATCGAACAGAAGTAGGTTTGGATGTTGTGTTCTGATTTCGCGCACGAGGGCTTCTCTTCGCAAAAAGCCACCGACATTCGTATCTGCCTTATATGTGTAAGGTTCTATTTGGCTATGTGTATCATTGGTATGTAGAATCACCAATTCGTGTTCTTGTGCAAAGGCGAACGTGAAGCAAAAAAGCGTACAAAAAAGTGCAACAGATAGTTTTTTAATCATAGGATAATGTTTGGGCGCAAATATACATCAAAATTCCAATTGTAATTTTCTTATGTAGAAAAACATTGAACAATAAAACGGTAATAAATATGTAGAGAACAAGGCACAAAAAAGCGGGGCTCGTTTTCCCCGCTTTCATCGTCAAAAATTATTACTATAGAGATCTAAGGTTATGCGTACAATTCGGTGAAGATATCGCGTAACGCTTTGCATTCGCGAAGTTCTTGCAACGTAATTTCAGCATGGCCTTTCGTATAGCCGTTACCGATAATCATGGTCACATCGCTACCAATGCCTTCTGCGCCGAGGGCGGCTTTGGTGAATGAAGTAGCCATTGAGAAGAAATAAACGATACCGGCGTCTTTTGTTACGAGGACTGAAGGCATTTCCTGATCAGGCACATTCACACAGTTGATAGTAACGTCAGCCATTTTGCCGTTGGTAAGTTTTTCAACCAATTCGTAAATTTGAGGAGGAGTCATTCCTGCCACGCTTTCCACGATGTCACAGAAACCGAGTTCTTTGATACGGTTTGTGGATTTGGGGCTGTTAGCCAGACCTATCACCTTACCTGTCACACCGACGCGTTTTTTAGCTTCATAGCAGCAGAGCATACCGGACTTACCACCAGCGCCGAAGATAACAACGGTTTGGCCAGATTGGCAAAGTTTTGCGGTTTGAGCGGGTGCACCAGCAACGTCCAATGCAGAAAGAGCGAGTTTTTCAGGAAGATCGGAAGGGATCTTAGCATAGATACCGCTTTCGAAGAGGATAGCCTTACCTTTGATGTCAACTTGGTCAACGTCAGGACGGATATCCAAAATTTCGTCAATGCGGAGCGGTGTAAGAGAAAGGGAAACCAAAGTAGCGATTTTGTCACCTTCTTTAAGGTCGATTTTGCCCTTCAAAGCATCACCGATTTTTTCAACTGTACCGAGGAGCATACCGCCGGAACCAGTTCTTCTGTTACGATGTTTACCTTGAAGTTCAACATTCAACAGCATTTCCTTCTTGATTTCTTCCTTCACTTGTTCTTCACTTGCGCCTTCACCAGCTTGTTGCTTAGCGTAATTGTGGATGTCCGTAAAAGAAGCGGAGTCAATATTGAGAGTTTGAACATCGATGAGAATCTCGTTATCGAAGATTTCATCCATATTGTTGTCAATCTTATTGGCCGGCTGTGGAAGAACACCTTTCGGCTCAATCACGCGGTGAGTACCGTACTTGTTACCTTTCTTTTGCATATACAATTGATTTTAAGAATTTTACATTAAGGCTTCACTTTTCTATGGAAGCGGCGCAAAAATAGTTTTTTTTTCCAATTATCCAAAACCATTTTACGAGCATATCCTACAATTTTTTGTGATAACGGGACGAGGAACGTGGGAGGGTTAAGGGTGAATGATGAATGATAAAGGGTTAGTGATGAAGGGTTAGTGATGAATTCACTATTCTCGTTATCGTTTTCCCATAATGTAATTAGATATTT
Organism: Bacteroidales bacterium; assembly: GCA_045600905.1. Lineage (GTDB taxonomy): Bacteria > Bacteroidota > Bacteroidia > Bacteroidales > WCHB1-69 > F23-D06. Next base: position 50,090 of record JAZRYT010000179.1, read on the forward strand.
GTCGGTAAATGGTTTTCATTTCCTCGGAGGGCAACATCTGCAGATGTTTCTCCATCACGGCAGCATCTTTTCGGGCGGCCGGGCCAGTTTGAGCCATTGCAGGAGACATCCATTGCAACTTGTCCAACGTCTGCCTCATCAGGGGCAGCAGCATTTGGAAGTCCAGATTATCCGTTTTCAGAATATCATCTGCCACATTTGCCATCGCGTTGCTGAAATTGCAGGCGAACACCGCCGCCAGATGCAGCACACCACGTTGTTCTTCGGAGATATCATACAGCTTGTCAGAGAGTTCCCGAGCCAACTGCCCGACCCTACATTTCCTTTCTCCGAGTGCATTATCTTCAATACACAAGGGGACTGTCATTTTCTCCATGTTTTCAGACTTCGTAAAGGTTTGAAGCGGATACAGCACGCCATAATTTTCCGCGTATCCTTGAAAGACATTTTGCGACACCGAGCCTGCCGTATGAAGAGCCACGGGCAGTTTGAAAGGAAGATCCGGCAATATGGCGGAATATGCGTCATCTTTGATGGAGAAGAGGTACATCTCGCAATTGGGATTGAGCTTCGACAAATCGTCTATAGCCTGCGCACCGATTTTGGAAGCCAGCGCTTGTGCGTGTTCCACGTTCCGGCTATAGACTTGTGCAATAGGAAATTCGGACGACTGGCGCAATTTTTGAGCCAGCCAATGGGCCACATTGCCCGAACCAATCAGAGCAATCATTAGTAGGTGAATTTACTGCCGCCTACAAATTCCCTCAAGATAGAAGTGCCCGGGATTTTGTCTTCGGGTATATACTTGAAGAATGAAAGGAATTTCAGCAGGCGCACAGCCTCGGCATACTCTTTGGCGGTTTCGGGAACACCTCTTAGGATATGAGTTGCGTAAGGCTTCAAAACGCCCAGTTCGAAAATCAACGACGTATTAATCATTTCATCGGCATTTTCCTGGAACGGGAAGATGTTGCGTTCCTCGCCACTGCGAACACTACTCCATCTGCTCAATGTCTCTTGGGCGGAATAGCCTCTATAATTGTAATCGCGCACCACACGGCGAATCAATCGGTTGTCCGTGGTAGGAATCGGGTTCTGGCGGTCAATGGATATAGAGGTCAGCGCGGAAACAAAAATCTTGAATTTGACATCATCAGGGACCTGTTCCGTCAATCTCGGGTTCAAGCAATGAATACCCTCGATAACCATTACCGATTTATCATCAAGCTGGATGGTTTTGCCTTTCCATTCCTTCTTTCCCAAAGCGAAATTAAACGTGGGTATTTCCACGCTTTTGCCGGCAATCAAGTCTGACAATGTCTTATTAAATAGAGGAAGATCTACGGCTTCCACTGCTTCAAAATCGTAATTTCCGTCTTTGTCCTTGGGTGTCTGTTCTCTTTCCACGAAGAAGTCATCCACGGAAATTTGAACGGGATGATAGCCCAACACGCCGAGTTGGACGGAGAGACGCTTGCACGTCGTCGTTTTGCCGGAGCTGGACGGGCCGCTAATCAAAATCATCTTGACGGATGAGCGCTTGGATATGGCCTCTGCCACTGCGGCAATGCGTTTTTCTTGGAAGGCCTCTGCCACCAGAATCATTTCCATCACCTTGTTTTCGTCAATCAATTTGTTAACATCACTAACGTGCTTAACCCCCAGCTGTTCCGCCCAGGATTTGTTTTCCTGATATACGGAAAAAAGTTTTGGGTATTGGCGGGTCTTTGTCAGCACATCCAAATTCTTGGATGAGGGCAGTTTCAGCAACAGACCGTTTTCATATTTCTCCAAACCGAAAGTTTTCAAATAGCCTGTCGAGGGAACCATATAACTGTAATAGTAGTTGATGGTATTTTCAAGTTTATAGACCGACGTATAGATTCTATCTCTATTTTTAAACAATTCCGATTTGTCTTCCAATCCAAATTTTTGGAATTCAGCGACAGCATCTTCCGTAAACATCGGAATTCGTTCAAACGGGACATCCCTTTTGACCACCTCTTTCATGGCGTTCAACAGTTTGGAGACAAGGGCTTCTGAAAGCGGTTCGTCCAAGCCATCCAAAGTGCAGAAACGGCCACCGGATATGGAGTGTTTGATGCGAAGTTTCACTTTCAAGGGCAGCACATCGTGTACGGCCTTGCAAAGCAGGAAATACAGGGAACGGATATAGAGTTCACGTCCATACGTGGAATAATAGTCAAAAAACTCCACGACGGTAGCTTTATGCAGTCGGTATGACAAATCTCTGACATTATTATTGACCAATGCACCCAGCACTTCATTTTCAGACCGGGTGTGGCTGAGTTCTAACAATTCTTTCAATGATGTCCCGTAGGGAACGTCTAAATGTTTATCTGTGTTTTTTAAATAGATTGAAACTGTATCCATAATTCTCGAATAAAAGGGCGGCAAAAATACGAAAAAAGTTTCTGGGTTCAAATTTCAAGATTCGGGTTTTACAAACTTAAAAAACCGCTTTTCTCATAAGCACATTATTTTCGTATTTTTGCAGCCTTTTGGTAAAAACATGTTCAACACCAACATTCGTCTATGCAACAAAACGTTAGAACTGAGGATGACTGGCAGACACGGACTGCCCTACTGATTGGCGAAGAGGGGCTTGCGAAGCTTTCCCGTGCGCACGTGCTGCAAGTCGGTTTGGGGGGTGTGGGTGCTTATACCGCCGAGCAGCTCTGCCGTGCCGGTGTGGGAGAGATGACCATCGTGGATGCCGACACGGTTTCCGTCAGCAATCTGAACCGACAACTTCCCGCCCTGCGCTCCACCGTTGGGAAAAGCAAAGTACAGGTGATGGCCGAGCGTCTTTTGGACATCAACCCACAACTCAAGCTGCACTGCATAGAGGAATTCATCCGTGACGAACGTACCGCCGAAATATTGGATGCCGCCCCATACAGCTGCGTTTCCGATGCCATCGACACCCTTTCGCCCAAAGTCTATCTCATCTATCAGACATTGCAGCGGAACATCAAACTCGTGTCCGTGATGGGCGCAGGCGGCAAGATGGACCCCGGAAAAATCCAAATCGCGGACATATCCAAATCCTACAACTGCCACTTGGCCAAAACCGTCCGGAAAAGGCTCTACCGAATGGGTGTCCGCTCCGGCTTCAACGTCGTCTTCTCCACGGAGCTTGTTCCCGAAGAGGCCGTCGTAATCGAGAAAGACGAATCCATCAACAAACTCTCCACCGTCGGCACCATTTCCTATATGCCCGCCGTGTTCGGCTGTTTCGCCGCCTCCGCCGTCATCCAGGAACTGCTCAAATAAACGCCCTTCGACTTCATTTCATCATCAAAAATCACTATTTGCTATTCATCATTCGCTATGGTCTTCAGTTCCGCAATATTCCTTTTCCTCTTTCTCCCCGTGGTACTCGTTTTGTACTACGTGCTGCCGAAAAGTTGGCGGAACGGCATCCTGTTGGCGGCCAGTCTTTTGTTTTACAGTTGGGGCGAGCCTCTCTTCATAGCCATCCTTTTAGCATCCATCACCGTTGACTTCTTCATCGCAAAGAAAATGGGATGCGCGGAAAACCACACACGCAGAATATGGCTGGCCGTTTCCCTATTCGTCAACCTAGCGCTGCTCGCCTATTTCAAATACGCGAACTTCTTCATTGACAACGTTCAACATCTATACAGCCTTTTGGGATTAAAGCCCTTTTCGTGGCATACCGTCGCCCTGCCCATCGGCATCTCCTTTGTCACATTCCAAAAAATATCCTATATGGTGGATGTCTATCGCAACAACCACGAACCTCAACGCCGCTGGGATCATCTTGCCCTGTACATCCTGATGTTTCCCCAACTCATCGCCGGCCCGATTATCCGCTACAAGGAGATTGCCGACCAGCTCACAGACAGAAGCAACAACGACGCCATCGAGGACAGGCTTAACGGACTTTTCCGCTTTTTCATCGGCCTTTCCAAAAAGGTTCTAATTGCCAACGTATTGGCACAGCAAGTGGATGCCATCTTTGCCACCTCGCCCGGCGAGCTTTCCTCCGGTTCCGCTTGGATAGGGATAATTGCCTACACTCTGCAGATTTATTTTGACTTTTCCGGCTACTCCGATATGGCGTTGGGGTTGGGTCGGATGTTCGGATTCCGATTCCCTGAGAATTTCAACTTCCCATACATCTCCCAAAGTTTTACGGAATTCTGGCGTCGCTGGCACATCACTTTGGGCAATTGGATGAAGGACTACCTCTACATTCCTCTTGGCGGAAACCGCATCAACAAACGGCGCACGCTGTTGAACCTATTCATCGTCTTCCTTCTTTCCGGCTTATGGCACGGTGCCGCGTGGACGTTCGTGGTCTGGGGTCTCTATCACAGCCTTTTCCTCGTTTTGGACAAACTCGGACTTCAAAAACTACTAGCAAAATCCGGCAGGATTCCCGCCACCCTTCTGACTTTCCTCTTCGTGATGATCGGATGGGTGATCTTCCGCGCCGACTCCCTACCCTACGCTTTCAACTACATCGCACGACTCTTCTCCTTCACATCCTGCCAGGACTTCATCCTCCTCGACACAAGATTCATCGTTATTCTCCTCATAGCCATTTTGGCAGCATTCTCCGGCATCTTTTCCTCCATTGAAAGATATGCCAACTCCCTATTCGAGCACTCCCACACCAACCTTCGTTGGACGCTTATCACCACACTCGTACTCCTACTCTACATTCTCAATGGCTCCGCCCTACTCGCCGGCGGACTAAATCCGTTTATATACTTTAGGTTTTAGGAGCTGGTTTCAGGTTTCAAGTTTCAAGTATAATAGCGTTTCCTTAATCATTAATCATTCATCATTAACCATTTATGAAGTTTCCCCGTTTCCTCTTCGTCTTCTTGCTCATCGTCTTGTTGGTTCCAGGAATATTGATGTTCGTTCCTGAGACCAGAGGAGGTGCGTTGTTCGGCGTTCAGGAAACCGTTCTCAAGAGGAAATCCGCATTCTCCATTATTTTCGGGAATCGGAATGTTTATGAGTCGATGGCGAAACAGCGTGTCGGATTCTGCAATCACGGGGTCAGACTTTATAACGAGCTCAACTATAGACTTTTCCATTACTCCTCCGCACCAAAATTAATATTAGGTAAAGAAGACTGTTTTTACGAAAATCTCTACCTTGACGAATATATGGGGAAAGACTTTATAGGAGAGGACTTCATTCGCAATAAAGTTATACTTTTCAAGCATTTACAGGATTCGTTACACCGACAGGGCACCGAATTACTGCTCATCTTGGAACCGGGGAAGGCACGTTTCGAGCCTGAGTTTCTGCCCAACGGATGCAAGAAAGGCGAGCACACCAATTTCGACCGATTCCTCTTTTACTGTAAGAAATACAACGTCAAGATGCTGGACCTCAACAGTTATTTTTGTTCGATTAAGAAGCAGTCCGAGCATCCGCTATATAGCAAGCACGGCATCCATTGGACGACGTTTGGGTTATGGACAGCCGCTGATACATTGCAAAAGTACATTGAGCAGCAATGTCGCGTCCAACTACCGGCCTTCAAGCATATCGGAGATTCCATTTCCGACCAGAACAAAGATTTGGACTTCGACTTGGAGCCGCCGATGAATCTTCTTACCCAACTCCAGCACGAGAAATTATGCTTCCCCATTATGCAGCCAGTGGAATTTCCGAGCACCAAGATGAAAGCACTCATCATCGCCGACAGTTACACGTGGGGACTTTGGGACAGAGGCATTCTAACGCATTGGTTCGCGGAGCCGGAATTTTGGTACTACTACAATACCGTCTATCCGGACATTTGGGAGCCGAATGTCATCTTTGCGGACAAACGCCATATCTCGAAAAAAGTTTCCGACAAGGATGTTGTTTTACTTATGATAACGGATGCCAACCTTCGAGATTTCGGTTGGGGTTTTCTTGAAGATCTTACCAAAACCAACTAGTCCTTATGTCCTCCACACACCGCGTCATTCCTATTTTCATTCCTGAAAAAGCCTGTCCCTACCGTTGCATATACTGCAACCAATTTGCGATAGCCGGACAAGCCAAGATTCCCACTGTGGCAGAAGCCAGCCGGGGCATCGAGCAATATTTGTCCACGATGCCCGCCGATGTGGACAAGCGCATCGCCTTTTTCGGGGGCAGTTTCACCGGAATGTCGATTGAGGAGCAGAACTGCTATTTGGACATTGCGCAGCCCTATCTGGAGCAGGGCCTCGTTTCGGGCATCCAGCTATCGACCCGTCCAGATTACATCTCGCAGGAGATTTTGGACAACTTACAAGCGCACGGGGTAACCCTCATAGAGTTGGGAGCCCAATCGTTAAACGACGACGTGCTGCGCAAAGCCGGGCGCGGGCATACGGTGCGGCAGGTGGAGGAGGCCTCCTCGCTGATTATCCGCAACGGATTTCAATTGGGGTTGCAGATGATGATCGGCCTACCCGACGACACTTTGGAAAAATCACTGCAAACGGCGAACCTCATCCACAGATTCGGGGCGTGCTGCACGCGGATCTACCCCACCCTGGTGGTTCAAGACACCGTCTTGGCCAAACTTTACGAAAAAGGCAAATACACACCGTTAACCATTGAGATGGCGGTAGAATGGACAAAACAACTCTATCAATTTTTCACCGCGCACAACATCCAGATTCTGCGCATTGGACTTCATCCCTCCGAAGGACTTTTATCCGGCAAAGACTATCTGGCAGGTCCTTTTCACGTCTCCTTCAAAGAGTTGGTACTCACATCCATCTGGCACGACAAAATAGAGGCTTTGGTCAAGCAACACGACGGTGAGCCTTTCACCCTTGAAGTACCCGCCGCAGAAATCAATTACGCAGTCGGATACCAGTCTGCCAATCGGAAAGCATTTCCCAACGTAAACATCCGCCTCAAAGCATAAGCTTCCAAAACTGTTTCCATTGTCATCAGACCAACTTTAGGACAAGTGCAGAAACCTTCGTCCATTATTGCACCAGGCTTCGGATAAAAATCATCATAAGTGCAAACCATAAAACGACAATAATGATCAACAGGAGCTTTGATTTATTCTCGTTGTTTCTTTTCGCAACGGACATCCTAGGTATAAAGCGGTCACCCGGTCCGAAAACCAATTCGAGTCGGGAATATTGATCTTTGTTTGATCTGACGGCCACTCCCTTTTGTTTCAGAAATCTACATAGGTACAAATAGTTCATTCGGGTGTTTTTACGTGCCGAGCAATTTCTCACGGGGGCATCGCAACATCTTCTGACATATATCTTGAGCCTCGGCGAACCTGTTTTCAGATAAAATCTCATACGGTCCACACCCCGCGCCTCGGGGAAAAAGGTAATGTTCTCCAAATTTTCGTATTCAATACGAATAGTTCGTTTAAAAGGGCGCAAAGGAAAGTAAATCTCCATATAATCCTCATAAAACAGTGGAACTTTAAGAACACATATCCATAACAAGACAGATAGTACGACAAACGGGAACCAGAACCAAAAGAAAGCGATTTCTTTATCACTATTCAAAACGATTATGAGGGAAAAGACAGTAAACAAAAAATACAAGGCAAAATTCCATTCCGCCACGTATTCCACGCACAATGCAGTCCTGTATCTGTAATCCTTTTTTTTGAGTTTTGTCTTTGCAGTCATCAGCCATTCAAATTAGGATGCAAAGATACTAAAAATGAAAAAGGCGCGATTCACATCGCGCCCTTTTCACACTATTATTTACCCTTTTTAATTATGGTGAACCATAATTTTTCTATTTACAAAGTGGCCGTCGGCCAATTGTATTCTGATTAAGTAGTAGCCAGTGGCATAGCCGCCCAGCTGGATTTGTGTGAAAGTATCGTCATCCACTGCTTCAACCTTAATCAAGGTACCCAAAGCATTATAGACATATACCTTCTGCATATTTTCACCACTAACATTCAAGACATCAGATGTCGGATTCGGATACATATTGAATCTTGCATCATCGGAATATTCAGCGACACCGTCATTATTAATCACGTGCAACGTCAAGTGGACAATACTGTCACAACCGTTCACTGTATAGTTTTGAATATCGTATGTGAAATCTCCGACTTCATTCGGAATAATGGTCAAACCGTAATTGCTGTATTCGTGCGTGCGAATAGCCGAATCTTCAACGAATATATCGTATGTAGGATTTACCAAGAGGTTCAAGACCAAGACACTGTCGCAACCCGTAGAGGAAACCAACGTGTCGAAATAAACGCCAGCTTCATCGTATTCGTGTCCGCGCCATTCGTAAGGCGTGTTATCACAGGTCTCCGCATTCGTCACAATCTGGTAGGTTCTGTTCACAGTAAGCACCAAATTGACAATGCTATCGCAACCGTTTTCAGTCTGCAGCAGTTGTTGGTCATAAACCACGCCATATTGTTCGGGCAGTGTGTCGAAGCCGAACTGCTGATAGTAATCGCCTTGGCAGATAGTGTCATAAATGGTCACTGTGGCAGTTTGATTGACCGTGAGGAACAAATGATAGACATCGTCACAGCCGTATGCGTTCGGAATGGTGTCCGTATAGAGACCGGAAGTGCTCAATTGCAAACCGCGCCAGGTGTAAGGCTCGTTGCTACAGGTAGCAGCCGTGTCGTAATAGTTGTTAGACGGATTCACCGTCAAATTCAACGTATAGATACTATCGCAGCCATTGGCGGTAGCAAGGCTGTCATAGAATACGCCGCTTTCAGACAAGTTCTGTCCGTGCCACGGATAAGGAGCCTCACTGGAGCAGATCACCACCTGTTCGTTGATATGGTATGTGGGATTGACAATCAAGGTCATCAAGTAAATGCTATCGCAACCGGAAGCAGTCTGCAGAGAAACGGTGCGCGTGCCTGCGGCATCAAGGCTCATACCGCGCCATACAAACGGAAGTTCATTGTCGCAAACCACCATTGTATCTGCGAACAAGTATGTCGGATTAACTGTCAAGTTCAATTGACAAATGCTGTCACAACCGTAAACGCTATACAATGTGTCTGTCAAGACATAGGAGCCGGCCGTTGTAGGAATCGTTACCGCATTGTGACCTTCCCAGACGAAAGGAACATTGTCACAGGTTTCAGCGACATCTGCAATGAAATAGGTAGGACGTACGGTCAAAGAGAGTTTCCAAATGCTGTCACAGCCATTGGCGGTCTGCAGGGAATCGAAAATCTGGTAAGAGCCGGCAGCCGTCGGGATGACTACACTTTCGTGACCATTCCATACGTAAGGTTCGTTATCGCAAGTCTCAGCCGTTTCTTCAAAGGAATAGACAGGATTAACCGTATAGGTCAATGTATAGACGCTGTCGCAACCGGATTCCGTTGCAAAGACAGCGATAACCTCAGCATTAGCCACAGGTTGTGCCAAGCTGATCACCTCGCCGTGATAGTTGTAGGTGGAATTCATTTGGCAGAATGTCATATTGTCCGTAAAATGATACGTAGGATTAACTGTGAGTGCCATTGTATAAACGCTGTCACAGCCAGCAGCAGTTTGCAAAGAATCATAATATACACCAGAGAGATTATACTCGGCGCCACGCCAAACGACAGGCAGTTCGTTATCGCAAACGACGACTTCCGTATCAAATTGATAGGTCGGATTGACGACCAGGTTCAGCGTATAGATACTGTCACAGCCTTCAACGGTTTGCAATCTGTCGGAAAGTTGAGCAGAAGCCGTCAAAGTACGACCGCGCCAATTATACACCTGGCCGGCACAAATAGTATCAATCGTGACGAAGTGGTAGGACGGATTGAACGTGGCTGTCATCATATATACATCGTAGCATCCGGTTTCAACGTTGTCAACCGTATCGGTATAAACACCGGACTGTGTCAACTGACGACCCCTCCACTCTATCGTTTCGCCTTCACAAGAAGTTTCAGTTTCTGTGTAAAGCATAGAGTTCATCACATTCAAGGTGAGTTTATAGACGCTGTCGCAGCCGAACTGTTGGGAAGCGAGAGAATCATAATAGACACCGGCAGCAGCCAAAGACTGGTTATGCCATACGATAGGCAATTCATAGCTGCAGACGGTTTGTGTTTCCTCGTTGAAATATACAGGAGCCTCATTTACGGTAAGGGATACGATGCTGTCACATTCGTTTTCGCGGGCAAATACGACGGTGTAAGCACCAGCCTCGTTAATCGTGCTATCGCCATAAACGACTGGGAAATCATTAGCGCAGACAAAAATCACATCCGTTGAAGTCGGGTTAGGTTCAACCACTAAGGTAACCACCACCGTACTATCGCAAGATTGCGGCGTGCTGTAATGAATCGTTGTTGTTCCTGCTTCTGCTATCAAAGTACTTCCATAATGATACGGGAGCTTGTTGGCGCAAGCATAAACGGTATCAAAATGCAGGTATGTCGGATTGACATTCAAAGTCAGGGTTGTAATCGTGTTGCATCCGTCAACTTCTGTACGGACAACCTGATAGACACCCGCCTGAGCAAAGACGGAGTCTTGATAAGCGTATGGCAATTGGTTATCGCAAATGGTAACAGTTTCTTCCTCATAATTGAATGCTTCGACAGAGAAATGAACTTGGAAAATGCTATCGCAACCGGCAGCCGTTTGCAGAGAGACGATTCTCATCGTGCCATTATCTTCCAAATCGAATTGTTCTCCGTTGAAGGTGTAAGGAAGAGCGCCTTGGCAAACGGCAATATTGGTATCAATGAGATAGGTCGGATTAACCGTCAAATTCAAAGTAACGACACTATCGCAGTTAAGAGAAGATGTGAGTGTGACAGGATAGCTGCCCGTACGGACATATTCCCTACCGTTGAACAGATAGCTTTCGCCATCACAAATGGAAGCATCAACCGTAGTGTAAAGCACAGGTTTAACGGTCAAGTTCAAAACCATCACGCTATCGCAGCCGTATGCTGTATGGAGAGAATCGTAAATCACATATTCGCCAGCCTCTGTCGGAATCGTCACATTGTTGTGGCCATTCCAAACATACGGGGTATTGTCGCAAGTTTCCGCAGTTTCTTCCCAATAATAAGCAGGATGAACGGCGTAATGCAACGTAAAGATGCTGTCGCAACCATATTGGCTGACGAACGGCACGGTAAGAGCCGTCATAGCGACAGGTTGGGAAAAATCAATGATGGAGCCGTGGTAGTTGTATGTAGTATTGGATTGGCAGAAGTCAACCGTATCGTTCACGTCATACTTGGGATTCACTGTCAATGTCAAGGTAACGACGCTATCACAGCCGTTAACGGTTTGGCGATTGAAAGTCATCACGCCGCTTTGACTACCAACAGCGAAGACCGTATCACGCCATTCGTAAGGAAGTACGTTTTCGCAAATGGTCAAAGATTCCTGCTGGTTGAATGTCGGATGAACAATCAAGGTCAAATCCACGATACTGTCGCAACCTGCCACAGTATGGAAGTTGAAGCTATACTGCGTAGATTGTGTCAAAAGTGTATCGCCAAATTGGAAAGGCTCATTGTCACAAGTCTCAATGGTCAAAGATTGGCGATACGTCGGGAGCACGTTCAATGTAAGGGTGCGAATGCTGTCGCAGCCGTTGGCTGTAATCAAATTTTCAACCATAGTGCAAACACCAGCCGTTTGGGGCATCGTATCAAATCCGTTTTCATTATAGCGTTCGCCCAAGCAAATCGTTTCTGCAAACTGCAAGTCGTAAACGGGGTTCACCGTCAGTGTGAGAACCACGGTGCTGTCACAACCATATTGTGTAGGAACGACCTGTGTGTAGGTAAACGTACCGACTTCCGCCGTTGAAATATTTTGGAAGCCATAGCGACTGTATGCTTCGTTTTGACAAACGGCATCAGACAATTCAGTAGTATTCAAATCGTGGACGAACAAGTTCAAGATGACCACGCTGTCACAACCATTGTGAGCTGTCAGATTCAACTGATAGACACCTGGTTCTGCCGTATCGAAACCGTTTTGGTTATAAACCTCACCCTGACAGATATGAGCCTGCAAATTGGTCACGTATGCATCGCTGACGGAAAGATTCAAAGTAACAATACTGTCGCAGCCATTCACGGTAGTTTCTTCAAAGACGTAGGCTCCGGCTTCTTCAATCACTTTATTGCGCCAACGATATGGAAGAGCCGTAGCGCAAATCACTTCGGATACATTTTCATTATATACAGGATAAACGGTTAAATGAAGGATGGTGGTGCTATCACAGCCGTTCACGTTAACATCATCGTGTTCCAATAAGTAATCACCACTGCGCGTAAACATCGTGGAAAATCCATATTTGCTATAAGCGGTATTGGCACAAACCACGTCATACAAATCCACGCGGTCACCGTGGTTGACTGTCAAATGAAGTCTGACGATGCTATCGCAATGATGAACGGTTTCAAATGATTGTGTATAGATTCCTGTAGAAGTATAGGTTTCATTATTCCAAGTATAGCTGTTACAAGCTGTTTCATAAATATCCTGTTCGACTGAATTGTAAATAGTCAAATGAAGCGTTACGACGCTATCGCAGCCATTCACTGTATTGAAATGTTGCACATAATCACCAGATTGCGTATAAGTTTGATCATTCCAAGAGTAGCTGTCACAATTTGAAGCGCTAAACTCAGAAGTTTCAGACGGGAAAATCGTCAAATCCAAGGTGACGACTGAATCGCAACCATTAGCGGCTGTAAAGGTTTGCGTATAGGTACCACTTTGCGAATAACGAATATTATTCCAGGTATAAGCATCACATTCGGAATGTGAGAAACGATACTGCTTCACAGGTTTCACGCAAATAGAAAGATTCACAATGCTGTCGCAGCCATTGGAAGATACTATATTGAGTTCTCTAATATAGTCACCGGCCTGTGCAAAAGTTTCTTGAACACCGTAATTGTTATAAATCGTATTTTGGCAAATGGTATCAAAAATTGTCTGTGGTTGATAAACCGGATAAATGGTAATACTGAAATCGGAAGGAGCGCTTTCACAAACCAGGTCTTCGTGAGATTCAATATGTGTAACTTTCAAAATAGAAGATTGTGAAATCAACCCCGTATAATAATTGTCATCATCGGATTGCAATTGCATAGGATTCATAGTGGCATCATACCAACGGTAGTCGCCCGTAGTAGGTTTAGCAACGGCAAACGTTTCAGGGCCGCAATTGGACACTGGAGAAATCACGGCGACGGATGGGATGTCATAGACCGTTGCCGTCACCTCCGTACGAGTAGTGCTAACACAATTCGTATTGGCATTATAGCTTTCAACGAAGAAAGATTGTTCTGCAGTCACATTGGGGGCATACGTCAAGCCATCGTGCAAAGAAGTAGTAGCTGAAGCAGTTCTATACCAACGGCAAGTTGTAGCATTATCGTCAATTTCAGCGGAGAGCGTCACGACGCCACTACCGCAACGTGACTGATTGCTAATGACGGGAGCAACGGGAATAGCATTGACCGTGGCTGTAACGGGCACGCGCGCACTTTCGCAATTCGTATTGGTATTATAAGAAGACACGAAATAAATGGTGTTTTCAGACAATGAAGGCTGATATCTGTTTTCATTGGAAAGGGCAACAGATGATAGGTCATCCGCATACCATCTGCATTCGGTAGCGTTCGCGCCTCTATTAGCTATCAGAGTCACCGTACCGGTGCCGCATCTTACCGCATTTGTCACTGTTGGCACAGCAGGTTGCGGATTAACGACCAAAGTCAACGTAATCACACTGTCACAACCAACCGCATTCGGAATCGTAACGGTATAGGTTCCAGCTTGGCTGAATTCCCTTCCATTATACAATATTGGCAGTGCATTGCTACAAACGGTCATAGTTTCCGCAAAAGCTGTGGATTTCTTCACTGTCAAGTTGATTGTAACAACGCTGTCGCAATTATGAGAAGAGGTAAATGTGTGTGCTAAGACATCGGATTCCGTATAGGTTTGGCCATTCCATACGAACTGGTCACAAACCGTTGTGTCAATATGTGTTGTTGCGGAATGACGAATGGTCAAATTCAACGTAACGATACTGTCACAGCCATTCACCGTGGAGAGTGTCTTCGTATATTGTCCGCTTGTTGTATAAGAATCGCCTTCCCAGACGTATTCATCGCAAGCGACCTGATTATCTACCACATCAGTATAAACTGGGAAGATAGTCGCTGTAACGGCAGCAGGTGTGCTGGCACAACCTGTCGTCTGGTTTTTATTAACAGCGTAGAAAGTGGTCGTATGGGAGAGTTCTGGGGCGAAGTTTGCACCAACGGCAACAGAATCGGCAGTTGCGGCATCTGCGAACCAAACGACAGCACAACCGTTGTCTGCCACAGCGGAAAGCGCCACGCTACCCGGACCACAATTCGTATTGGCGTTGACTTGCGGCACAGCTGGAATGGAACCGACCACAACTGTCACTGGAGTTTTGGTACTTTTGCAATGCGTTGCATCATTAATGGAAGCAACCAAGAATTGGGTTGTTTCTCTCAATGTCAAGGTTCGGTAAGTACCTTGGCTCAACTCTTCTTCAGAAGCATTGTACCATTGAGTATGGCAGTTTGCCTCTTCCGTTGTGGCGGAAAGCGTCACAGAACCGGAGCCACAAATAACGGGCACATTGGCGACGGATGGTTGCGCAGGAATAGCATTTATGGTTACATCGAGTTTTTTCAAAGCACTGCGACAACCATTGGCATCGGTAGAAGCCACATAGAAAGACGTCGTTTCAGAAACTTCCTGCGTATTTTCGACAGTATTTTCGCCTTGTGCGTCAGCATACCACGTCAGCTGATTGCTGCTGCCGCTTGCGGTAAGGGTGAACGTTCCGGCACCGCAGTTGGTAATGTTGGATACTGTCAGGTTGTCATTATTATTATTTACTATAGCTACGATGGAAGCCACCGTGGAAAGACAGACCTGACCGCTGACAGCACGCATATAATATGTCTTGGTGTTATTAACGGACGGAGAAAAGACATCACCCGTAGCCAACGCGCTTTCTACACCAGTGAAAGCATTGGCGGCAGATTGGCTCTCAAACCAATAAATCGTGCTATTGGGGGCAGATGCGGAAAGTTCCACCACGCCTGCGCCGCAACGGGCCGTATTTTCATCATTCGTAATAGAGGGAACAGCGGCATAGAACACCGTGACACTCACCGACTGGCTTTCGCAATTATCAATCATATAGGAAGCCGTATATACGGAAGAACTGCTTTCCGGGACATTAACGACAAGATCTTGCAGAACGGATTGCGCAACATTTTTCCATATTAATGAGTAGGAATTATAGTTTGCGGGGAGCGTAGCCGTACCATTACAAGCATACATTACAGAAGCCAATTCCGGTGTGGGAACGGGGTCTTTAATGGTTACGACAACCATTTTAGCCGAACTTTCACAACCACCACGTTTGGCCGTGACGTAATAGGAGCCGCTTTGAGAGACCATATAATCCAAAGAGCTACCTGTTCCAATCACTTGTGTGAGGTCTGCATCAGCATACCAAGTATAAGTTAAATCATAAGCGGGATTTTGAACTGCCAACGTCGCATTGCCCGCAGCGCACAAGGCCACATCGTTAGCAGACGGAGCATTCGGAATATTAGTCACAGTGACCATCACATGTTCACTTTCGCAATTGCCATTGAATGAAGTCACATAATAAGTACCGGCACTGGTGATTTGGTAAGGATTACTTCTTGGGGTACCGTTCAGTTCTGTAAACCAATGGCAATCTGTACCATTTTCGCCAGGTTCAGCCGTCAATGAAATATTGACGGCAGGTTTGCAAACAGAAGTGTTGGTTACAGGCTGTCCGGGAATCGAGTGAATATTTACAGTCAACGGTGTCAAAACGCTCTTACATTGATGTTCATCCATCACTGCCACATAATATGTAGTCGTTGTTGCAACATCAACATTGGTACCAGTCAATTCGTGTTCTCCCTGAGCATCACTGTACCAAATGGTATTGACATTAGGAGTAGATGAAAGCGTAAGATTTTCGTATGCACCGCAATGGTTCACAGGAGTGGTTGTCGGAGCAGTCGGCAATGCATAGAAAGTGGCCGTTACGGGGACCCGATCAGAAGCACACCCTGATTGGGAGCGTGCACTGACATAATAAGTTCTTGTCACTGTATTGACTACATTATCGACATTCACATCATACGTATTCACAGCTTGAGCCAAAGCATCTTGCGTAGTGTTGTTGGCATACCAGTAAATATTGCCTTCGTTGGAAGAGGCGCTCAGCGTAACAGTGCCTGCGCCGCAATGCGTATTATTCGTCACAGTGGGAACATTCACAGCGGCACCCATTGTCACTTGGACGGTCACCGGGGAGCTTTCACAACCGTTCAAAGCAGAAACGACCGTGAAAGATGTATCTGAAACGATATTGCTAACCTGTAATGGAGAGGTATTCCCGATGGTTTGCGTTTGAGCATACCAAATTAATGATGCGCCCGCAGCTGGAGTTGCAGCAAGCGTCACACTGCCAGGACCGCAAAGCGTAATCGGCGTAGAAACATTTGTAGGAGCCGCCGGACTTTGGTTGACCGTTGCAGAAACCTCTGCACGCTCGCTTTCACATTGGGTGGTATTGTTATAAGAGCTTACATAGAAATGATAATTGCCAGCGGATTCAATGTTGGGCGAATAGGTATTGCCCGTGGCAAGCGGAGTTCCACCCGTGGATTGGGCATACCAACGACACACCGCACCTTCGGAAGGTGTGGCGGATAGCATCACCGGCTGGCCAAAGCAAGCTGTGGCATTTTGAATGTTCATCGGAGTTGTAACAGCCGGATGAACCGTAATGGTTTGCACAGGAACATTGGCACTTTTACAAGAAGAGGAAGCTGAGTTCATCGTATAACAATAATAATTATAAGTTCCGGGCTGATTTAATGTTGTTGTGTAACTATTGGAATTGGCTGCTGTGGAAGAAGATTGCACCACATTGCCGTCCAACAACCAATAGAACAACTGGTTGGTTCCCGTAGCAGAAATGGACGTGGAGCCACCGCCGCAGATGTTCGTCTGCGTAGGATTGCTGACGGTCGGGGTCTGCACGTATTCAACCGCGATGCTGTGTTGTGCGGCTTCACTATAGCAGCCGTCCACAAATGCCTTGCACTGATATTCGTATATCATTGACTGTTGTCCATTAAAAGTGGCATTATAGGAGATTCCAGTTCCAACTTGTTCACCCCATCTGTACCAAACAGCATTGGGCGTATTGGCGGTCAAAGTAACTTGACCGTCATCGCAGGCGGATGTCGCACCGGAGATGGCTGGAGCTGACGGAGTCTGACGGGCATTAGTTAAATTTATGATATACGTAAATGTTGAATAATCATTGTGAGTAACTGTAATCTCGACACGAGGGTATGCACCTGAAAAATCCACATTATTCTCAATAGATAAAATATGACTAGAACGAGGAGACGCTTCAATCTCAGGAAAATCATCTATAGAAGAATAACAAACTGGTGCAGAGCAATCCAATTCCACCACGCCGGTATTATTTGGAGTCAAATTATAGTGTGTTAGAAATTCCGCATTATTACAAGCTGCCAACAAATCTGGTTGGGCGACTCCTCCAATAGTCAATGAAGCCAAACTTTTATCATAGATACAACGAAATTCATCCAAATACAACTTATCAATAGCATTACCACCACCAACAGTTGTACTCGTTGAAAAGGATGCCAACATATAATTAGTTCCAGTACTCGGTCTTGCTACAGATTCGTAATCTACAGAAAAAACTTCTCTTCGATAATTTGACGATGTGACCGTATGATCAGCAGAAGTAGAAAAATTATTGGGAGTAAATGGTTTCACACATTTTGCCCAAATCACCACACTGTTGTCTGCATTTATTACATCCGTAGACCGGTCATAGCAGTTTAATCCGTTATGAAAAACAACTTTCATATACGACTGATGTGCATTTTTAAAAGCAGAACAAGCATATATGGAAATGGAATCTGGCATACCTGAAAATTCCCAATTGTATGTTGAATTATCAAAATTATAATTCTCATTACTAAGTCCTAAACTTCCAATACTCCCTATCGCTTGCGCTCTCACTTGTCCCACAGTCATAGAACCATTGACAACCATTGAGCCAATCACAATCCACTTACTTCTACAAGGAAGGCAACAACCATAGTTTGTTTTTCCCGTACATCGAACATTAACAGAATTACCATTATTTTGAGATTGTCCAATCAGATTTCCCGTACCTTCAGCGTATGAATGCCACAAATACGGGTCACCGCCATTCGCACCACTATGATGCCAAGAACCTTCATCAAAGGTTGGGTTCGGGAATTGATAATGCTGTCCAAGAACTACTGTTGTCAACAACAGCAACGTGATTAAAAGGGTAAAAATTTTCTTCATTACTATTTGGATTTATTATTATCGGAGAAAAATGTTCGCTTTCCAACAATCGGTTTCTCGCTATCAGATCCATCGTCCGCCTAACAACTCCGTAATCAGCAACAAGTTGCATTGCGAACACAATGAGACACCAGTCAAAACCACATTATTTTTAAGCGGCGGCAAATATACATTTATTTCAATACGGACGTTACATTGTTGAAAACTCGCAAAGTTATTAACCTTATTTTCAGTATATTGATTTTGTTAACAAACGTTAATTTGAAAATATAAAGGTAGGAAGGAAAGAACGGGGAATGGTTATCCCGTTATGGCTAATGAGAAATGACTATGCGAAAATGGGGATGGGAGATTTTATTTTTCTCCTCAGCGGGACTCAGCGTCCTCTGCGGTTTATTCGGTTTGCGCTGCCTGTGCAGTCTCTACCAACGCGCACAATTCCTTATACCACTCTTCTCCGAAGGCACGGATCAAGGGTGCCTCCAGGAACTTGTAAGCCGGGAGCTGCAATTCATTGCCTTTTGTGCGGGCGCACTGGCAGATATCCCAATGATGGTAATTCAGGGCTATGTACTTCCCCACCCTGCTCGCCCTAATGGGATAAAGATAGCACGAGATGGGTTTGCGGAAAGGAATTTCACCTTTCAAGAAGGCCTTTTCTATGGCGCACATCGTCATTCCGTTTTCATAATAGACAAAAGCGCAAGCCTTGTTGCTGGGCACCAATGGGGTTTCAAACTCTCCGGCACCATTGAACGAGAAAGTATCGCCAAGTTCCTCTATGGTGGCAACACCTTCTTCCGTCATATATTTTTTGAATGTGGGATAATATTCCGTCAGTTCGGCCACCTCGTCAGGGGCCACAGGAGCGCCCGCGTCGCCTTCAATGCAGCACGTGCCCTTGCAAACGGACAAGTCGCAACAGAAACATTTGTCTATCAACTCGTCAGAAACGAGAACATCTCCTACAATCAGCATAATTCTAAGGTTATAAAAAGAAAAAGTGAGAAATCATTTCTGATTCCTCACTTTTATATATGAACGAATATTATTTCAATCTTCTAAATTGGCAGGTGAAGTGACGCATCAATTCAGCTTCCCAAGTGATTTCGAGACCGCGTTTGATAGTGTCGCGACGATCGTAAACATTCTTCAAAGCAGCTGCGATAACATCCATGTGGTTGTTTGTATAAACACGACGAGGGATGCACAAACGTACAAAATCAAGGCCGCCGAAACGATTTTCACGGGTCACAGGATCGCGGTCAGCGAGGACGTAACCGATTTCGCAAGCACGGATACCTGCTTCGAGATAGAGTTCGCAAGTCAGGGTTTGAGCTGGGAATTCTTCTTTCGGAATATTTGTGAGGACTTTGTCTGCATCTACGAAGATGGCGTGGCCACCGGCAGGACGTTGGTAAGGAATACCGTATTCATCCAATTTGTCAGCCAGGTACTGAACTTGTTTAACGCGGGTTTCAATCATATCGAATTCCAGGTTTTCGCGAAGACCGACTGCCAGAGCATCCATATCGCGGCCGTTCATACCTCCGTATGTCAAGAAGCCTTCGAATGGAATGCAGAATCTCTTGGCGCCTTCGTACCAATCTTCTTTGCGAGTAGCGATGAAACCACCCATATTGACAAGACCGTCCTTCTTAGCAGACATTGTCATAGAGTCAGCGTAGCTGAACATTTCCTTAGCGATTTCAGCAATCGTCTTGTTTTCGTAACCTTTTTCGCGAGTTTTGATGAAATAGGCATTTTCAATGAAACGAGCGCTGTCCATATTGACGGGAACACCGTATTTGTGGCAGAGTTCGCAAGTTTCGCGGATATTCTGCATACTAACCGGCTGACCACCAACGGTATTGTTTGTCACAGTGAGAACCATAAAAGGAACATTGCCCTGATTTTCCTTCAAAACTTTTTCAAGTTTTTCAAGACCCACATTACCCTTGAAAGGAACTTCGAGTTGGGTATCGTGTGCTTCATCACAAGTCACATCAATAGCAAATGCCTTACGACTTTCAATATGACCCTTCGTTGTATCGAAATGTGCGTTACCCGGGATAACCATGCCTGGTTTCACGAGATAGGAGAACAGCACGTTTTCTGCTGCACGTCCCTGGTGTGTTGGTATGACATATGGAAAACCTGTGATTTCAGTCACGGCATCTTTGAAATGGAAGAAAGAACGGGCTCCAGCATAACTTTCATCACCCATCATCATAGCACTCCATTGCTTGTCACTCATTGCACCCGTGCCTGAATCAGTACATAAATCTATATATACTTGTTCCGATTTCAACATAAAGATATTGTTGTGGGCTTCTTCAAGCCACTTCTCGCGCTCTGCGCGTGTGGATTTCTTAATGGGTTCAACCATCTTGATTTTCCACGCTTCTGCAAAAGGTAATTCCATAATTTAAGTTTTTTATGATTAA